>NZ_JAOZVW010000146.1 GCF_025869345.1 Sphingopyxis sp.
TTCGTCACCCCGGACTTGATCCGGGGTCCCGCTTTCCACCGTCGCTGAGCGGGACCCCGGATCAAGTCCGGGGTGACGGGAAAGGGTTGGTCGGGCCTGTCAAAAGCCAAATCACGTCGCCACCGCCCGCGCAATTTAGTTACAATCGAAACCGGTGCTGTTATAGCGTGGCCGATCATTCACAGGAGCATTCCCATGGCCATGCGCGGCACCCCCAAGACGAACGGCAAAAAAATCGGCGACCGCGACCTCAGCCCCGCGACGCTGATGATGGGGCTCGGCTATGACCCCGTGCTTTCCGAAGGATCGCTGAAGCCGCCGATCTTCCTCACCTCGACCTTCGCCTTCGAAAGCGCCGCCGCGGGCAAGCGTTTCTTCGAGCATATCACCGGCAAGCGCCAGGGCCCCGCCGACGGCCTCGTCTATTCGCGCTTCAACGGGCCGAACCAGGAGATCCTCGAGGATCGGCTCGCGGTCTGGGACGGCGCCGACGACAGCCTCGTCTTTTCGAGCGGCATGTCGGCGATCGCCACGCTGCTCCTCGCGCTCGTCGGCCAGAACGACGTGATCGTCCATTCGGGGCCGCTCTATGCCGCGACCGAGACGCTGATCGCGCGCATCCTGTCGCGCTTCGGCGTCGGCTTCGTCGATTTCCCCGCCGGCGCTACGCGCGAGGAACTCGACGCGATTCTGGCGCGCGCCAAGGCGCTCGCCGATGAAAAGGGCGGTAAAGTGTCGCTCGTCTATCTCGAAAGCCCGGCGAACCCGACCAACGCGCTCGTCGACGTCGAGGCGGTGCGCGCAGCGCGCGACGCGGCCTTCCCCGGCGAGCAAAAGCCCGCAATTGCGATCGACAACACCTTCCTCGGCCCGCTCTGGCAACAGCCGCTGAAGCAGGGCGCCGAACTCGTCGTCTACAGCCTCACCAAATATGCCGGCGGCCATTCGGACCTCGTCGCGGGCGGCGTATCGGGCGACCAGCGGCTGATCGACGTCATCCGCCCGATGCGCAACACGATCGGCACGATCTGCGACCCCAACACGGCGTGGATGCTGCTGCGCAGCCTCGAAACGCTCGAGCTCCGGATGAGCCGCGCGGGCGAGAATGCGCTGAAGGTCTGTACCTTCCTGCGCGATCATCCGAAGGTCGAGGGGCTGGGCTATCTCGGCTTCATCGCCGATCCGCGGCAGAAGGACATCTTCGACCGCCATTGCTCGGGCGCGGGATCGACCTTTTCGCTGTTCATCAAGGGCGGCGAGGCCGAGAGCTTCCGCTTCCTCGACGCGCTCAAGATCGCCAAGCTGGCGGTCAGCCTCGGCGGCACCGAGACGCTCGCGAGCCACCCCGCCGCCATGACGCACCTGTCGGTCCCCGACGAGCGCAAGAAGGCGCTGGGCATCACCGACAATCTGGTGCGCGTGTCGATCGGGATCGAAAATGCCGACGACCTGATCGCCGATTTCGCGCAGGCGCTGGACGCGGTGTAAACCACACCCTCCCCTGAAGGGGAGGGGCTTTTCACTTCCGCGCCCGCCAGTCCACCACCTGCCAGCCCATCGTCGGCGCCAGCTTCTTCAGCTTTCGCGACGGCGTCGTCGCGACCGCTTCGTTGGCGAAGTGCAGCATCGGATGGTCGGAGACATGATCGGAATAGGCGCGGATGTGCGCCTGATCCCGCGTGATTTCGTTCGCGGCGAGCCAGTCCGAAATGCGCGCGAATTTCGCCTCGCCATAGCAATTTTCGCCCGCCAGCCGTGCGTGGACATGGTCGCCGCCGTCGGCTTCGTCGAGCCGCGTCGCGAGCACGTCGTCGATGCCGAGCCGCCGAGCGATCGCATCGACATAGAGATGAAAGGAAGCGGTCGCGAGCAGCAGCCGATAGCCTGCCGCGCGGTCGGCGGCGATCTGGTCGAGCGCCGCGGCGTGCAGCCCGCGCGCGACCACCTTGTCGGCGTAGCTTTCGGCAAGCGGCGCGATTTCGCTGCGGCGAAAGCGCGTGCCGACAAGCAGGCGGAGGTTGATCGCCTTCAGCCGCGACCGGTCGATCAGGCGCAGCGCATAAGCCGCGCCCGCGAGTCCGACGAGCGGCAGCAGCAGCAGGCGCCACGGCTGGCGCCGCCTCGCAACATGCATCAGGAACCCGCTGTAAGTCCCTGATCGCGTGATCGTCCGGTCCATATCGTACATCGCGACGCGATGGACGGGATCGGTCGCGGGCGGGGCGGATGGCGTTTCCATGGAACCGACAATAGGGCGCCGCGCCGCCGCGGCCAAGGGGCCGGAATTGCTTGCCGTGTCAGGGCAAATAAGACAATGTCCCCCGCGAGATGGTGGCCAGGGCGGACTTTGACTATAGCGACGGCGCCGGCGGGGCCGCGGTTCGCTTCACTGGCCGGTTGACGCTGGCGCGCCTCGGCGACCTTCCGCAAAGGCTGGACGCCGTCGGGCCGGTCGCGTCGATCGACCTGTCGGGGGTCGAACGGATCGACACCGTCGGCGCCTGGATCGTCACCCGCACCGTCAACGAATATGGCGCCAAGGTCACCGGCGCGAGCCCCGAGGCCGAACGGCTGCTCGAAGCGCTGAAGGACGACAAGAGCGAATATCGCGTCCACCTGGGTCGCCGCTCGGCGATCGAGCGGATGCTCGAACAGGTCGGCACGGCAAGCCTCGCGGTCTGGGGCGAACTGATCGGCATCATCGATTTCTTCGGCGCAATGATCATCGCGCTGGGCATCCAGATTCGCGCGCGGCGGCGGCTGCGCTGGCACGCGGTCGTCACCCGTTTCCAGACCGTCGGCGTCGACGCCCTCCCCATCATCGGCCTGATGAGCCTGCTGATCGGCATCGTCATCGCGCAGCAGGGCGCGGTGCAGCTCGAGCAATTCGGGCTGGAGGTGTTCACGATCAACCTCGTCGGCCGCGCCTCGATCCGCGAGCTTGGCCTGCTGATGACCGCGATCATGGTCGCGGGGCGATCGGGATCGGCCTTCGCAGCGCAGATCGGCACGATGAAGCTGACCGAGGAAATCGACGCGATGCGGACGATCGGCGTGTCGCCCATGGAAGCGATCGTGCTGCCGCGCGTCGCCGCGTCGACGATCACCATGCCCCTGCTCGGCTTTTACGCCAGCATCTGCGCGATCATCGGCGGCGGGATCTTCTGTTGGGCCGGGCTCGGCATCCCGCCCCTCACCTATGTGCAGCGGCTGCGCGAGATCATTCCGATGCATGATTTCTGGATCATGCTGATCAAGGCGCCGGTGTTCGGCATCCTGATCGGCGTCACCGGCTGTTACGAAGGGATGCAGGTGCGCCAGAATGCCGAGGAGGTCGGCAAGCGCACGACCTCCGCGGTCGTCGCGGCGATCTTCCTCGTCATTGTCCTCGACGCTTTTTTCGCGGTCTTCTTCTCGTCGCTGGGATGGAATTGATGAGCGAGGAAAGCCGGGCCGAGATCAAGGAGGAACTGGCCGCCGCCGACGCGGTGCGGCCCGAGACGTTCGAATATGCGATCCGTATTCGCGGGCTGCGCAACCAGTTCGGCGACGCGGTGATCCATGACGGGCTCGACCTCGACGTGCGCTCGGGCGAGATATTGGGCGTCGTCGGCGGATCGGGGACCGGCAAGTCGGTGCTGATGCGCTCGATCGTCGGGCTCCAGACCCCGGCCGCGGGCGAGATCGAGGTTTACGGCAAGACGCTCGACACCATCACCGACGCCGAGGAATCGCGCGACCTCCGCCGCCGCTGGGGGGTGATGTTCCAGGGCGGCGCGCTCTTCTCGACGCTGAGCGTGGCCGAGAATATCCAGGTTCCCTTGCGCGAATATTATCCGCGGCTCGACCAGCAATTGCTCGACGAGATCGCGGCCTACAAGGTGTCGATGGTCGGCCTGCCCCCCGATGCCGGGCCGAAATTTCCCGCCGAACTGTCGGGCGGCATGGTCAAGCGCGCCGGCCTCGCCCGCGCGCTCGCGCTCGACCCCGCTTTGCTCTTTCTCGACGAACCCACCGCAGGGCTCGACCCGATCGGCGCCGCCAAGTTCGACGAGCTGATCCGCGAGCTCGCCGACACGATGGGGCTCACCGTCTTCCTGATCACCCACGATCTCGACTCGCTTTATGCGACCTGCGACCGCGTCGCGGTGCTGGCGGAGAAGAAGGTGATCGCGGTCGGCACCATCCCGGAACTGCTTGCCACCGAGCATCCGTGGATACAGGATTATTTCAACGGCCCGCGCGGACGGGCGGCCGCCGGCTGCAATATCGCGGCAGAGCGGCAGGATAGGAAAAGCTGATGGAAACACGCTCGAACAATGTGCTCGTCGGCGCGTTCGTCCTCTTCTTCATGGCCGCGCTCGCGGTGTTCTTCGTCTGGCTCGCGAACGACAGCGGCGGCACGAAGCGCGCCTACGACATCTTTTTCAAACAGTCGGTCGACGGCCTCAACAAGGGCGCGCAGGTGCAGTTTTCGGGCGTCCCCGCCGGGCAGGTCCGCGAAATCGCGCTGTGGCCCGACGACCCGCAATTCGTCCGCGTGCGGATCGAGGTGAACGAGGGCGTGCCGATCCTTCAGGGCACGACCGCGGCGCTCGAAGGCGTCGGCTTCACCGGCGTCTCGCAGATTTCGCTCGACGGCGCGGTCAAGGGCGCCCCGCCGATCACCGACAAGGGACCGGCGGGCAAGCCCGTCATCCCGACGCGCGTCGGCGGGCTCGGCGAGTTGCTCAACACCGCGCCGCAGCTGCTGCAGCGCCTCTCGACGCTGTCCGAACGGCTCGCCGAGCTGGTCGACGACGAAAATCAGGCGAGCATCAAGGGCATCCTCAACAATGTCGAGGCATCGACCGCGATCCTCGCGCGCAACGGCCCGGCGCTCGAAAAGGCGCTCGCCGATACGCGCATCGCGATCCAGCAGACGGGCAACGCCGCCGAGCAGATCGGCAATCTCGCCGCCTCGGCGCAGGGGACGATCGACCGCAACGTCGACCCGGCGATGGCCAATCTGCGCGATACGCTGAAATCGGCGAATGAATCGATGAAAACGCTGGAGGCGGCGATCGCCGACGCGCGGCCGGGGCTCAAGACCTTCAGCGACACCACCGTTCCCGAAGCCAATGCGCTGATCCGCGACCTGCGCCGCACCTCCGCCTCGCTGTCGAGCCTGACCGACAAGCTCGATCAGCAGGGCGCCGGCGCGGTGCTCGGCGGCAGCAAGCTGCCCGATTACAAGAAATGAGGATGCCGACAATGCGAACGCTCCGCACTTCCCTGCTCGTCGCGGCCGCGGCGGTAACGCTTTCCGGCTGTATCGGGCTGGGCGGAAAGACGCCGCCCTTTCTGCTGACGCTCGACGCCGACGCGGCGCCGACCGCCGGGACGGCGCGCACCGCGAGCGACGCGGCGACGCTGACCATCCTGATTCCCACCGCGCCGCAGAAGCTGCGCACTCCGCGCATTCCGGTGCAGCAGGACGATGCCAGCGTCGCCTATGTCAAGGACGCGCAATGGGTCGAAGCGCCGCAGCGTCTGTTCCAGCGGCTCGTCTCCGAAACCGTCGCCGCGCGCACCGCGCGGGTCGTCCTCGACGAGGGGCAATATCTGACCGCTCCGGGCGAGCAGCTTGCGGGGCAGCTCATGGATTTCGGAGTCGACGCGCGCGCGAACGAGGCGGTCGTCGTCTATCAGGCGATGCTGGTCTCGGCCGGCGGCAAGAGCGTCACCCAGCGTCGCTTCGAAGCGCGCGAGCCGATCGCCGGCAAGGTCGAAGCCAAACCCGTCGGCGAAGCGCTGACCCGCGCCGCCAACAAGGTCGCGGTCGATGTCGCGGGATGGCTGGGCGGCTGAGGGGCGAGTCCTGCAGCAGCCATCATTGCGAGCGAAGCGAAGCAATCCAGAGCGGTTTACGCCTGCTCTGGATTGCTTCGCTCCGCTCGCAATGACGGTTCCCTTTGACGAAATCTCCGTCTAAACGCGCCCGCGCGGTCCAGCCGCGCCTTTGCGTGCCTCTTTCGGGTTTCCGGCATGCGCTCTCTCCCCGAGCCCGCCGATCTGAAAGGACATGCTCGTGGGATGGATCATCCTGGCCGTCGCCGTTTTCACCGAAATCTGCTGGGCGCTGAGCCTCAAATGGGCGGCGACGCTCGGGACATGGCAGGCATCGGCGGTTCCCGTCACGCTGAGCTTCGTCAACATGGCGCTGCTCGCGCTGGCGATGCGCGAGATTTCGGCGGGCACCGCCTATGCGATCTGGACCGGACTCGGCGCCGTCGGGGTGATCATCGGCGGGATCATGCTGTTCGACGAGAAAGTGAGCGGCGCGCAAGTCGGTTTCATGGCACTGATCGTCGTCGGCGTGGTGGGGACGAAGCTGTTTTCGGCGGGGTGAGGCAGGGCGGCATTCGACCGATTGCGGACATTGGAAACACGAGTAAGTTTCCTTCATGAGCATTGGGATGAACCGTCGGCCTTTTCTAATAGGAATGTTAGCTGGTGCAGCACTGGCGCTGGCAAGCGCTGCCACGGCAGCGTGGTTGTCGAAAGAAGATGCCCCGCAATATCTCCGCATCGTCGATGACAATTACGAGCACATTCTGGGACCAAACTACAAGCTCGAGGACGGCCCAACGAGTGCAAAGATCATTAGGGATTGCAAGGTCCAGCAGTTCGTTACGGACACGTCTCTGCCAGATTACGCTGGATCATCATTTGTCAAAATCGATGGAATACCAAAAGCCAATTTGAATTGCATCATTGGGGAAGCCCGAATTAATTCGATGTCGATCGCAATAGTGGACGGAATTGATCTAACGCCAACCGATTGCATCGGAGGGTGGCCAACCCGGTTCCAAGATGAGGAAGCGGGTAACTTTGAGCTGTGTCGTGGGGGAAAAAATCCAGATCCGATTTTCGTGCCCACACCTCCTCCTAAGCGTTAGTCCGCTCCCCACCCCAAAGCGGCCCATAAGAAAAGGGCCGGAGTTTCCCCCGGCCCTTCCCTGTATCGATGTCGGTGCCGGTCAGGCGCCGGCGACGTCGGCCGTGTCGACCTTCACGCCCGGGCCCATCGACGACGACAGCGCGATCTTGCGGACATATTTGCCCTTCGCGCCGGCCGGCTTGGCCTTGACGATCGCATCGACGAAGGCGTCGAAGTTCTGACGGAGCTTTTCCTCGCCGAACGACAGCTTGCCGATGCCGGCGTGGATGATGCCGACCTTTTCGACGCGGAATTCGATCTGACCGCCCTTGGCGGCCTTCACGGCTTCGGCGACGTTCGGGGTGACGGTGCCCAGCTTCGGGTTCGGCATCAGGCCCTTCGGACCCAGCGTCTTGCCGAGGCGGCCGACGATGCCCATCATGTCCGGCGTCGCGATGACGCGGCCATAGTCGAGGTTGCCCGCAAGCATGTCTTCCATCAGGTCTTCGGCGCCCACCTTGTCGGCACCGGCGGCCAGCGCCTTGTCGGCATTGTCGCCGCGCGCGAACACGGCGACCTTGACGTCCTTGCCGGTGCCGGCGGGCAGCGTGACGACGCCGCGGACCATCTGGTCGGCGTGACGCGGATCGACGCCCAGGTTCATCGCGATTTCGAGCGTCTCGTCGAACTTGGCCGAGGCCAGCTCGCGCACCGTCTTGATCGCTTCATCGACGCCGTGCAGCTTCAGCGCGTCGACCTTGCCCTCGAGGGCCTTCTGCTTCTTGGTCAGCTTAGCCATGGGTTCAGCCCTCCGTCACTTCGAGGCCCATCGAGCGGGCGCTGCCTTCGATGATCTTCGTCGCCTGTTCGATGTCGTTGGCGTTGAGATCCTTCATCTTGATCTCGGCGATTTCGGCGAGCTTCGAGCGCGCGATCTTGCCGCCGCTGATCTTGCCGGGCTCCTTCGAACCCGACTTCAGGTTCGCGGCCTTCTTGATCAGATAGGTCGCCGGAGGCGTCTTGGTGACGAAGGTGAAGCTTTTGTCGGCGAAGACGGTGATGATGGTCGGGGTCGGCGTGCCCTTTTCCATGGAATCGGTCGCGGCGTTGAACGCCTTGCAGAATTCCATGATGTTGACGCCGCGCTGACCCAGCGCCGGCCCGAGCGGCGGCGAGGGGTTGGCGGTGCCGGCGGGCACCTGCAGCTTGATGTAGCCGCTGATCTTCTTGGCCATGATGGCCTCCTTTCTTTCTATCGCCCCGGACGGGTCCAGGGCTCAAAATAAGCGGTCGAACGGAAGGGCATCACCCCTTCCTCCCGCGCGGAATCACGTCCTTATCTGACGCGAAGCGGCGCGCATAGGCGCAAAGACGTAAGAAAACAAGCCTTATGCGCCGGCTTCGGGCGGGGTGATGCGCAGCAGCCCTTCCTGCATCGCCGATGCGATCAGCGTGCCGTCCTGGCGATAGACGAGGCCGCGGTTGATGCCGCGGCTGGCGCCGGTCCAGTCGCTGTCCATCACATAGACGAACCATTGGTCGGCGCGGACGTCGTCGTGGAACCACATCGCATGGTCGAGGCTGGTCGAAAACAGGCCCGGAGTCGACCAGGTGAAGCCGTGCGGCAGCAGCGAGGAGGACAAAAGCCCCATGTCCGACGCATAGGCCAGAAAAGCGCGGTGGAGCAGCGGGTCGTCGCCGATCGGCGCCGCGAGCCGATACCATTGATAATGCGTCGTGCCCTTTTCGACCGACGACGGGCGAAAGCTGCGGATCTCGAACGGGCGGAGCCGCGCCATGCGGTCGAGCTGCGCGTCGCTGACGTTCGGATCGGCGGCCAGATTTTCGACGAACTCGGCGCATTGTTCGGGCGGCAGCACGTCGGGCATCGGCGCCTGGTGCGCGGCGCCCGCCTCGGGCGCGTGGAAGGAGGCGGTCAGGTTGAAGATGACCTTGCCGTCCTGCCGCACGACGACGCGGCGGTTCGCGAAGCTGCGCCCGTCGAAGTCGCGATGGACGCGGAAATGGAGCGGCTTCGCCTCGTCGCCGCCGCGCAGGAAATAGGCGTGGAGCGAATGCGCGGTCTTGGCGGGATCGACGGTCCGCGCCGCGGCGACGAGAGCCTGCGCGATCACCTGTCCGCCGAAGATGCGCTGGCGCGTCGGCTTGTTGAAGGCGGGGAAGGTAAATTCGTCCTCGAGCCCCGGCACGCGTTCGAGATCGAACAGGCGCGTCACCGCCGCGACGACCTTTTCGGGCGAAAAGGCCGACTGGATTTCGCGCGCGCGATCGACGCGCGCCTGGATTTCGGTGGAGGTCAGTGAGTTTGGCGCCGACAATCCCTCGCCCTTTCCTGACAGACCGCGCGATAACGATGGAGATCCCGGCCTGCGCGGGGATGACGACCTGTCGGGGTCGTCACTTCATCCGTTCGACCTGCTCGAAATCGAGCTCGACCGGGGTCGCGCGGCCAAAGATCGACACGCTGACCTTGACGCGCGCCTTGTCGAAATCGAGTTCCTCGACGAGGCCGTTGAAGCTCGCGAACGGGCCTTCGAGCACCTTGACCTGATCGCCGATCTCGTAATCGACGCGGATTTCGGTCTTGGGGCGCGCCGCGGCCTCTTCCTTGCTATTGAGGATGCGCGCGGCCTCGGCCTCGCTGATCGCCTGCGGCTTGCCCATCGAGCCGAGGAAGCCGGTGACCTTCGGCGTGTTCTTGACGAGGTGATAAACGTCGTCGGTCATCGTCAGCTTGGCGAGGACATAGCCGGGGAAGAATTTCCGTTCGGCCTGCACCTTCTTGCCGCGCTTCACCTCGGTGACCGTTTCGACCGGCACCTCGACCGATTCGACGAGCTGGGTCAGGCCCATGCGTTCGGCCTCGGCGAGCACCGAATCGCGAACCTTGTTCTCAAAGCCCGAATAGGCGTGAATGATGTACCAGCGCGCCATGATGCGTGTCCCTTTTATCCCTGCGGTGCCGCGCTTAGCGCGCGAGCGACGTCAGCCAGCTGACGATGAATTTGAAAACCGAATCGACGCCGAAGAAGAAGAGCGCGAGGATGGTCGTCATGATCAGCACCATGATCGTCGTCTGCACCGTCTCGCGGCTCGACGGCCACACGATCTTGGTGGCTTCGGTTTTCACCTGGTTGACGAATTCGCCAATCTTGGGCCTCGCCATATCGATCGTCCTGTCCTTCAAGCATCTGGGTTTCGAGCAGATGGGTTGCCGCCCCTTCCGCGTCAAGCGCGCTTTGGGCAAGTGTCCGCCCACCCTCCCCGGCGATGCCGGCGAAAGGCGGGAGGAAACGGCGCAACTGTCCGAATGAAGCGGCCTTTACCCGTGCGCCTCCGCCTTGGCAAGCGCTTGCGATTCAGGCGGGCGACGACAGCTTCATCAGCACCAGCCCCGACACGATCAGCAGCGCGGCCACGATGCGCATCGCACTCGCGGTTTCGCCGAGGATCGCGACGCCGACCAGAAACGCCCCCACCGCGCCGATTCCGGTCCAGATGGTATAGGCGGTGCCCAGCGGCAGCGATTTCATCGCCAGCGACAGCAAGGCAAAGCTCGCGATCATCGCGGCAATCGTGACGGCGGTCGGTCCCGGCCGCGTGAACCCCTCCGACTGTTTCATCGAAAAGGCCCAGACGACCTCGAACAGGCCGGCGATGGCAAGATAGATCCAGGGCATGACAGCTCCTTATCGGCTGCCGGGCCGTCCCGGACCTGACACCCGCCCCGCAACCGACGAGGCCGGCGGGGACGTGGCCCCTTTTGCTTGCGATCGGGCGCGATGCGCGCGCCTTCACAAATTCTTTAGATCGTCTTCAGGACATCCAAGTCAAGCGCCGATAGACCGGCCCCTGCCTTGCATCTCTCCATGCGACCCAGGGATGTGGGTAACCCCGTCGCGCCAACCGGCTCGGCGGGGTTTTTCCTGCCCTTTCGCTTATTCCGCGCAAGCAGCCAACGCTTAGCCGCGTGATAGTCCGGCGAGCCATCGAAACGATGGCAGGGGCAGCAGGATTCGAACCCGCGACCCTCGGTTTTGGAGACCGATGCTCTACCAGCTGAGCTATACCCCTAGGCCGGAGTGCGCCCCTAGCCCGATTGCAGGGCGCGGGCAAGAGGGATGACGGGTTGCTTATCGCAACTCGCCTGATATGCGCGAAGGCCCATGACCGCCGCCGCGTCCCCCTCCTCCGCCGCTCCGCAGCATTATCTCGGCGGCATCGCGCTGCGCCTGCTCGCGATGGCCAGCCTATCGTTCATGTTCGTGCTGGTCAAATATATCGCCGCCGACGGGATTCACATCGTCGAAAGCCTGTTCTGGCGGCAGGCGATGGTGCTGCCGCTGCTCGTCCTGTGGGCGCTGACCCACGGCGGGCTCGGCATGTTCCGCACCCGGCGGATCGGCGTCCACGCGCGCCGCGCCGCGATGGGGCTGACCGGGATGGCGCTCAATTTCGGCGGCATGATCTATCTGCCGATGGCCGAGGCGACGACGATCAACCTGTCGGTGCCGATCATCTGCGTCTTCCTCGCCGCCGCGCTGCTCGGCGAGCGCGTCGGCCCGGCGCGCTGGAGCGCGGTGTTCGTCGGCTTCGTCGGGGTGCTGATCGTGCTCAACCCGACCTCGCTGCTGACCCAGGGCTTCGCGGGCGAACACGGGCTCGGCACGCTGATCGCGCTCGGCGGCGCGGTGATGACGGCGCTGATCACGATCCAGGTTCGCGACCTCGGCCGCACCGAAAGCGCGCTGACGATCGTCTTCTGGTTCAGCCTGATCTCGCTGATCCCGCTGGGGATTGCGCTGCCCTTCGTCATCACGCCGCACGGCGCGGCGGAGTGGGGGCTGCTCGCCGGGCTCGGCCTGCTCGGCGCGGTGGCGCAGCTGTCGCTGACCGGCGCGCTGCGCCTCGCGCCGGTGTCGGTGGTGACGCCGATGGATTATTCGAGCCTGCTCTGGTCGATCGCCTGCGGCTGGTGGTTCTTCGGCACCCTGCCCGCCGACACGACCTGGGCCGGCGCGCCGCTGATCGTCGCGAGCGGCCTGTTCATCGCCTGGCGCGAGCACCGCCGCCATATCGAACGCGTGAAGGAAGTCGCCGCATGAGCCAGCCCATACTCTATCATTGCCCCGATGCCCGCTCGCTCCGCTGCCTGTGGGCGGTCGAGGAGGCCGGGATCGATGTCGATCTGCGCGTCCTGAAATTCCCGCCGCGCGCTTTCGAACCCGACTACCGCGCGGTGAACCCACTGATGACCGTTCCCGGCTGGGTCGAAGACGGGCGGCTGATGACCGAATCGGCCGCGATCTGCGAGCGGATCGCCGAAGGGACGGGGCTGGAAGTGCGCCGCGACGAGGACGATTATTGGGATTACCGCAACTGGCTCCACCGCAGCGACGCGACGCTGACCTTCCCGCTCGCGATCATGATCCGCTACACCCGCATCGAACCCGAGGAGCGCCGGCTGGCGCAGGCGGTCGCGGACTATAAAGCCTTCTTCGGCGGGCGGGCGCGGAGCATCGAGGCGGCGCTGGCGGACGGGCGCGAGTGGCTGGTCGCGGGACGCTTCACGGTCGCCGACATCGTCATCGGCTATGCGGCGTTTCTGGCAACGACGCTGGGCGCGGAGGATGTTCTGGGCGAGGCCACGACCGCGTGGCTGGCGCGGTGCATGGCGCGTGACGGGTTCAGGCGGGCGCGCGAGCGCCAGAGGGGTTAAGTTCCACGACGGCTTTGGGGTGGGGAGCGGACGCAAGGTAGCGACTATTCGCAACCCTTTTTCGTGGCTCGAAAACTGAAGTGCTGCCCGGCCCCTGGCGTGACATAGCCGACAATGCACTCATGCTTTTCACCGGTCGTGTAACGAAGCTTGATTTGTCCGCTGCCTTCGCAATCTATTGATTTTCTGCCAATAAATTGCTCACCTAGGCGTGCTAGCGTTATCTCGGCACCACATAGGTCTAGCGTGGCTTCCTCGACGAGTTTCTGGTCATCTCGCACGACGAACACATCCTCAACCCTTGCACAGGCCGTGAGCGCCAGCAGCACTGCAAATGTCAGCCACTTCATCCGCTTACAATGCGGGGCTTTTCTCATGTCCGCAATCGGTCAATAGCCGTCTCTCAATTCACCATCCGCTCATACCCCTCCCAATAGGGCGCGCGCAGGTCCTTGCGCAAAATCTTGCCGCTCGCATTCCTCGGCAGCGCTTCGATCACATCGACGCTGCGCGGGGCCTTGAAGGCGGCGATGCGGTCGCGGGCCCAGGCGATGATGTCGGCTTCTTCGATACTCATCCCGGGCTTGGCGACGACGACCGCTTTCACCGTCTCGCCCCATTTCTGGTCGGGGATGCCGATCACCGCGACCTCCTGCACCGCGGGGTGACCGAAGATCGCGCTTTCGACCTCGGCCGGATAGACATTCTCGCCGCCCGAGATGATCATGTCCTTCATCCGGTCGTGGATGAAGAGATAGCCGTCCTCGTCGAGATAGCCCGCATCGCCGGTGTGGATCCAGCCGTCCCCGGTCATCGTCTTCGCCGTCGCGTCGGGCAGGTTCCAGTATCCGAGCATGTTGTTCGACGAGCGGGTGACGACCTCGCCGACGTCGCCGGTCGGAACTTCCTTGCCGTCAGCGCCAAGGATTTTGATCTCGACGCCGGGCAGCGCCTTACCCGCAGAGCGCATCCGCTTGTTGCCTTCGGGATCATGATCCTCGGGCGGCAACATGCAGATCGTGCCGGTGGTCTCGGTCATCCCATAGGCCTGGATGAATTCGGCGCCGAACATCCTGATGCACTGGCGCAGCAGGTCGAGCGGGATCGGCGCGGCACCGTAGAGGATATATTTGAGCCGGCTGTAATCGACGCTGGCGCAGCGCGGGTGCATCAGCAGCATCTGAAGCGCCGCGGGGACGATGAAGAAGCGCGTGACGCCATGCTGCTCGACCGCGTCGAACACGCCGTCGGGGTTGAACTCGGCAAGGATGATGCCCGGCAGCCCCGCCGCGAGCGCCATGATGCCGAGGCCGGTGCCGCCGATATGCGCGCAGGGCATGGCGACGAGCACCGCCTCGTCATCGTCCCATTTCGTATAGGCGAGGTCGGCGTCGGCGGAATTCTTGCGCAGCGCGAAGAGGTTGCGGTTCGACAGCACCGCACCCTTGGGATTGCCGGTCGTGCCCGAGGTGTAAAGTTGCAATACGGCGTCGTTCGGTCCTGAGGGCACGAAAGCGGCGCGCGGCGTGCTGTCGATCAGCGCGCGCGCCTCGTCGGCGCCGATGATCCGCGGAGCGCGGTCGAGTTTGCCGGCAAGCTGTTCCGCCGCATTCTCGAAGCCGGGCCCCGTGAAGACGATCTTCGCCTTGGTATCATTGACGATATAGGCCCACTCGGTCGGCGACAGCCGCCAGCCGATCGGCGCCATCACGATGCCCGCGCGCGCCGCACCGAAGAAGATGGTGAAATAGAGATCGCTGTTCTTGCCGATCCACGCGATGCGGTCGCCCTTCTCCAGTCCAGCGGCGAGCAAAGCGCTTGCGACGCGCGCGGTGCGCTCTTCAAGTTCGGCATAGGTGAAGACCCGGTCTTCCTCGCGCATCGCGATGCGATCCGGCCGGTCGGCCGCCCAATGGGCAATGAATTCGTCGAACGTCATCAGGTCCGAAAGGTCGGCGGCCATCGATTCTCTCTCCTCGAATCGCGTTGCTTTTTGCAATCGATGGCAAGGCTAGCGGCTCCGCGCGCGCGGGAAAAGCACGCAGATGTGACAGGGTGCAATCAGCGACGATGAAAAAGCAGCATCAGATTGTTCGCGGGCATGGCGCGGCGCTCGGCAAAGGCCAGGCCGGCTTCGGCAGCGGCGACCTCGACCGCGTCCAGATCGCGCAGCCCCCAATCGGGATTGCGTTCCTTCAGCGAGCGGTCGAACGCCAGGTTCGAGGGCGCGGTTGCCACTTCGCGTTCGAGATAGGGACCGTAAAGGATCAGCGGCGCGCCCGGCGGCAAGATGCGGGCGGCCCCTGCGAAAAGCCCCAGCGTCGCGGCCCATGGGCTGATATGCACCATGTTGATGCACAGCAGCGCATCGGCCGTCCCCACCGGCCATAGGGGCGCGGCGGCGTCGAGCAGGATCGGCGGCGCGATGTTCGCGAGACCCGCCTCGGCGCGCCATGCGGCGATCGAGGTCAACGCCGCGGGGTCGGGATCGCTCGGTTGCCAGAAGAGCCCCGGAAAGGCGGCGGCGAAATGGACGACATGTTCGCCCGATCCGCTCGCGACCTCCAGCACCGTGCCCGCGGGCGGCAGCCAGTCGGCGAGCACGGCGGCGATCGCATCGCGGTTGCGGACCGTCGCGGGGGCGTGGCGCTTCGCTCCCGCGCCGCCGTCCTCTGCCATCCACGGCTGGGTCATGCAGCGCGCGCCTGTTCCCGCGCGCGGCGTTCGCGGACGACCAGCCAGAGGAACAGGCCGACCGGCCCCGCCATCAGGGTCAGAAACAGGAACGGCAGTTGCACGATGCGGCCGAACCCCTTGTTGTCGGCGTCGCGCGCGATCCACAGGCCGGTGAACAGGTCGAAGGCAAGATAATGGACCCAGCCGAGCGTCGCTCCGCCCGGCGCCGCGAACAGCTTCATCACCCCGGCGAGCGAGGTGAAACTGCCGCCAGTCCCGCCCGGGTCGATCCCCCCGGTCAGGAAACCGGTGATGAGAATAATATACAGCAGGCAGAGCAGCGACACGCCGGCATAGAGGATGGCGGACAATGTCCGCGGACTGCGCGGCGCGAAGGCGAGCAGCAGCCAGCCGGCGATCGCCCAGTAATTGGCGATGAGATAAAGGTTGTTCCAGCTCATATGCGTTCTCTCCCCAGATCAGCTTTTCCCGTCATTGCGAGGAGCCGAAGGCGACGCGGCAATCCAGAGCGTGCGTAAAACGCCCTGGATTGCTTCGCTTCGCTCGCAATGACGGATATCTGAAACTGACATTATTGCGTGCTAAATCACCGCGCCCAGCCCGAAGAGCAGGATGCCGCCGAACAGTGCGATCAGGCCGGCCGTCAGGATCAGCAGCGTCATCCGCGCCGCGGGCAGTCGCCGCGTCGCGAAGAAGGCCGCCGTTAGCCCGACCCCCAGCGCGATCAGCGGCGCATAGAGAAAGGCCCAGTCATAGCTGAAGTCGCGGCGGACGCGGACCAGCGCCCATTGTTCGACGACCAGCCCGTAGAGCGTGATCGCTGCCAGCCAGATCGCGACGAAGACGACCGCGAACAGCGCCCCGCCGGCGAGGCAGCCGGCGCCAGGGCGCTTCGCCGCGCGGTCGTCGGCGCCGGTCAACTGCCGCCGATCTCGCTCAGCGACGGCGTGCCCGGCGCCACCTCGGGCTCACTCCACGCGAGCACGGGTTTCCGCGCCGCGAGCGTTTCGTCGAGCCGGGCGCGCGGGGCGAAATGCGGCGCCGATTTGAGCGCCGGGTCGCCGTTCTTCGCGCGCAGCGCGATGCTACGCAGCGCGCCGATGAACTGGTCGAGCACCGCCTTACTCTCGGTCTCGGTCGGTTCGATCAGCATCGCGCCATGGACGACGAGCGGGAAGAAGACCGTCATCGGATGATAGCCCTCGTCGATCAGCCCCTTGGCGACGTCGAGCGTCGAGAAGCCTTCGGCCAGCCCGCGGTCGCTGAACAGCGCCTCGTGCATGCACGGCCCCGAAGCCGCGAACGGCGCGTCGAGCACATCCTCGAGGCTGCGTAGCACATAGTTCGCGTTGAGCACGGCATCCTCGGCAACCTGCTTGAGCCCGTCGGCGCCGTGGCTGAGGATATAGGCAAGCGCGCGGGTGAACATGCCCATCTGGCCGTGAAAGGCGGTCATGCGGCCAAAGGTCTGCGGATGATCCTCGCCCGCATTCTCCTCCTCGATCAGCCGGAAGCGACCGTCTTCGCTGGTGACGAAAGGCAGCGGCGCGAAGGGCGCGAGCGCCTCCGACAGCACCACCGGCCCCGAACCCGGACCGCCGCCGCCGTGCGGGGTCGAGAAGGTCTTGTGCAAGTTGATGTGCATCGCGTCGACGCCCAGGTCGCCGGGGCGGACGCGCCCGACGATCGCGTTGAAATTGGCGCCGTCGCAATAGACATAGCCGCCCGCCGCGTGGACCGCGTCCGAAATCGCCTTCATCTCGCGCTCGAACAGGCCGCATGTGTTGGGGTTGGTGATCATCACCCCCGCGACGTCGGGGCCGAGCCGTGCTTTCAGCGCCGTGAGGTCGACGCGGCCTTCGCCGGTCGCCGGAATATCCTCGACGGCGAAGCCCGCGAAGGCGGCGGTGGCGGGGTTGGTGCCGTGCGCGCTTTCGGGGACGAGGATGACGCGGCGGTCCTCGCCGCGCGCTTCCAAGGCCGCCTTGATGCAGAGGATGCCGCAAAGCTCGCCATGCGCGCCCGCCTTGGGCGACATGGCAACGCTGTGCATCCCGGTGAGCGTGATCAGCCATTCGGCGAGTTCGTGGATCACCGCATAGGCGCCCTGCACCGTTTCCTGCGGCTGGAGCGGGTGGACGTCGGCGAACCCCGGCATCCGCGCGACCTTTTCGTTGAGGCGCGGGTTGTGCTTCATCGTGCAGCTTCCGAGCGGGAAGAGGCCGAGGTCGATCGCATAATTCTGCCGCGACAGGCGCGTATAGTGGCGCACCGTTTCCGACTCGCTGAGCCCCGGCAGGCCGATCGGCGCCGAGCGCGCGAGCGTGCCGAGGTCGGCGGCGGGGGCCGCCTCGTCGAAATCGACGCCGGTCGTCTCGCTGCCGCCGATCTCGAAGATCAGCGGTTCCTCGAGCATCAGCGCGCGGTTGCCGGTGAAGGTCGTCGTGTCGTCGACGCCGCCGGCGTTCATTTCGGGGCGCCACCCGGCGCGGTTGAGCGCGGTCATGCCAGCACCTCCTTCAGCGCCGCGGCAAAGGCGGCGATATCCTCTTCGGTGACAGTCTCGGTCACCGCGACGACGAGCCCGTTCGCGAGCGCGTCATTGTCCGGGTAGAGGCGGCCAAGCGAAACGCCGCCGAGAATGCCCTTTTCCGCCAGTTCGTGAATGACGGGCCGCGCCGCCTTGGGCAGGACCAAGGTGAACTCGTTGAAGAAGCCGCTGTTCAGCAGCGACACGCCCGGCACCTTCGCCAGTTCGGCGGCGGCGGCCTGCGCGCGGCCGTGATTGATCCCCGCCAAATGGCGGAGGCCCGCCTCGCCCAGCAGGGTCATGTGGATGCTGAATGCCAGCGCGCAAAGCCCCGAATTGGTGCAGATATTGCTCGTCGCCTTCTCGCGCCGGATATGCTGCTCGCGGGTCGAGAGCGTCAGCACGAAGCCGCGCTTGCCATTGGCGTCGGCGGTCTCGCCGCAGAGGCGGCCCGGCATCTGACGGACATATTTGGCCTTGCAGCCGAACAGGCCGAGATAAGGCCCGCCGAACTGCAACCCGACGCCGATCGACTGCCCCTCGCCGACGACGATGTCGGCGCCCATCTCGCCGGGCGCCTTGATCAGGCCGAGCGCGACGGGTTCGGTCACCACCGCGATCAGCAGCGCGCCCGCGGCCTGGCAGGCGCTCGCGAGCGCGGCCATGTCGTCGATACGGCCGAGGATGTCGGGATATTGGACGACGACGCAGCTCACCTCCTTGTCGACCGCCGCCGCGAGCGCGGCCCAGTCGGTGCCGGGAACGAGCGCCGGATCGCCATCGACGAGCACATCGCCGGTATAGTTCGCCATGGTCCGCGCAACGCTGCGATAATGCGGATGGAGCCCGGTCGAGAGCAAGGCCTTGCCGCGCCGCGTGACGCGCCGCGCCATGACGATCGCTTCCCAGCAGGCGGTCGAGCCGTCGTACATCGACGCATTGGCGACATCGGTGCCGAGCAGGCGCGCGACCTGGCTCTGAAATTCGAACAGCATCTGCAGCGTGCCCTGCGCGATTTCGGGCTGATAGGGGGTGTAGGCAGTCAGGAACTCGCCGCGCTGGATCAGATGGTCGACGCTCGCCGGGACATGGTGGCGATAGGCGCCCGCGCCGAGGAAGAAGGGCCCGTCGCCCGCCGCCATGTTCCGCCGCGCGAGTGCCGCCATATGGCGCTCGACCGCAAGCTCGCTGGCATGATCGGGAAGCCCGGCGATCGCGCCGTCGAGCCGCGCTTCGGCGGGCACATCGACGAACAGATCGTCGATCGACGCGGCGCCGACGGCGGCGAGCATCGCCGCGCGGTCGTCGCTGGTAAGGGGAAGATAACGCATGAACTACTCCGTGGAAGAAGCGGAATGGACGGCAAAAAGCTGGGCGAGGTCGGGAAGCGATCCCGCGAAGATCGCGGGGCCGCTGTGCGTCGTGCGCACCCACGGCGCGAGCCAGATGCGGAAACCCGCGTCGCGCGCGCGGCGGCAAAAGGCATAGTCGTCGGACAGCAATTCGCGGCTGTCGGGGTCGATCATCGGCAGGAAGAAGCTCTGCTCGCTGTCGGCGACGCCGTGCGCGGCACGCTCGCCGGGGTCGGTGCGAAAGGCGAGTTCGGGATGCCGCGCGGCCAGCCCGTCGAGCACGTCGCGGCGGATCAGCATCATCCCCGTCCCGGCGCGCGTCAGCTCGACAAGGTCGGTCAGCGCAAAACGCTGGTCCCGATGCACGAAATGCAGCGCGAACTCGCCGCCGAAGCGCGCAAGCTCGCCGGGATCGTCCTTCGCCATCCCTTGCTCGACCGCGCGCGCGACGTTGGACCAGTTCATGATCCTCCGCGGACAAGCCGCGCCAAGGATCGCGCAGTCCTCCTGCTCACGCATCGCCGCCAGCATCGAAAAGACGTCGTCGGCCGCGAAATCGATATCGGCGTCGACGAACAGCAGATGCGTACAGTCGCTGGCGCGGAAGATCGCCGCCAGCAGATCGCGCGCGCGGGTGATCGACGCCTGATAGAGGATGAACTCGAACCGCACGGCAATGCCCGCCGCCTGCGCCTTCAGTGCGAGGTCGAGCGCGGCGCGGACATAGCTGCCCTGCGCCCCGTCATAGATGGGCGTCGCCACCATCAGGCGACAATCGGCGAGGGCGGCGTCGGAAACGCTCATCGAAGCCTCCAAGGCCCCTCCCGCAAGCGGGAGGGGTGAAAGCGGTCAAAGATCGGCGATGAAGGCCTTATAGGCTTCGGCATTCATCAGGCCGTCGAGCTGGCTCTTGTCGCTCAGCGTCATGCGGAAGAACCAGCCTTCGCCCTCGGGGTCGCTGTTGACGAGCGCCGGGTCCTCTTCGAGCTGGCCGTTGCCCTCGGTCACCACGCCGTCGACCGGCGCATAGACGTCGCTGGCGGCCTTGACCGATTCGACGACCGCGGCGTCGCCGCCCGCGGCCAGTTCGGCGCCGGTGTCGGGAACCTCGACGAACACGATGTCGCCAAGCTGGCTCTGCGCGAAGTCGGTGATGCCGACCGTCGCGACGTCGCCGTCGACATCGACCCATTCATGCTCTTCGGTATAATAACGCGGCATCGGTCAGCCTCCCTGTTTGCGGACATAGTTATGGGGAACGAACGGCATGGCGGCGACGGTGCACGGCACGCGCTTGCCGCGCACTTCGGCGGCGATCGCGGTGCCGGGCGCCGCGTGGTCGCGCGGCACATAGCCCATCGCGATCGGCGCGCCGACGCTGGGGGCAAAGCCGCCCGAGGTCACGACGCCGATTTCGGTGTTACCGTCGAACAGCTTCGCGCCTTCACGCACCGGCAGCTTGCCGTCGACGAGCAGGCCGACGCGCCGACGCGGCGGGCCATCGGCAAGGTGACCGAGAATGCGCGCGGCGCCAGGGAAATTCGCTTCTTCGCGGCGGCGCTTGCCGATCGCGAAACCAAGGTCGCCCTCGACCGGATCAGTGTCTTCGCTGAGGTCGTGGCCGTAGAGGGGAAGTCCCGCTTCGAGCCGCAGGCTGTCGCGCGCGCCGAGCCCGATCGGTTTCACCTCGTCCATCGCGCACAGCGCGTCGGCGAAGGCAGCGAGCGCTTCGTTCGGAAGCGAGATTTCAAAGCCGTCCTCGCCGGTATAGCCCGAGCGGCTGAGCGCGATCGCATGGCCGTTCCACGTCGCGCGCGCGGCCTGCATGAACACCATATCCGCGCATTCGGGCACCAGCCGCGCCAGTGCGTCAGCCGCCTTCGGCCCCTGGAGCGCGAGCAGGCCATAATCCTCGTTGTGATTGAGGGTGACGTCGTCGGGAAGATTTTCGCGAAGATAGCCGATGTCGTCCCACTTCACCGCGCCGTTGACCACGACGCCGAGCTGGTCGCCCTCATTGGTGACCATCAAATCGTCCAGAATCCCGCCGTCCTCGCCGAGCAGCAGCGAATAGCGCATCCGGCCGGGCTTCAACGCCGCGATGTCGCCGGGAACGAGCGTTTCGAGCGCCGCCGCGACATTTTCGCCCGAAAGGCTGAGCTGCCCCATGTGGCTGACGTCGAACAGGCCCGCATTGTCGCGCGTCCACTGATGTTCGGCCATGATGCCTTCATATTGGATCGGCATCCAATAGCCGGCGAATTCGACCATTCGGCCGCCGCGCGCGCGGTGCCAGGCGTCGAGCGGCAGCGTCGCGGTGGGGACCGCTTCCTCGCCCGTAAAGTCCGTTTCGGTCATGTCAGTCTCCCGCGGTTGACATGGCAAGGCGCGGCCCGATGCCGTCCTGTCGCCATGCCCCCTCTGTCACGGGAACCTGAGAGTTTTCCCCCGATGATTCGGGGTTACCCCTTCGGTGGCCCCGGCGAATTCCGCCGGAACGCTTTCCAGAGTGTCCACTCCAGCCTGCGCGGTCCGTTGACCTGAGAGTTTCCGGGGCGGTTGCTCCTTCGGTGGCGGCGCAGGTCGCCCTGCCCCGCGCTCTCCCGCGCGGCCGGCCGAATCTCCGCAAGGAGGCCCGACAGACGCCCGAGCCTTGGCGTCGCCTTTTTACGGAGTCAATCGGCGAGCGCGCGGATCGCGTCGTTTTCGTGGATATAGACGCCGGACGCCCGCTCGCCGGTCAGCCGGGCAATCGCCTGCGCGACCCTTTCGGCGGGAATCGAGCGATAGCGGCGCAGCGATCCGTGAAGCAGCGCATCGGTCAGCGGCGCCGCGGCCATCGCAATTCCCTCGCCCAGCCGCGGCAGCCCCGCGCGGTTCCCGGTCAACAGACCAGGGCGAAGCAGGTCGAGCCGGTCGAACCCCAGCGCGCGAAGCCCATCCTCGACCTCACCCTTGGTCCGCAGATAGAAATTGGAGGCTTTCGCTGACGCCCCGACGCTGCTGACCGCGATCATCTGCCGCACCCCCGCCTCTTTCGCGGCGCGCGCGCAGGCGAGAAGCAGATCATGATCGACGGCGCGAAACGCCGCCTGCGATCCCGCCTGCCGGATCGTCGTGCCGAGGCAGGAGATCAGCGTCGCGGGCCGCCGGTCGGCGATGAGCGCGGGCCATTGCTCGCTAGGCGCAACGATAATTTCCCGCTGCGACGACGGATCGTCGGGCGCGCGGCGGCTGAGGATCGTCGCGGCGACCGACCGCGCCACGATGCCGCCGACAAGGCCGGTTGCACCGATCAGCAGGATGTCGGGTGACGCCATAGCCCGATCCTAAGCCGCGCCGCGCCCGATTGGCAATGTGGGCTCCGGGTTATTTTCGCGCAGAGAACGCAGAGTTCGCGGAGATCAGGTGAAAAGGATTCACGCGGAGACGCGGAGGCGCGGAGAGATTCTGCGGCTCCCTCCACTTTCGTCATTCCCGCGAAAGCGGGAACCCAGCGTAACGAAAGAACCAGCGCGGCAGCGCCGTATCCGAAAACCGCAATTCGGCCCCGACTTGCGCAGAAGGGACATGGGCTGGCGAAGCGCCAAAACCTTTGGCTGGGTTCCCGCTTTCGCGGGAATGACGAAAGTGGGAGATCGCCAAATCTTTCCGCGTCTCCGCGTCTCCGCGTGAACAAATCTCTGCGCACTCTGCGTTCTCTGCGCAACCGATCACGCGTGCGCCAGCGCCCCCGGCACCGCCCCGCGGCCGAAAATCTCCGCGAAGCGGTCGATCGCGAAGCGGTCGGTCATGCCCGCGATATAGTCGCCGATATGGCGCACCGTCGCCCCCTCCCCTTCGGGCAGGCGCGAGGCCCAGTCCTCGCCCATCAGGCGCGGGTCGGCGGCGTAGGCGTCGAACAGGCGCGACACCACCTCCTTTGCCCCCACCGCCGCCTCGATCTGCGACGGGTGGTGATAGAGATTCGCATACATGAAGCGCTTGAGGTCGCGTTCCTGCCGCGCGAGGTCGCCCGAGAAAGCCCCGAGGGTGCGACCCGCCGCGCGCACCTCGCCGGCGCTCGCCACCCCGGCGGCGGCGACATTCGCTTCGGTCGTGGCGATCACATCGTTGACCATCACGCCGATCTGGTCGCGCACCAGTTCGCGCAGCAAGCGGTCGCGCGGCGCGCCGGGAAAGCGCCCCTCGACCGCGCGGTAATTGGCGGCGACGAACGGCTGGTCCATCAACTGGTCGAGCGTCAGCAGCCCCGCGCGCAGCCCGTCGTCGATGTCGTGATTGTCATAGGCGATGTCGTCGGCCACCGCCGCGACCTGCGCCTCGAGGCTGGCGTGGCTTGCAAGGTCGAGCGGAAATTCGCGGTCGATCTCGACCAGCGCCCAGCCGGGATGGCGCACGGGGCCGTTATGCTTGGCGAGCCCCTCCAGCGTCTCCCAGCTCAGGTTCAGCCCGTCGAAACGCGGATAGGGGCATTCGAGCCGCGCCAAGGTCCGCAGCGTATGGCCATTATGGTCGAAGCCGCCATGCCCCGCCATCGCGGCCTTCAGCGCATCCTCGCCCGCATGGCCGAAGGGCGGATGGCCGATGTCGTGCGCAAGGCACAGCGCCTCGGTCAGATCCTCGTTGAGGCCGAGCGCGCGGGCGATGCCGCGGCCGATCTGCGCGACCTCGATACTGTGGGTCAGGCGGACGCGGTAATGATCGCCGTCGGGGGCGACGAAGACCTGCGTCTTATGGCGCAGGCGGCGAAAGGCGATCGAGTGGATGATGCGGTCGCGGTCGCGCTGGAACGCGTCGCGCGGGCCGCGCACGACGCGGCCCGGTTCCTCGTGGCGGCGGCCGCGGCTCTGCGCCGGATTGCTGGCGCAGGCGGCGACGCTCATTTGACCGGGTCGACGCTCTGGCCGGCGTCGCTGTTGAACAGGAAACCGTCGCCGCCCGCCTTCTTGTAGTCGCCGAGCCAGTCCTGCGCCGTCGCGCGATCCTTGAACGGCCCGACGAGCAGGCGCCGCGTCCTGCCCCATTCGGTCGTCGCGGCCGATTTCCCCTTGAACAGCGCCGCGTTCTTCTTCGCGAACCGGTCATAGTCGAACGCCAGCGCCTTGGCATTGGCGCCGGTCGCGATCTGCACCCAGGTGCGCGCGGGATTGGCCTTCTTTTCGGCCGCTTCGGCCTTGGCCTTCGCTTCGGCCTCGGCTTTCGCCTTGGCGGCCGCCTCTTCCTTCTCGCGCTTCGCTTCTTCGGCGGCGTCGGCGCGCTTCTTGTCCTCGCGCAGCCTGGCGAGCACGTCGGCGCCGATCGCGTTGTCGGGCCGCGCCATTTCCTCGGGCGGAATCTCGATCGAACTGGCGATGGCCGCGAGCGAGGCCAGCGGCGCCTCGGGCGTCACGGCGCTTCCCGCGGGCGCGATCGATGGCGGCGGCGGCATGGGGGCGGCCGCCGGAGCCGGCGCGGGCCGCCCGACATCGGCGATCGAAAAACCGGGGCCGACGGGGGTCGACGACTGCACGGGGTTCGTGCCGATCGGGGCGACGGATGCGGCCGCCGCCGGAGCAGGCGCGGCCACCGTTGCGGCGGGCGGGTCCGCCCTGACGGGGACGGGAGACGGACTTGCGGCGGCGGGGGCTGGCTTGTCCACGGCAGGCGGCCGCGCCGCCGGCGCCCGCGATGCCGCGACGGAAGCGGGTTTGGAAGCGGCTGGCCGCGGCGTCGGCGTCGCTGCCGGAACCGGCGCCGGTTTGGGCTTCGGCGTGGCCGCCACCGGCGGCCGGCTGCGCTCCGACCGTCTGCCCGCCTCGGTCGCAGGCGGGGAAGGCGATGGCGGCGGCGGGGTCGCGGCGGCGACCTGCACCGGCCTCCGGCGCGGGCCGAGCTCGCCGCTCGGGAAGCGGCCGAAATGCGCGGCGGCGGCCTGCTGCGCCGGGTTGAGCCGGTCCATCTGCGTCAGATAGGGCAGGATATTCTGCGCGAGCGCCGGGGGCATCGTCGCATTGACGATCTCGGTCGCCTCGGCATCGCGGCCGTTCATCGCCAGGATCATCGCGCGCAACCGCCACGCCGCGCGATCCTGCGCGCGAAGCTGCGGGGTCAGCAACTGCACCGCCCGGTCGGCTTCGCCGCTGATCCCGAGCGAGAGCGCATAGCGGCGCGTCACCTCGTCATTGGGGGCGATCGACAGCGCGAGCTGATAGTCGCGCTGCGCCGCATCCTGCTGTCCCAGCAGGTCGCGGGCGAGGCCGCGGTCGGCGAGAAAAAGCCGCTCGGGCGCGCCAAGAAGCTGCGCTTCGCCGAAATAGTCGAGCGCGCGCGTCGGGCTTTCCATATGGACCATCGCCGAGCCGAGCGCCGCCTTGACCGCGCCGTCACGCGGGCTCGCCTGCTCGGCGCGGGTCAGGAAGCCGACCGCGGCGCGATAATCCTCGAGCTCGTTCGAAGCGCGCCCGGCATCGAGCAGCGCCGCGGCATCATTGCTGTTCGTCGCCAGCCGCCCGAGCGCCGACGACAGCAGGGTTCGCGCCGCGGTGCGCTTGTCCATCGCCGCTTTCGTCGCCGCATCGGGCGTCGCCGCCTGAAAGGCGAGCGCAGGCGTGGCGATCGCGCTCGTCAGCAGCAGCGCGCCCGCCGCCGCCGCCAGGCGCCGGGCCCGTCCGGGTCCGGCGGCCCAACCCTGTCGCCGCATCGCTTTCCATGGCCGCAAGGGCACGTCAGATCATCCCGATTTCAGGCCCGCCTTGCCCGGAGCAACGGCCGCTTACTGCCCTGTTACTGGTTGTTCTGGCGTCCGAGGAAGCGCGGGATGTCGACCCCGTCCTCCTTGCCCTCTTCGCGGTCGGCGGTCGAACCGCGCGACAGGCGCGACATGCGCTCGAACAGCGTTCCACCACCGAGCGCGCGCGCAGGCGCATCCTCGGCAGGTGCGGCGTGCGGAGCGGCTTCGGCAGCCGGAGCGGCAGGTTGATAGCCGGTCGGAGCTTCGGGCTCGCTGAGCACCAGCTCGTCGGCGGTATCGTCATAGCGCGCCGCGACCTGCGAGAGCTCCATCGGTTCTTCCTCGGCAACGGCCTCGGCAGGCGCCTCGGCCTGCGGCGCGTCGCCGAGCGAGAAGCCGGGGGCCGGGTCATTGTCGGCTTCGACAGGAGCCTCGACCGGCGCTTCGGGCGCGGCCGCCTCGACAGGTTCCTCAGCGACCGGAGCCGGTGCGACGGTGCGCGCGGGCTGGAACGAGAAGCTGCGCGTCGCGGGCGCCGCCTGCGCCGACGTGTCGCCGGTGCTGTCGATGCCGGTCGCGACGACCGACACGCGAATCTTGCCGTCGAGATTGTCGTTGAAGGCGCTGCCCCAGATGATGTTCGCGTCGGGATCGACCAGTTCGCGGATATGGTTCGCGGCCTCGTCGACTTCCATCAGGCGCATGTCCTCGCCGCCGGTGATCGAGATGATGACGCCCTTTGCGCCTGCCATCGACACGCCGTCGAGCAGCGGGTTGGCGATCGCCTTTTGCGCCGCCTCGAGCGCGCGGCCGTCGCCTTCGGCTTCGCCGGTGCCCATCATCGCCTTGCCCATTTCGCGCATAACGCTGCGCACGTCGGCGAAGTCGAGGTTGATGAGGCCGGGCATGACCATCAGGTCGGTGATGCCGCGTACGCCCTGCTGAAGCACTTCGTCGGCCATGGTGAACGCTTCCTTGAAGGTCGTGTTCGGGTTGGCGACGAGGAAGAGATTCTGGTTCGGAATGACGATCAGCGTGTCGACATGGTCCTGAAGCTCGGCAATGCCGGCCTCGGCCGACCGCATACGGCGCTGGCCCTCGAAGGTGAAGGGCTTGGTCACGACGCCGACGGTCAGGATGCCGCGGTCGCGCGCCGCCTTGGCGATCACCGGCGCCGCGCCGGTGCCGGTGCCGCCGCCCATGCCGGCCGCGACGAAGCACATATGCGCGCCGTTCAGCGCTTCCTCGACCTGGCTGATGCTTTCCTCGGCCGCCGCGCGCCCGACCTCGGGCCGCGAGCCCGCGCCCAGACCCTGCGTGATCTGCGTGCCGAGCTGGATACGCCGCTCCGCCGGCGAGGCGTTGAGCGCCTGCGCGTCGGTGTTGGCAACGACGAAATCGACGCCCTCGACCCGCGCGGCGATCATGTTTGCGATGGCATTGCCGCCCGCGCCGCCGACCCCGATGACCGCGATCCGCGGCTTCAGCTCATCGACCTGCGGCGGGCCAATATTGATGCTCATCAACCAATCTCCCTGTGCGGCGGACCTGCGCCGCGTCCCTCACCTTGCGACCCATCCGGACGTCAGTCCCACCGTCCGGGATTCTGTGACCGCATTGCACTATTGTGACGTGGGAATCACCCAAAAAATTAACCTTTCCCACGCCCGTCGTTCAAAAACTGCTTTTGAGAGCGGCCATCAATCGATTGATGATGCCCGCGTTCTTCGGCCGATAGACATCCTGCGCCATCATCGGCAGATCGCGCAGGTCCACCGGGTCCGACGCGGCATAGAGAACCAGACCCGCGAGCGTCGCGAAAGCCGGTCCGCCATGGGCATCGGGCAGGCCGTGCAGCCCGCGCGGCCGCCCGACGCGCGCGGCGCGGCCGAGCGCACTCTGCGTGTAGTCGGCGAGGCCTTTCAGGTCGGCGCCGCCGCCGACGAGCACGACCTGACGCCCGACCGGCCCGACGAAATGCAGGTCCTTCAGCGTCCGGCCGATGTCGCCCATCATCGCGTCGAGGCGCTGGCGGATCACCGCGACGAGCTGCGCCCGCGTGATGCGCGGCGAATCGCTGCCCGCAGGCGCGCCAGGATCGAGCTCGATGATCTCGTTATTGTCGCGCGGGGAAGCCGAGGCCGAGCCGTAGAAGCTCTGGAGCCGCTGCGCCTGGCTGCGGCGGATGCCGAAGGCCGAAGCGATGTCGTCGGTGATGTCGCTCGCGCCGAAGGGCAGCGACGCCATCTCGACGAGCATCCCGCCGGCATAGAGCGAGACGGTGGTGACCGCGGCGCCAAGCTCGACGAGCGCGACGCCGAGGTCGCGTTCCTCGTCCGACAGGCAGGCGAGCCCGGCGGCGATCGGCGAGGCGACGACGGCGTTGACGTCAAGATGCGCCTGCCGCACCGCCGCCTCCAGATTCCGCACCGGCGCGCCGTCGGCCATGATGATATGGATGTCGACGCCGAGCCGGTCGGCGTGGAGCCCGATCGGGTTCTTGACCCCGGTGAGCCCGTCGAGCGTATAGAGCGCGGGCTGGGCATGGAGGATCATCCGTCCCTCGGGATCGATCCCGGCGCGGCCGGCGGCGAGCAGGTCGTCGATATCCTCCTGCTCGATGCGGTGGCCGCCGAGCTCGCTCTCGATCGGCGCGACGTCGCTCAGCAGGCTGCCCGCCGAGAAGCTGACCCAGACATCGTCGATGTTGAGCCCCGCGATCCGTTCGGCCTGTTCGATCGCCTCGCGCACGATATGCTCGGTCTGCTCCATGTCGGCGACATAGCCGCGCTGGACGCCGCGGCTCTCGCGCTGGCCGGTGCCGAGGACGTGGAGCTGGCCGTCGGCGGTCTGCCCCGCGATCAGCGCGCAGACCTTCCACGAGCCGACGTCGAGCGCGGTGATGATCTTTTCGATGCGGGGCGGCGCCATGGCTTATCCCTTCTCCGCCGAAGCGGCGGCGGCAACGGCATCGGCCGCATCATGTGCATCGTCGAGCTTCGCGGGCGCCACCTGCCCTTCGTGCGGCAGGCGCAGCACGAAACGCGTGGGATCGCGCATATCGAAGCGCAGGATACCGCGGCCGAGCAGCCGGTTGGCGCCGTCCATATGCGCGAATTTGGCGAGCGCCGCCTTCGCCTCGACCTCGCCCTCGGGAAGCGACAGCGTCTCGCCGCTGCGGAAGCGCAAATCCCAGCGGCGGTTGCCGACCCAGGTCGCGCCCGCGAGCAATTCCTTCAGGGAGCTTGCCTCGGCCAGCAGCCGATCGAGATCCTGCGCACGGCGGTTCGCGTGCGGGCCGATGACGAGCGGCAGGTCGGGCATCGTCGCGACGCTGACGGGTTCGAGCACGACGCCCTTCGCGTCGATCAGCGACAGGCGATTATTATGCTGCCAGATCGCCGCCGGGGTGCGCTCGACGATGTCGACGACCAGCGTGTCGGGCAGGCGGCGCGAGACGCGCGCATCCTTGATCCAGCCATATTGCATCAGGTCGTGGCGGACATTTTCAAGGTCGACCGCCGCCATCGAGCGGTCTTTCTGCGCGAGCGCGATGTCATAGACCTTGAGCCGATCGATGCGGTCGGCGCCGACGACCTCGACCTTTTTGACCTGAAAGCCCGCGCGGCCGACCGCCTGCGCATATTCCTCGTGGATCTTCGCGGTCACGCCGGTCGCGTGGGCGGCGAGCGCGACCGCGGCGGCCAGGCCGATGCCGATCGTCCAGTTGGCGGCGCGCTGCAGCGTCGCGGGGCTGACGGGCAGCGCGTTGATCACCGCGTTCAACCGCGACTTCTGGATTTTCCGCCGCTTCTTCGGCGCGCGCGCGGGGCGGCGCGGGGGCGCCTTGCCGCGCTTGATCCGCGTGCTGCTCATAGGGCTTCCTCCACGATGCGCTCGACGAGTTCGGCATAGTCGATACCGATCGCGCGCGCCTGTTCGGGCACGAGGCTGAGCGGCGTCATGCCGGGCTGGGTGTTGACCTCCAGCAGATAGATGCCGGCAAGGCCGTGCTCGTCGTCCCAGCGAAAGTCGGAACGCGACGCGCCCTTGCAGCCGAGCAGCCGGTGCGCCTGGACCGCGAGGTCCTTCATCCGCTGCGCGATGTCGGCGGGAACTTCGGCGGGGCAGACATGCTGGGTCAGTCCCTCGGTATATTTGGCGTCATAGTCGTAGAAGCCCGACTTGACGCGCAGTTCGGTGACGCCGAGCGCCTGGTCGCCGAGCACCGCGACGGTCAGCTCGCGCCCCTTGATGAAAGGTTCGGCGAGCAAGCGGTCGAACTCCTGCCAGGGCCCCACCGCATCGCGCGCGATCGGGTTGCCGTAATTGCTGTCGTCCTTGACGATCGCGACCCCGACCGACGAGCCTTCGTTGACGGGTTTCAGCACATAGGGGCGCGGCAGCGGATCGACTGAAAACAGGCTTTCGCTGTCGACCATCGTCCCCGTCGGCATCGGCACACCATGCGGCACCAGCGCCTGCTTCGTCAATTCCTTGTCGATCGCGATCACCGAGGTGACGAGCCCGCTGTGGGTGTATTTGAGGCCCATCAGGTCAAGCATTCCCTGCACCGTCCCGTCCTCGCCCGGAACGCCGTGGAGCGCGTTGAACACGATGTCGGGCTTCGCCTCGGCGAGCCGCAGCGCGACATCGCGGTCCATGTCGATGCGCGTGACCTTGTGACCGCGGCTCTCGAGCGCATCGGCGATGTCCTTGCCGCTCATCAGCGACACCTCGCGCTCGGCCGACCAGCCGCCCATCAGGACGGCGACATGCCACGGACCCCGGCTCATACGGGCTTACCCACGCGTTGAATCTCCCATTGCAATGCGATGCCGCTCTTCGCCTTCACCCGGCGACGGACTTCCTCGCCGAGCGCCTCGATGTCGGCGCTCGTCGCATCGCCGGTGTTGATCAAAAAATTGGTGTGCTTCTCGCTGACCTGCGCGCCGCCGACCGCGAAGCCGCGGCACCCAGCCTCGTCGACGAGTTGCCACGCCTTGTATCCCTCCGGGTTCTTGAAGGTCGAACCGCCGGTCTTGGATCGCAAAGGCTGCGAGGCTTCGCGGCTCGCCGCGATGCGGTCCATTTCGGCCTGAATGGCTTCGCTCGCGCCGGGACGACCGCGGAAGGTCGCGCCGATCACCACCGCGCCCTCGGGCAATTCGCTGTGGCGATAGGTGTAGCCGAGGTCCGCGAGCGGCAGCGTCCGGCGCTCGCCCGAGCGCAAGACGACTTCAGCTTCGACCAATATGTCCTTGACCTCGCTGCCATAGGCGCCGCCGTTCATTCGCACGAAACCGCCGACGGTGCCGGGGATCGAGCGCAGAAATTCCAGCCCCGCGATGCCTGCGTCGCGCGCGGTCGAGGAAACCAGAATACCCGACGCGCCTCCGCCGCAGCGCAGCGTCGTCGTATCGATCGCTTCGACCTTGGCGAACGCCTTGCCGAGCCGGACGACGACGCCCGGAAAACCGCCGTCGCGGACGATCAGGTTCGAGCCGAGACCGAGCGCCATCACCGGAATCGCCGGATCGAGGTCGCGGAGAAAATCCGCGAGATCGTCAGCGTCCTTCGGCTCGAACAGCCAGTCGGCGGGGCCGCCCGACTTGAACCAGACGAGCGGCGCCAGCGGGGCCTTGGGGGTGAGCTTGCCGCGAACGCTGGGGACGGTTGCGGTGGTCATGCGCCGATCCTCCCCCAACGGGGGAGGGGGACCACCCGAAGGGTGGTGGAGGGGCACGGGAGGTCACACGCAGCGTTCGCCTGCCCGCGCCCCTCCACCATGCTTCGCATGGTCCCCCTCCCCGTTCCGGGGAGGATCGGGTGCATGCCGCTCACGTCGCCAACTCCACCGCCGCTGCCAGCCCCGCCGCGATCTTGGTGATGTCGCCGGCGCCGAGGCAGATGACCTTGTCGCCAGCACCAAGTTGACCCGCCTTCACGGCCTCGCCGATCGTCGCGGCCAGTGCATCGGCATCCGCGACGGTCGATGCATGACGATGCCCGCGGTCCTTCAATCCCGCGACCAGCGCGTCCGACGACACGCCGTCGATCGGGCTTTCGCCCGCCGCATAGACGGGCAGCGCGAGCACCATGTCGGCGTCGTTGAACGCCTGCTGGAAGTCGTCCATATGATCGCGAAGACGTGTAAATCGATGCGGCTGGACCGCCGCGACGACGCGCCCTGCCCCGGCACCCTCGCGCGCCGCCGACAGCACCGCGCGGATTTCGACGGGGTGATGGGCATAATCGTCGATCACCGTCACGACGCCACCCTCGGCGGCAATCTCGCCGACCTTGGTGAAGCGGCGCTTGACCCCGGCGAAGCCCTTGAAGCCCGACGCAATCCTGTCGTCGCTGACCCCCATATGCAGCGCCACCGCAATCGCCGCGAGCGCATTCTGGACATTGTGGCGCCCCGACATCGGCAAATGGATGCCCTCGATCGTCCGGCTGTTCCCGTCGCGGTCGCGCACGACGACGTCGAAGCGGTTGCCGTCGGGCCCCGGCGTCACATTGGTGCCGCGCACGTCGGCCTGCGCCGAAAAACCATAGGTGACGATGCGGCGGTCGCGGATGCGCGGGATGATCGCCTGCACCTCGGGATGATCGAGACAGAGCATCGCGGCGCCATAGAAGGGCACATTCTCGATGAATTCGACGAAGGCGCCCTTGATCGCGTCGAAGCTGCCATAATGGTCGAGATGTTCGGGATCGATGTTGGTGACGACCGCGATCGTGCCGTCGAGGCGCAGGAAGCTGCCGTCGCTCTCGTCGGCCTCGACCACCATCCAGTCCGACGCGCCGAGCCGCGCGTTCGAGCCGTAATTGTTGATGATGCCGCCGTTGATCACCGTCGGATCGACGCCGCCCGCATCGAGCAAGGCGGCAACGAGGCTGGTCGTCGTCGTCTTGCCGTGCGTCCCGGCGACCGCGACGGTCGATTTGAGGCGCATCAGTTCGGCCAGCATCTCGGCGCGGCGGACGATGGGGATGCGGTGCGCGAGCGCGGCCTCGACCTCCGGATTGCCGCGTTTGACCGCGGTCGAGGTGACGACGACCGCCACGCCCTCGACGTTCGCTGCTTCGTGCCCGATCGCGACCTTGATCCCGCGTTTCCGGAGGCCTTCGACGACATAGGAGTCGGCGATGTCGCTGCCCTGCACCTGATAGCCGAGATTGTGCATCACCTCGGCGATCCCCGACATGCCGATGCCGCCGATGCCGATGAAGTGGATGATGCCGATATCGGTCGCGACGCCGCGCATCAGGCGTCTCCCGCGCGGGTGGCGGCGATGCCGCCGGCGACGGCGGCGCGCGCCGGGGCGCCGACGCGGATCACGTCCATCATCGGCGGCGCGGCGAAGGATTCGACCAGGTCGGCAAGATCGCGCGTAGCATCGGGAAGCCCACAGCTCGCGGCGCGCTCGGCCGCCTCTTCGAGCGCACCGGGTTCGAGCGCCATGCGCTGGATATGCTTCGCGACCTCGGCGGCGGTGAAATCGGGCTGCTGGAAGGAAATTGCCCCGCCCGCCTGAACCATATCGACGACATTATAGGTCTGATGATCGTCCATCGCGTGCGGATAGGGAACGAAGATCGCGGGCCGCCCGGCGCAGGCGAGTTCGGCGACGGTCGAGGCGCCCGCGCGCGCGATCACCAGATGCGCCCAGCGCAGCCGCTCGGGAAAATCGGCGATATAGGGCGCGCATTCGGCGGCGACGCCGAGTTCGGCATATTTGGCGCGCACCGCCGCGATGTCGTCCTCGCGCGCCTGCTGCACGACCTGCAGGCGGTCGAGCAACGCGCGCGGCAGCATCGCGATGGCGGCGGGCACGACGTCGCTGAGCACCGTCGCGCCGAGACTGCCGCCGACCACGAGCAGGCGGAAGATGCCATCCTCGGGCAGCGGCGGGAAACCGTCCTCGCGGATCGCGATAATCTCGTCGCGCACCGGATTGCCGGTGATGTGGAGCTTCATCTCATGCCCGGCGGGGAAGCGCTGGATATTGTGGTAGGCGACCGCGACCGCATCGACGCGCGGCGCCATCATCCGGTTGACGCGGCCGAGCACCGCATTCTGTTCGTGGATCACGCGCGGCCGCTTCGTCGATCCCGCCGCGAGCAGGCTCGGAAGCGAGGGATAGCCGCCGAAGCCGACGACGACCGCGGGGTCGAAGGTGCGGATCAGGTCGATCGCTTGCCTGCGCCCCTTGCGGATCGCAAGCGCGGCCTTCACCCAGCCGATGGGGCCGCCATGGACGCGGCCGGCGGGCAGCACATGCGTTTCGAGTTCGGCAGGCGCGCCCGGAATCTTGAGGCCGCGGTCGTCGCTGACCAGCGCCACGCGGTGCCCGCGCGCAATCAATTCGCCCGCCAGGGCATAGGCGGGCAGCATGTGGCCGCCGGTCCCCCCGGCGGCGAGCAGAAAGTGGCGCGTTGCTGTCATGTTCGGGCGCTCATCGCTTGTTCCAGTTGCGGGTCATCGACACCCGCGCGGCATAGGGGTTTCGCCGGGTCAGCGACAAGAGCAAACCCATGCCGATCGACAGCGCGATGAAGGACGAGCCGCCATAGCTGATGAAGGGCAAGGTCATGCCCTTCGACGGGAAAAGCTGGGTGTTCACCGCCATGTTGATCGTCGCCTGCCCGCCGAACTGCGCGATCAGCCCGGCAACCGCGAGAATCTGGAAACTATCCTCCTCGTCGAGCAGGCGGACGAGAACGCGGACGATGATCGCGAGGAACAGGATCGCGATGGCGATGCAGGCGATGATCCCGAACTCCTCGCCGATGACCGAGAAGATATAGTCGGTGTGCGCTTCGGGCAGCTTGAACTTGGCGAGCCCCGCGCCGGGGCCGGTCCCGATCAGCCCGCCCGCGGTGATCGTCGCGTGCGCGCGATCCTCCTGAAAGCTGTCGCCCTCGCCGAACAGCCAGCTGTTGATGCGCTGGTTGGCGACCGAATAGGTGAAGTAAGCGACGACGAGTCCCGCGAAACCACCCGCCGCGAGAATGCCGATGATCCGCATCGAAAGCCCCGCGACCATCACCAGCACCAGCCAGGTGCCGAGGAAGATGATCGTCTGCCCGAGGTCGGGCTGGCCCATCAGCAATATGCCGATGATGCCGGTCAGCACGAAAGATAAAGGCACGACGGGCAGGCTCTGGTCATGCAGCCGCAGCGACAGGATCCACGCCAGCGACACCGCGAAGAAGGGTTTCAGGAATTCCGACGGCTGGAGGCGGAAGACGCCGCTGCCGATCCAGCGCTGCGCGCCGTTCACCGACGTGCCGATCAGCGGCACGAGGAACAGCAGGAAGAGGAAGGTGATGGTGCCGTAAATGGCGAAGCGCCGCGCCTGCGCCTTGGGCAGCATCGACACGCCGAGCATGACGGGCACGCCGACGATCACCCACATGAGCTGGCGATAGAAATAATAGAGCGGGTCGAGGCTGGCGGTCGTCGTCGACAGCTTTTGCGCCGCGACCGGCGACGCCGCCGCGACCGCGACCAGTCCGACCGCGATCAGCATCGAGACGAGCAGCAGCAGCACCCGGTCGATTTCCCAGAACCAGAGGCCGAGCGGCGTGCGGTCGGCGCGGCTGAGGCGCGGGCCGCGCCGCTTCGCCGTCCGCGTCGTCGCGGCGATGACCGGGCGTTCGGTCGCATTCATGTCGGTCCCCCCGCTCATATCCTCATCCATCTCCCAACGCTCGAACGAGGTCGCGGAACGCGTCGCCGCGCTGCTCATAGTCCCGGAACTGATCGAACGACGCGCAGGCGGGCGAGAGCAGGACGATGTCGCCCGGCCCGGCCGCCGCCGCCGCGTGCGCGACCGCGGTCGCAAGGTCGCCCGCCCGGTCGACCGGGATCGCCTCGCCGATCTCGGCCGCGAAAGCCTCCATCGCCTCGCCGATCAGATAGGCGCGCTTGACGTGGCCGAACCAGGGGCGGCAGGCGGAAAGGCCGTCGCCCTTGGCCTGCCCCCCGGCGATCCAGTGCAGACGCTGGTCCGGCGCCGGCGGAAAGGCCGCCAGCGCCGGTGCAGCGGAAGCCGCGTTGGTCGCCTTGCTGTCGTTGTACCAGCGGGCGCCAGCGGCTTCGCCGACCCATTCCATGCGATGCGGGAGCGCCCGATAGGTGGCGAGCCCGCGCTCGATCTCTTCGTCGTTCAGCCCCAGCGTCCGGCAGACGGCGATCGCACACACCGCGTTCTGCGCGTTGTGCGGGCCTTGCAGCGCGGGCCAGCGCGCCTGGTCAGCGGGATCGATGTCCTTTGCCGAGACGCGGTGGAGACGGTGATTGATGCGCCCGGCGATCATCCGCGACGGATCGTCGTCGACCGCGACGATCGCGACCTGACCCTGGTGCTGGAGCGAAAACAGCCGCGCCTTCGACGCGGCATAGCCCGCGAAGCCGTCGTAGCGGTCGAGATGATCGGGGGTCAGATTGGTCAGCACCGCAACGTCGCAGGCGAGGCTGTGGGCGAGGTCGATCTGATAGCTCGACAATTCCAGCACATAGACGCCGCCTTCCGGCAAGGGGTCGCGCGACAGGATCGGCAGGCCGATATTGCCGCCCATCAGCGTCGGCACCCCCGCGCTTTCGAGCATATGGGTGACGAGCGCGGTGACGGTCGATTTGCCGTTGGTGCCGGTGATGCCGACGACCTTGTGCGGCGGCAGATCGGGACGCGCCTCGGCGAAAAGCTCGACGTCGCCGATCACCGGCACCTGCGTCTCGCGCGCGTGGGCGGCGATCGGGTGGCGGTTGAGCGGCACCCCCGGCGACACGACGACACCCGCGAAACCCACGAGATCGATTTCGAGCGGGTCGCCGATGTCGGCGTTCAGCGCCATCGCCTCGTCGCGCGCTTCCTCGCGGTCATCCCACGCGGTGACGCCCGCGCCGCTGGCGACCAGCGCCTCGACCGTCGCCAGCCCCGAGCGCGCCAGCCCCAGCACCGCATAGCGGCGGCCGGCAAAGGCGCGCGCGGTGATCACCGCAGCTTGAGCGTCGCGAGCCCCGCGAGCGCGAGGATGATCGAGACGATCCAGAAGCGGATGACGACGGTCGATTCGGGCCAGCCGAGCTGCTCGAAATGATGGTGGATCGGCGCCATGCGGAAGACGCGCTTGCCCGTTCTTTTATACCAGAAGACCTGGATGATCACCGACAGTGCCTCGACCACGAACAGGCCGCCGACGAGGACGAGCACCAGCTCGTGCTGCGCGGTCACCGCGACCGTCGCGAGCGCGCCGCCGAGCGCGAGGCTGCCGGTATCGCCCATGAAGACGGCGGCGGGCGGCGCGTTGAACCACAGAAAGGCAAGGCACGCGCCGATGATCGCGGCCGCGAAGATCGCCAGCTCGCCCGCCCCCGGCACGTGCGGAATGCCGAGGTAGCCGGCGAATTTCACGTTACCCGACAGATAGACGATGACGAGGAAGGTCAGGCTGGCGATCATCACCGGAAAGGTCGCGAGCCCGTCGAGCCCGTCGGTCAGGTTCACCGCATTGCCGAAGCCGACGATCAGCACCATCGCAAAGACATAATAAAAGGGCCCGAGCGGGATATAGACGTCGTTGAAAAAGGGCAGATACAGGTCGGTGCCGGTGCGCGAGACGATCAGCAGCACCGCGACCGCGGCGACCGCGAACTCGATCAACAGCCGCACCCGCCCCGGAATCCCGCGGTGGCTGGCCTTGGTCACCTTGTCGAGATCGTCGAGGAAGCCCACCGCCGCGAAGCCGCCGGTGACGAACAGGCACGCCCAGACGAAGCGGTTCGACAGGTCCATCCACAGCAGGGCGGAGATCATCAGCGAAATCAGGATCATCAGCCCGCCCATCGTCGGCGTGCCCTTTTTCGCGAGGTGGCTTTGCGGGCCGTCGTCGCGGATCGGCTGCCCCTTTCCCTGCCGCATCCGCAGCATCAGGATGAAGCGCGGCCCGATCCACAGGCCGATGATCAGCGCGGTCGCGACCGCGGCGCCCGAGCGAAAGCTCAGATAGCGGATGAGGTTCAAAGCCCCCGGAAAGCCCAGCCATTCCGCCAGCCAATATAACATCAATAATCCCCGTTGGTCAGCGCCGTCACCACATGCGACAGGCCAACGCTGTTCGACCCCTTGACCAGCACCGCGTCGCCGGGGCGGATCAAGTCCTTCAGCCGCGCGGTCGCGGCCGAGTGGGCGGCCACATGCTCGAATTCGATGCGTCCCTCAAGCGCTTTGGCGAGCGGCGCCATCTCTTCGCCGACAAGCAGGGCGAACCGCACGCCCGCCGCGACGAGCGGAGCCGCGAGCGCGGCGTGATAGGCTTCGCCGCCCGAACCAAGTTCCTTCATCGCGCCCAATATCGCCACCTTGCGATCGCCGGATTCGGCCGCGAGCTGTTCGATCGTCGCGGCCATCGAGGCGGGATTGGCGTTATAGCTTTCGTCGATGACGAGGATCGAGCCGCCGGGCACCTGAGCCCGGTGGCGCGCGCCGCGCCCCGCAAGCCCGCCCATCTCGGCAAAGGCGAGACCCGCGGCGGGCAGATCGCCGCCGACCTGCTTGACCGCCGCCAGCACCGCGAGTGCATTCGACACCCAATGCGCGCCCGCCTGCGCGATGGTGAAGCAGAGCAGCGCATCCTGCACCTGCGCGGTGACGAGCGATCCGCCCTGCCCGTCGGGCAGCCAGTCGACCGCGCGGACGTCGGCGCCCTCGCCCAGCCCGAAGCTGACGACATGCGCGGCATGGCGCTCCGCCTTGGCGCGGAGCCGCGCATAATGCGGGCTGTCGAACGGCAGGATCGCGGTGCCGCCGGGTTCCAGCCCCTCGAAAATCTCGCCTTTCGCGTCGGCGATCGCTTCCTCGCTGCCGAAATACTCCATATGCGCGGGCGCGATGGTGGTGACGATCGCGACGTGCGGGCGCACCATGCGGGTCAGCGCGGCAAGCTCGCCCGCGTGATTCATCCCCATTTCGAACACGCCGAAGTCGGCGGTCGAGGGCATCCGCGCGAGGCTCAAGGGCACGCCGACATGGTTGTTGTAGCTCTTGACCGAGCGATGCGCCTTGCCGGGGCGGAAGCGATCGAGCGCCGCGAACAGCGCCTCCTTCGTCCCGGTCTTGCCCGCCGATCCGGTGACACCGATGATCCACCCGTGACTGCGTGCACGCGATGTGGTGCCGAGCGCGTTCAGCGCCTGGACGCTGTCGGTCACGCGGACGTGCGGGAAATCGATTTCGGTTTCGCAGACGATTCCCGCCGCGCCCGCGGCGATCGCCTTGTCGATATAGTTGTGGCCGTCGGTCGCCTCGCCCTTCATCGCGATGAACAGGTCGCCCTTCGTCACTTCGCGCGAATCGAAGGCGACACCCTGCACCGTGAAGTCGGCGCTGGCGGTGCCTCCCGTAGCAGCCGCGACGGCGCGCGCGGTCCACAGCGGGTTCATGCCGCCGCCTCGCGCGCGACCGCGACATCGTCGAAGGGAAGGACGCGCATCGCATCGCCGCGCCCGACGATCTGGCCCTGCTCGTGGCCCTTGCCCGCGATGCAGACGATGTCGTCGGCGCGCGCCTCGGCAATCGCGGCGGCGATGGCGGCGCGGCGGTCGCCGATGATCTGCGCATCGGGCGCGCCCTCGGCGATGGCGGCGCGGATCGCGGCGGGGTCCTCGCCGCGCGGATTGTCGTCGGTGATGATCAGGACATCGGCCTTGGCGGCGGCGACCCGCCCCATTTCGGCGCGCTTCGCCTGATCGCGGTCGCCGCCCGCGCCGAAGACGAGGATCAGGCGGCCCGCGGCGTGCGGGCGCAGCGCGTCGAGCGCCGCCTCGATCGCATCGGGGGTATGTGCATAATCGACATAGACGGGCGTGCCCGCCCTGGTGATCGCCGCGCGTTCGAGGCGCCCGCGCACCGGCTGGAGCCGCGCGAGATTGGCGAGCGTCTGCTGCACGTCGCCGCCGGTCGCGATGACCAGCCCCGCCGCGACGAGCGCATTGGCGACCTGATAGGCGCCGATCAGCGGCAGCGTGACCTTCTGCGCCAGCGCGCCCGCCTGGATCAGCAGCGACTGGCCGAGCTGGGTCGGCTCGCGCGAGACGAGGCGCAGGGCGCTGCCTTCGCGCCCCACCGTCATGATGCGCAGGCCGCGCTGCTCGGCCTCATATTCGGCGGCAGGCGACCCGAAGGCATCGTCGGCCCAGATCACCGCCGTGCCATCGGCATCGACCACCTCGCGGAACAGACGCATCTTGGCGGCCAGATAGCTGTGCATATCGCCATGATAGTCGAGATGGTCGTGGCTCAAATTGGTGAACGCCGCCGCCTTCACCCGCAACCCCTCGGTGCGATACTGGTCGAGACCGTGGCTCGACGCCTCGAACGCCGCGTGGGTCACGCCTTCGGCGGCGAGGCCCGCCATGTTCGAGAGGAAAGTGACGATGTCGGGCGTCGTCAGCCCGGTCGAGGCGCTATCGTTCGACGTCGTGATGCCCAGCGTGCCGATCGACGCGGCATGAAAGCCCGCCATCCGCCAGAGCTGGCGCGTCATCTCGACCGTCGAGGTCTTGCCGTTGGTGCCGGTCACCGCGACGCAGGTCGCGGGAAAGCGATGAAAGAAGCGCGCGGCGATATGCGCGAAGGCGCGGCGCGGGTTGGCGTCGGCGATATGGACCGCGCTCTCGACCTTCGCCTCCGGCCGCGCGACGACGGCGATCGCCCCGGCCTCCACGGCTGCGGGGATGAAATCCTCGCCGTTGAACCTTTCGCCGGCGAAGGCGCCGAAGATCGTGCCCGGGGCGACCTTGCGATGGTCGATCGCGAGCCCGGTCACCACCGGGTCCGCCCCTGCCAGACCATGATCGTCGAGCAGCGCGGACAGGCGCATTATTCGCTTTCCCCGTTCTTCCAGAGCAGCGGGGTCAGTTCGGACACGTCGACGTCGCGGCTTTCGTCGGGGAAGACGCCCAGCATCGGCCCGGCGCGCATCACCACCTTCTTGACCACCGGCGCGACGGTATAGCCCGCGGTGCGCTGGCCCGAGCTGAAGGCATTGCCTTTCGGCTCGTCGATCATCGCGATGACGACGTAGCGAGGATTGTCCATCGGGAAAACGGCGGCGAAGGTCGAGACGAGCGAGTGACGGCGATAGCCGCCCGCGCCCGGCTTTTCGGCGCTGCCCGTCTTGCCGCCGACGCGAAAGCCCGGCGCGTCGGCCTGGCGGCCGGTGCCGTCCGAGACGATCAGGCGAAGGAGCTGGCGCATCCGCGCGCTGGTCGACGCCTTGAAGACGCGATGCCCCTGCGGCGGCGCCTTGTCGCCGAGCTTCACAATCGTCGCGGGGCGCCAGATACCGCCGTTGACGAGCGCAGCATAGGCATTTGCGAGATGCAGCGGAGTCACCGCGATGCCGTGGCCATAGCTGGTCGTCATCGTCGACAGCCGGCCCCATTCCCTGGGCCACAGCGGAAAGGCGCGTTCCTTGAGTTCGATGGCCGGACGCTTGTTGAATTCGATGCTGCGGAACATCGCCTCCATCTTTTCCTTGCCGAGCTGGTCGGCGATCTGCGCCGTCACGATGTTCGAGCTGTGGATCAGCGTCTCGGGCACGTTGAGCCAGCGTCCCATCATGTGCGAATCGCGAATATGGAACCCCGCGATCGCGAGCGGCTTGGTCGCGTCATAGCGTTTCGCCATGCTGGTCACGACGCCATCGTCGATCGCGGCGCCGATCGACAATGGCTTGATGACCGATCCCAGCTCGTAGAGATTATAGGTCACCGCGTTGCGGCGCGCGGCCATGTCGCCGGCGATCAGCTTGTTCGGATTATAAGTGGGCAGCGAGGTCATCGCCAGCACCTCGCCGGTGTGGACGTCGAGGATGATGCCCGCGCCGCCGATCGCCTCCAAATTGGTCACCGCATTGCCGAGCTCGCTTTCGAGCACGCCCTGGACGCGCGAGTCGATCGACAGGGTGAGTGGTTCGCCGCGCGTCGCCTTGTCGGTGAGCTGCTTGTCGAACGCGCCTTCGACGCCGGTGACGCCATGCCCCTCGGCGTCGGTGAAGCCCAGCACCTGCGCCGCAAGGCTGAGCTGCGGATAAAGCCGCTCCTTCTCACGCGGGAAATCGAACCCGACATCGCCGATCGCGTTCACCGCCGCGACCTGATCGGGCAACGCGCGGCGGCGGATATAGGTCGGGCGCGGACCGCTGAGCTTCGCCAGAAATTCCTCGCGCGGGGTGTCGGGGAAGATCTTGACCAGCTCGTCGGCCAGATATTGCCGGTTGTTGAGCAGCTTCGACGGCACGACGCGGATCGAATAGCCGTCGATCGTCCGCGCCAGCGGCACGCCGTTGCGGTCGACGATGTCGGCGCGCGCAGGAATGAAGGCGGTCGCGCCATTGCCGTGCCCCGACGAGGTGTCGAACAGCGCGAAAAACAGCAGACGCATCGAAATCAGGAAAAAGGCCGCCATGAACAACAGCATGAGCATCATCAGCCGCTGCTGCGCGGTCAGCAATATCTGCTGCCGCACCCCAGCGGTGCGCACCCGGGCCGGACGGACGACCAGCGTGTTCATGGCGCGGTGCGGCCCTCCTTCGCCTCGCGCGCCGCGGCGCGCTTGAGGTCGGCCAGCGTCGATTCGGCGAGGAGCTGATCCTCGATCATCTTGAGCTGCTCGCGGCGGCGGGTCGGCGCCATGCGCGGCGGCGAATCGCTCTGCACGCCGGTTTCGGCCTGCGCGAGAACGACGGGCTTCTCAGCGGCGGGCTTCGCCGCCGGCTTTTCGGTCGCCGCCGTCGCGGGGGCGCCGACCGGACTCACCATCGCCATCAGCACCGGCGCGACCTCGTTGGCGCCGCGCGCCCGCGGCAGGCCGTCGAGCGAGGCGAGCTGGCGCTCGCTCTCCAGATATTGCGAGGCCGACGGCGCCGAATAGCCGAAGCTGTCGGCGTTCCACTGTTCGAGCTGGCGCATCGAGGCGCGCACCGCGAGCTCGGATTCGAGATAGCGGATATTCGCCTGCGTCCGGTCGATCTGGCGCTCGATCCGCGTCAGTTCGCTGCGCGTCGCCGCAACCTTGAGCGAGACCGGATAAAGCGCCATCGCGAAGAGGAGCACGAGCAGGACCAGGCCGATTCCCTGGAGCTTGCGGGCCGCCATCAGCATGACATGGACTCCTTCATAGTCGATTGGCCGGGCCAGGCCGGGGCCGCGGTGCGCACCGCGCTGCGCAGCGTCGCCGAACGCGCGCGCGGATTGCGCGCCTCTTCCGCCTTCGACGGGCGCACCTTGCGCGCGGGCGGATCGAAAGTTGCGGCCCGCGCCGGAGGTTGGAGCGCGGGCCGGTGGCGCGAACCGCCGGCGTCGCCGCCGCTGCGTTCGCGCAGGAAATTCTTGACGATACGGTCTTCGCTGCTGTGGAAGCTGACCACCGCGAGGCGGCCGCCGGGGCGCAGCACGCGCTCGGCGGCGGCGAGGCCCTGCACCAGTTCGTCAAGCTCGCCGTTGATGTGGATGCGGATCGCCTGAAAACTCTTGGTCGCCGGGTCCTTGGGCGCGCCGGGCGGATGACGGAGCGCCTTGCGGATCACCGTCGCCAGTTCGCCGGTGCGCGCCAGCGGCCGCGCGGCGACGATCGCCCGCGCGACGCGGCGCGACTGGCGCTCGTCGCCATAATGATAGAGGACGTCGGCGATCTCCTCCTCATCGGCGCGGTTGAGCCACTCGGCGGCGCTTTCGCCTTCCTGCGCCATGCGCATGTCGAGCGGGCCGTCCTTCTGGAAGGAGAAACCGCGCGCGTCGCGGTCGAGCTGCATCGACGAGACGCCGATATCGAAGGTGATGCCGTCGACCGCCTCGATCCCGCGCTCGGCGAGCAGCCGGTCGATCTCGCCGAAGCGGCCGTGGATCAGCGTCAGCCGGCCACCCGCCTCGGCGACCAGCGCCTGCCCTTCGGCGATCGCGTCGGGGTCGCGGTCGCAGGCAATCACGTCGGCGCCCGCCGACAGCATCGCGCGCGTATAGCCGCCGGCGCCGAAAGTCGCATCGACATGACGCTCGCCGGGGGCGATGGCGAGAGCGGCGATGACTTCTTCGCGGAGAACCGGATCGTGGCGGGGGTCCCGGGGAAGGTCGGCGGGAAGCTCGGTCACTTTCGCGCCTTCCCCTTGGTCTCTTCCCAGGCCCCGGCCAGTCGCCGCAGCACCGGGTCGGCCTCGGCGCATTCGGCGAGGCTCGGCAGCCACCATATCTCGAAGCGGCGGCCCGACCCGACGAAGGCGGTCGCCCCCGCCTCCCCCACGCGGTCGCGCGCGGTGAAATTGGGCAGGAAGCGCCCGCTGTCGTCGAGCGTATAGGCCTCGGTATAGCTGAAGCGCTTCTTGAACGCCTCGTCCTCGTCGAAATCGAGGTTGCGGGTCAGCGCGGTGTCGCGGTCGCGCTCGATCTCGTCCGACAGGCGATCGTATTGATCCTGCCCATAGGCGACGAGGCACGGCAGCTTTTCGTGGAAGCCGACCCAAAGCACGCGCTGGCCGTCCGCATTGAGGGGCACATTGTTGCGGAACTGCGAGGGGACGGCGATGCGTCCCTTGCCATCGATCGCGGCAAAGTTGGTGCCCGAGTAACGGCCGGGCGTCACAACTGCCATCGCTGAAGCCCCCTGTCTCGCGCCACCGGGCAATATTTCCCTGCGCCCGGAATCGACAGATTCGGGCCGAAAGACTCAGGCGGAGATTGCCCCTCTCCGATTCCTGCCTATCAAGACTCCATCGGGGTGGAAAGGGGTATTTTAGGGTGAGATAGGGATATTACGCCCCAAATAGGTGATTTCGGGGTGAAATGAGTGCGAAAACGGGTCCGGACGCCGCAATGCGGAGCCCGAAGCTTGGGAATGAGAGGAGAATCGGTCGCGGGAGCGGCCGCGAAGCCTTTGCTTTCGCCCGCCTATTCGCCCGCCTGTTCGATGGCGCGAATCCATATGGGGCGAAGGATCGCCCGCGGCGCGGCCGGCCAGAGGCGCGCGGCGAGCCATTCCATCGTGTCGGCCCGCCGCAAATGCGCCGCCCAGCCGGGCGCCGGCTGCCATAGCGGCGCAAAGAGCAGGTCGGCGTCGCCGATCAGCCACGCCTCGCCGCCGCCGATACGGCAATGGACGATGCGGCCGCCGGCATGGGCCCGGCAGGCGGCGGGAAACCGCTCGAAGCGCCCGGCGCTGAACAGGCGCAGCCGCGCGCCCTCGACATCGGCCGCCAGCGGCCTCCCCTCGCCCGTCGGCGCGGCGCCGAGCGTCACGCCCCAATGATCGAGCAGCGGGGTCAGCAGGCTGGTGACCGGCGGATTGCGCGGATCGCCGAGCGGATGACGCGCCGGCCAGCCCGACAGCGCATCGGCAAGGATGACGGCACGCCCGCCCCCGCGCACGAAAGCATCGACGGCCACCAGCTCGCGCGGCGCGAGCGCGCGCGGATGCGCCAGAAACAGCGTGCCGCCCGGCGCGGGCGGATGGTCGATCAGGCTGTCGATCAGGCGCACCGGCCCCGCCGCCTCGATCCGCCGCAAAGCCGGGTCGTCGTTTGCGCCCTCGGCAATCATCGCCGCCATGCCGCCGTCCGCCGACCAGCGCAGCGGCAGGCCGGTGAGCATGGTGACGGGCGCGCCCGCGGCGGGCGGGGTGCGATAGAGGGTTGCGAGCAGCAGGTGCGACCCGCCAAACCACGCGCCGATCAGCAGCAGCGCGGCGATGCCCCGCATCGCCCTGCCCGCGCGCCACCGCGCGAGACGAGTGGCGAGCCATGCGGCCAGCGCCGCTCCGACGCCAACCAGCGCCAGCTGTGCCCAAGGCATTTGCCCCGCGAGCATCAGCGCAAGGATTGCCTGCGCCAGCAGGAGCAGGATCATGGTATGGAAAAAGCCGTGCTCCCCCGCGAAGGTGGGGGCCCATCTCCGGCCGGTGCTATTTGGAACCGGCGGATGATGGGTCCCCGCCTTCGCGGGGACACGGTGGTTCTGGACCAGCGCCAGCGGCACCCACACCAGCGCCAGCCACGGCAGCGCCAGCGCCGGATCGATCCGCCCGAGCGCCGCCTGCCCGCCCGTGAACCATGCCAGCGCAAGCAACGCCGACACCGCAACGGCGGCGTCCAGCACGGCCGGGCGGCGGCGCGCAGTCACTGTTTCGATTGGCGGGCCCGCGCGAGCGCTGGATCGGGTTCGAGATCGGGAACCGCCGGAACCGGCTGCGGCGCCTTCACGCCGCCGACTTCATTCTGGTCCTTCGACACCGGCTGCACGCCCAGCTCCTCGAGCGGCGCGCTGCCGGCCTTCGCGGCATCGAGCGGCGCCATCTGCGCCGTCCCGGGGGCCTCCTGCGCCGCATTCTGGCGCGCGCGATCGCCGATGAGCCCCGCCATGCCGACGAGCAGCAGCACGGTGAGCAAGCCGGCAATCCCGATCTGAAGCCGGCGCATCGAATCGTTCACCGGCGCGGGCGGAGTCGACGCGGAGGGGCCGCCGGCCGTCATGCCGCCAGCCCCTTGCTGGCGAGCCATTCGGGATTGTAGAGCGTCGACAGATAGCGAAAGCCGCTGTCGCAAAGGATTGTCGCGATCCGCTTGCCCGGCCCCAGTTGCCGCGCCAGCGCCATCGCACCCGCGACGTTGATCCCCGACGACAGGCCGAGGCAAAGCCCCTCCTCGTCGAGCAACTGGCGCACGACCTTCAGCCCCTCTTCGTCGGAGATGCGGAACTGGGTGTCGATCGGCGCCCCTTCCAGATTGGCGGTGATGCGGTTCTGCCCGATGCCTTCCGCGACGCTCGACCCTTCGGGCTTCAACTCGCCGCATTGATAATAATTATAAAGCCCCGCGCCGTGCGGGTCGGTGAGCGCGATCGTGATGTCGGCGTCCTTTGCCTTGAGGCCCAGTCCCGTCCCGGCGATCGTCCCGCCGGTGCCCGCGGCGCAGGTGAAGCCGTCGATGCGGCCGTCCATCTGCTCCCATATCTCCTCGGCGGTGCCGAAGATATGCGCCTTGCGGTTGGCGATATTGTCGAACTGGTTCGCCCAGATCGCATTGTCGGTTTCCTCGGCGATGCGGCGCGAGGTGTGGACGAAATGGCCAGGGTTGGCGAAGGGCGCGGGTGGCACGAGCACCAGCTCGGCACCGAGCGCGCGGATCGTCGCCATCTTCTCGGCGCTCTGATTGTCGGGCATGACGATGATCGTCTTGTAGCCGAGCGCATTGCCGACGAGCGCCAGCCCGATGCCGGTATTGCCCGCCGTCCCCTCGACGATCGTGCCGCCGGGGCGCAGGCTGCCGTTCGCTTCGGCATCGCGGACGATATAGAGCGCGGCGCGGTCCTTCACCGATCCGCCGGGGTTCGCATATTCGCACTTGCCCCAGATTTCGCATCCCGTCGCTTTGCTGGGGCCTTCGAGCAGGACGAGCGGGGTGTTGCCGATCAGGTCCAGGCTGGTTTTGGCAATAGTCATGTCCCTGATCTAGGACCGCCGCCCCAGCGCCGCAAGACAGCTTCGCTTGCTCCATGGACAGGCCCGCTTTGTCGACCAACGGGGCACGAGCACCGACGAACGGCAGCCATCGCCGCTGCGCTGCCCTTGTCATTGTAACAGTATATCATTACTGGCAGCGGCGACTTACTGTCCCGAACAACAGGAATCCCCTTCATGCGCCTTCTCTCCACCGCCGGTTTCACGCTTGCCCTGATGATCGCCGCCCCCGCCTTTGCGCAGGACGCCGCGCCGCAGCCGACCGGCGACGATGATTATCACACCGACCAGGCGATCGTCGTCACCGCGCCCTATGTCCGCAGCCTCGACATCCTCGGCAATGTCTCGGTGATGGAGGGCGAGAAGCTGGCGCAAGACATCCGCGGCCAGATCGGCGACACCCTCGCCTCGCAGCCCGGCGTGTCGTCGAGCAGCTTCTCTCCCGGCGCCTCGCGCCCGATCCTGCGCGGCTTTTCGGGCGAGCGCGCCGCCGTGCTGGTCGACGGGCTCGGCGCGATCGACGCCTCCTCGACCTCGGCCGACCATGCGGTGTCGATCGATCCGCTGACCGCCGAGCGCATCGAAATCCTGCGCGGCCCCTCGGTCCTGCTCTTTTCGAGCCAGGCGGTCGGCGGCGCGGTCAATGTCTTCGATCGCCGCATCCCGCGCAGCATCCCCGAAAGCCCGTTCCACCTCGACGCGCTCGCGAGCTATGGCACCGCCGCCGACGACAAGAGCGCCGGTGCCTCGATCGACGTGCCGGTCGGCCAGCGCTTCGTCGTTCATGCCGACGGCAATTATCGCGATTCGAACAATGTCCGCGTCGGCGGGCTGATCTATGCCCCCGCTCTTCGCGCGCATCTGCTCGACCTCGCCGCCGACGCGAGCGCCGACGGCGACGCCGACGAGGCGGCGCGGCTGACCGACGCCGCGAACAGCCGCGGCAAGGTGCCGAACAGCCAGAGCACCAGCAAGAGCGCGGGGGTCGGCGCCGCCTTCATCGACGACGGCGGCTCGCTCGGGATCAGCTTCGGCTATCTCGCGGACGAATATGGCATCCCGCCGCGCGCCGACATCGACGAGGTGCCGACGATCAAGGCGCGCCAGTATCGCGTCGACCTGCGCGGCGAGGTCGAGCTCGGCGACGGATTGTTCGAGAAATTGCGCGTCCGCGGCGCCTATGCCGACTATGCCCATACCGAATTCGACGATGGCGAGCCCGGCACCCGCTTCACCAACCGCGGCATCGAGGCGCGCGCCGAACTGGCGCAGAACGACCGCGGCGGCTGGCGCGGCGCGAGCGGCGTCCAATACAGCTTCCGCGACTTCGCAGCGATCGGCGACGAGGCGTTCCTGCCCGCCAACGAGACGACGCGCATCGCGGCCTTCACCTTGCAGGAACTCGAACGCGGTCCGGTGACGCTCGAAGGCGCGCTGCGCCTCGAAAAGTCGCAGGTTCGCGCCGAAAGCATCGGCTTCGACCGCTCGTTCAGCAGCCTGTCGGGCGCGGCGGGGATCAGCTATCAGCTTGCCGACGGGCTCAAGGCCAGCGTCTCGATCTCGCGCAGCGAACGCGCGCCCTCGGCCGAGGAGCTGCTCTCCGACGGCCCGCACGCCGCGACGCTGACCTATGAGCGCGGCAATCCGAATTTCGCCAAGGAAACGAGCTGGGGCGGCGAAGCCTCGCTGAAATTCAAGCGCGACGGCTGGTCGGCGGGGCTCACCGGCTATGCGAGCCGGTTCGACAATTTCATCTATGAAACCGACACCGGGCTGATCGCCGACGACCTGCCCCTGTTCGAGTTCCGCCAGAACAAGGCGCGCGTCTGGGGCTTCGAGTTCGAGGGCGCCGCGCCGCTCGCGCAGATCGGCGGCTTCCATATCGGCGCCGACGCGACCGCCGACATGACGCGCGCGAAGATCGTCGACGGCCCCTATGTGCCGCGCATTCCGCCGCTGCGCGTCCGCGGCGGGATCGAGGCATCGAGCGAACGGCTCGACGCACGCGCCGAGGTCGAATGGACCGACGACCAGAATCGCATCGCGGCGTTCGAGACGCCGACCAAGGGCTTCACTTTGGTCAATGCCTCGCTGACCTGGCGCCCGCTGCCGGAGACCCGGCACCTGTCGCTGACGCTCGCCGCCGACAATATCTTCGACGTCGACGCCCGCCGCCACGCCAGCTTCACCAAGGATTATGTCCCCCTCGCCGGCCGCGACATCCGGATCACCGCGCGCGCGAGTTTCTAGCAGGGGTTCGCTGTTGGGGTGGGAAGCGGACACTCCCCACTTTCGTCATTCCCGCGAAAGCGGGAACCCAGGGCGTGCGTCGGCTGATCCCACACTGGGTTCCCGCTTTCGCGGGAATGACGACGTTAGGAGATGCTCAACGTCGCCCATCGCTCGCCAGCAACCATTCCGTCGCGAACGTCCCAACGCCGCCTTACGACAGCATCGCCATCCCACCGTTCACGTGCAGCGTCTGCCCGGTGACATACCCCGCCTCCTTCGACGCGAGATAGACGACCGCAGCCGCGATATCGCTGCCCTCGCCCATCCGCCCCGCCGGGATGCGCTGGTTGAGCGCTTCCTTCTGCGCGTCGGGCAGGTCGTCGGTCATCGCGGTGGCGATGAAACCCGGCGCGACGCAGTTCGCGGTGACGCCGCGGCTCGCGAGTTCCTGCGCCAGCGCCTTGGTCATGCCGGTGACCCCCGCCTTCGATGCCGCATAATTGGCCTGTCCCGGATTGCCCGTCGCCCCGACGACGCTGGTGATCGAGATGATGCGCCCGAAGCGCGCCTTCATCATCGGCTTCGCCGCCGCGCGCGCGAGGCGGAAATTGGCTTCGAGGTTGATGCGGATCACGTCCGACCATTCCTCGTCCTTCATCCGCATGATCAGATTGTCGCGCGTGACCCCGGCATTGTTGACGAGAATATCGAGCTGCCCCAGCGCCTCGACCGCCGACGGCACGAGCGCATCGACCGCCGCCGCGTCACCAAGGTCGCACGGCAAGGCGACATGATCGCCGCCAAGGCTATCGCGAAAGGCGTTCAGCTTGTCGGCGTTGGACCCCGACACCGCCAGCAGCGCGCCCTGCGCCACGAGCGCCTGCGCAATGGCAGACCCGATGCCGCCCGAAGCGCCGGTAACGAGGGCAGTCATGCCGGTGAGATCGAACATTAAAGTCTCCATATTTTACCGGTTCACGCGGAGACGCGGAGACGCGGAGGGTTTATGATCGTTGACGATGCGACGGACACCCTCTTTGAGGGTCGCACCGCCGAAATTTATGACAAGTCCTACCGATTGACGAGTCAAACGCAGATAGGTCAACAATTGTTTGCCGTGCGCCGCATTAAGCCGTTCGACGGATTTGATTTCGACAAGAAGCCGGTCATCGACCAATAAATCGATCCGAAAGGCGGCATCGAAGCGCATGTCTTCAAAGAATATGTCGATCGGCTTTTGCCGATCGACCTTATAACCTGCAGCCGCCAGCTTGCCGGCCAGCACGGTTTCATAGACGCTTTCCAAAAGGCCGGGACCAAGGTCCCGATGGATGCGAAGCGACAAATCCAGCACATCGCCGCTCACGACATCAATGTCTTGCGCCATATCTCCGCGCCTCCGCGTCTCCGCGTGAACCTCAAAAGACCTTCAGCAGCGCCTCGATATCGTCCATCGAAATCACGCTGACCGTCTCGACCTCGCCCGATGCGCTGCGTTTGACCATCGGCGACAGCACCTTGCCGCCGAATTCGACGAACTGGCCGACGCCGATCTCCTCCATCGCGCCGACGCTCTCGCGCCAGCGGACGCGGCCGGTGACCTGCTGGACGAGCAGGTCGCGGATCGTGTCGGCGTCGCTGACCGGGCTCGCGGTGACGTTCGCGACCACCGGCACCAGCGGCGCAGCGGGCGGGTTCGCGCCGAGCGCCTCGGCCATCGCGTCGGCGGCGGGCTGCATCAAGGGGCAATGGAAAGGCGCCGACACCGGCAGCAGCACGCCGCGCTTGATTCCGAAATCCTTGACCAGCGCGACCGCGCGCTCGATCGCGCCCTTGTGGCCGGAGATCACGACCTGCGACGGGTCGTTGTCGTTGGCGACGGTGCAGACCTCGCCCTCGGCCGCGGCGTCGGCGAGCTTTTGCGCGGTGTCGATGTCGGCGCCGAGCAGCGCCGCCATCGCGCCGACGCCGACCGGCACCGCCGCCTGCATCGCCTGCCCGCGCGTCTTGAGCAGCCGCGCGGCGGTCGCAAGGTCGAAGGCGCCCGCGGCGCAGAGCGCGCTATATTCGCCGAGGCTGTGGCCCGCGACATAGGCGGCCTTGGCGGCGAGCGTCACGCCCCCCTCCTTCTCCAGCACGCGCAGCGTAGCGACCGCATTCGCCATGATCGCGGGCTGGGCATTTTCGGTGAGGGTCAGTTGATCCTCGGGCCCTTCGCTCATCAGCTTGAAGAGATTCTGGCCGAGCGCCTCGTCGACCTCCTGAAACACCTCGCGCGCCACGGGCGACGCATCGGCGAGCGCCTTGCCCATGCCGACCGCCTGGCTGCCCTGACCCGGAAAGATGAATGCGCGCATGTTGCGTCCCCTGTGATGTGATTTATCACCCCCGCGCCTATTGCCTCACCCTGCGCGATGCAAGCCGAAGGGCACGACCTTGTTCGCCGCGTCGTGCCCGATGTCGGCGCGGCCGAGCCATGGAATGCCGGTGCGCGCGCACCAGTCGCGGGCGATCTCCTCGGCCTCCAGGCCGAACGGCCGGTCATTCGCGGGCACGTCGCTAACCCGCCCCAGCCGCAGCCCGGCGAGTCCGCGCGGCGCTAGGCACGTCGCGACATGGAAGAAGGCGCGGTCGAAGGCGTAAAGATATTCGCTCACCTCCTCGACCAGCAACACATGTCCCGCAAGATCGGGCTCGAGCGGCGTGCCGAGCAGCATCGACAGCGTCATCAGGTTGAACGCCGCGTGGCGCGCGCCATGCGCCAGCCCCGGCTCGCACGCCGCCGGATCGCGCGCGACCAGCCAGTCGAGCGCGCGCATCACCGCGGCATCGCCGCCTTCGCGCCGGATGTCGGCGACCATCGGCCCGTGCGCGACATGGTCGAAGCCGTCGCGATAGAGGGCGCCGAGCAGATTGCCCTGATCCGAATAGCCGAGAAAGGCCTTGCGCCGCGCGCCATCGGTCATCGCCGCGACCGCATCCTCGGCGATCCGGCACGCGCCATAACCGCCGCGCGCGAACCAGATCGCGTCGATGTCGGGGCGGTTCGCCATTTCGACCAGCGCCGCGAAGCGATGCCCGTCCTCGCCCGCGAAATGGCCGTGGACCGCGAAACATTGCTCGTCGAAGATGAGGTCGATATCGGGATAGCCGATCGCCGCGATCGCGCGCACTGCCTCGGCATCATCGGGCAATATGGGGGTGGAGGGAGCGACGATTCCGATGCGCATAGCCAGCCTCTATAATGTTTTTCGCGAAACCTGAATGGCTCTGTCCACCGGACCTTCCTCGTCATGCTGAACTTGTTTCGGCATCCATGGCCGGCCTTTTCGGGAAACGCAGTGCTTTTTTTGTTTCGCACAAAGCCACAAAGCCACGAAGAGGACGGCTTGGGCCGATCAGGCCCTTTTCTTATCAACGGTGCGGCGGGCCACACACGGTCGGAAAGGAAAGCCGCTTCGCGGTATGTGCGACTTCTTCGTGGCTTTGTGGCTTTGTGCGAAAATATAACTAGCCCCGCCCTATCAACCCGACACCTGGCCATGGATGCTGAAACAAGTTCAGCATGACGAAGATGGAAGCAGAGGGCCGGGCAGGAAGCATTGCAAACCCTTCGCCAAGGCCATAACGCCGCGCCATGTCGGAAAACAAATCCTATTTCTTCTGCGGCATCGGCGGATCGGGCATGTTGCCGCTCGCAATGATCGTCGCGGCGCGCGGCGCAATGGTTGCAGGGTCGGATCGCAGCCGCGACCAGGGCCGCTCGCCCGGCAAGTTCGACTGGATCGAGCGGCAGGGCATCGCCCTCTTCCCGCAGGACGGCAGCGGCGTCGCGGCGGGCCAGACGCTCGTGGCCTCGGCCGCGATCGAGGACAGCGTGCCCGACATCGCCGCCGCGAACGCCCTCGGCCTCGCGCGCCTGACCCGCGCCGATCTCAACGCAGCGCTGTTCAACGACGCCGCACAGGCGATCGGCGTCGGCGGCACCAGCGGCAAATCGACCGTCACCGGCATGATCGGCTGGATATTGGAACGCGCCGGTCGCAAGCCCACGGTGATGAACGGCGCGGTGATGCGCAATTTCGCCGGCCCCGACACGCCTTTCGCCAGCGCGCTCGTCGGCGATGCCGCGACTTATGTCAGCGAAGTCGACGAAAGCGACGGTTCGATCGCCCTCTATCGCCCCGACGTCGCGGTGGTCACCAACATCAGCCTCGACCACAAGAGCCTGGCTGAACTGCACCAGCTCTTCGGCGATTTCGCGGCGAAAGCACGCGTCGCCGTCGTCAACGCCGACGATGCGGAATCGGCACCGCTGCTCGGCGGTGCCAATGTCATGCGCTTCGGCTTTTCCGAGGCGGCGGCGATGCGCGGCGGCGGTTTCGAAGCCTTGCCCGACGGCTGCCGCTTCACGGTCCATTTCGCAGGCGATACCCATGAAGTCCGTCTGCGAATGCCCGGCCGCCACAATGCCGCGAACGCCCTCGCCGCCATCGCGGCGGCGCGCGCGGTGAATGTGCCGGTCGCGCAATCGGTCGCGGCGCTGGCCGACTTTGCCGGCCTTGCCCGCCGCTACGAGGTTCTGGGCCGGGCGAAGAATGTCACCGTCATCGACGATTTCGCGCATAATCCCGACAAGGTTGCCGCGACCCTCGCCGCCGTCGCCGAACTGCCGGGCCGCGCTTTGCTCTTCTTCCAGCCGCACGGCTATGGCCCGCTCCGCCAGATGGGCAGGGAACTCGCCGCGAGTTTCGCGCACGGAATGCGCGATGGCGACCGGCTCTTCGTCTCCGACCCCGTCTATTTCGGCGGCACCGTCGATCGCAGCACCGGCAGCGAAGCACTGGTCGCCGACATCGTCGGTGCGGGCGCCGATGCCGTCCACCTCACCACCCGCGCCGAATGCGGCGCCGCGATGCTGGAGGAAGCGCAGCCGGGCGACCGCATCCTGATCCTCGGCGCGCGCGACGATACGCTGACCGAATTCGGGCGCGAGTTGCTGGAGAAGCTGGCATAATTCCTTCTCCCCTTGCGGGAGAAGGATACGGAGCCTTGCGCCGCAGGCGCTAGGCGCAGTTGGATGAGGGGTTGCGAGCCTTTGGCTCGCGCGGTCCCGCGGACCGCCGCTCCTCACCCAGCTTCGACTAGCCAGCAAGCTGGCAAGTCGTCACAACCCTCTCCCGCAAGGGGAGAGGGGGACTCTGCTTGCTTTCCACGCCCGAATCTGTATAGGCGCCCGCATTCGGGGCGAGGCCTTGTGCTTGTCGCCCCGTTTGCTTTGCACGAACAGGCAAAGCCGGACGACAGCCGGAGGGGTTTCGCGATCGGCGCGGAATCAGCGATCGGCCAAATCGAAGGACGCGAACCATGCCGTTTTACGAGCATGTCTTTATCGCGCGTCAGGACCTGAGCCAGGCTCAGGTCGACGCGCTGGCGGAAACCGTCACCAACGTCATCGGCGAGTTCAAGGGCACGGTCCACAAGACCGAGACCTGGGGCCTCAAGCAGCTTGCCTACAAGATCCAGAAGAACCGCAAGGGTCACTATGTGATGCTGTCGGCCGAAGTCACCGGCGAAGCGATCGCGGAGATCGAGCGTCAGGCTGCGATCAACGAAGACATCATCCGCTGGCTCACCATCAAGGTCGATGAACTCGAAAAGGGTCCGTCGGTGATGATGCGCAAGCAGGAACGCCGCGGCGGCCGTGGCCGTGACCGCGACGGCGAAGAATAAGGAACAGCACAATGGCACGACCCTTTTTCCGCCGCCGCAAGACCTGCCCCTTCAGCCAGAAGGATGCCCCGGTCATCGATTACAAGGACGTCCGCCTGCTCCAGGGTTACCTGTCGGAGCGCGGCAAGATCGTCCCGTCGCGGATCACCGCGGTGTCCACCAAGAAGCAGCGTGAGCTGGCGAAGGCGATCAAGCGCTCGCGCCACATCGGCCTGCTCCCCTATATCGTGAAGTAAGGAGGGCAGCGTCATGGAAATCATCCTGCTCGAACGTATCGAGAAACTGGGCGGTATCGGCGACGTCGTCACCGTCAAGAACGGCTTTGCCCGCAACTTCCTGTTGCCCAACAACAAGGCGCTGCGCGCGAACGACGCGAACCGCAAGCTGTTCGAAGCCAACCGCGACAAGATCGAGGCCGATAACGCCGAACGCCGCACCGACGCCGAAGGCCGCGCCAAGGACATCGACGGCAAGCAGATCGTCCTGATCCGCCAGGCGTCGAACACCGGCCAGCTTTACGGCTCGGTTTCGGTCCGCGACATCGTCGACGCGCTGGTCGAAGACGGCGTTGCCGGCGTGACCAAGGCGATGGTCGAGCTCGAGCGTCCGATCAAGTCGCTCGGCCTCGTCGACGTCAAGGTCAAGCTGCACCCCGAAGTCGCCGTGACCGTCGGCGTCAACGTCGCGCGCTCGCCCGACGAAGCCGAAATGCAAAAGCAGGGCATCGACGTGATCCAGGCGATGTTCGAGGAAGAACAGGCCGAAGCCGTCGCTTCGGCGCTGGAGCCCGACAGCGAGGACGAGTTCGAAGACGTGGGCCCCGCCCCGTCGGAAATCGCCGCCGAGGAAACTCCGGCTGCGGACGAAGCCGAAGAGGCTTAATCCTCCCAAGCTTTTCGAAAGGGCCGCGTTCCTCCACGGGAACGCGGCCCTTTTCTTATGCCCGGCGCTTTCCTATGGCATCGGCGATGGCCGACACCCCCCTCCAGCGCCGTTTCGCCGCCGATGCGAGCCTGCTGCCGCATATGGCCGATCTGGCGAACGACCGCATCCTCGTCGCGCTGCTTGGCGAGGAGGACTATCGCGCGGCGAGCTTTCTCGACCAGCGGCTGCTGACCGAGCGGATCGGCCGCGAATGGGCGACGTGGGACGCGCTTCCCGATCTCGGGGCGGCGGCGCCTCCCGATTTCATCTTTCATATCGGGCATGTCGGCTCGACCCTCGCCTCGCGGCTTCTCGCCGAAGCGAGCGGCGTCCTGCCGCTGCGCGAGCCGATGCTGCTGCGGACGCTGGCGCAGGTCGCGGAGCGGATCGACAGGCCCGAATCCTTATGGTCGCCCGATCTCTATCGCCGGCGGCTGGCGCAGGTGCGCGGCTGGCTCGGGCGCGGCTTCGTGCCCGGACAGCGCGCGATGGTGAAAGCGTCGAGCGTGATCACCGCAATCGCCGATGACCTGACCGGCACCGGCGCGCGCGCGCTGTTCCTCCATACGTCGCTGCCCCGTTATCTGGAAACGATCCTCGCCGGCGAAGCCTCGCTGGCCGAGACGCTGGCGCAGGCGCCCGCGCGGATGGCGCGGCTCGCGGCGCGGCTCCCCGGCTTTCCGCACGCCTTATGGCAATTGCCGCCGGTCACCCGCGTCGCGATGAGCTGGCTTTGCGAGATGGAGAGCGCGCAGCGCACCCTGCCCGCCGCCGACGCGCGTCACCAGTGGGTCGATTTCGAGGCGATGCTCGCCGACCCCGCGGCCGCGCTCGCCGCGCAATGCGCGCATTTCGGCCTTGCGGTGGATGCGGCGACAATCGAGGCGGCGGTGACCGGCCCGATCATGCGCCAATATTCCAAAGCGCCCGAACATGGCTACAGCCCCGATCTGCGCCGCGAATTGCAGGCCGAGGCGGCGGCGAAACATGGCGCGGCGATCGCCGACGCCATCGAATGGGTTGAAGCGCTCGCCGGGCGCTATACACATCTCGCCGACCTGCCGATCCGCTAGGAAGACCCATGTTCAAGCTCGTTCCGCTTCTCAACGACCAAGGCATCCGCGCGCTGCGCGAGATCGCGGCGGGCGGCAAGTTCGTCGACGGGCGGATCAGCAATCCGCATTCAACGATCAAGAACAACCTGCAGCTTCACGACGCCGGCGCCTATGAGCGCTCGTCGAAGATCCTCCTCGACGCGATGGTGCAGAATCCCGAGTTCATGGAATTCGCCTTTCCGGCGCGAATCGCGCCGCCGCTGCTGACGCGCTACACGCCCGGTATGCATTACGGGCTGCACCCCGATGCCGCCTATATTCCGCTGTCCGACGGCCAATTGCGCACCGACGTCAGTTGCACCGTCTTCATCAACGACCCGGCGGACTATGACGGCGGCGCGCTGCATGTCCGCCTCGGCAACGCCGACCTGCGCTTCAAGGAAGCGCCCGGCGTCGCGATCGTCTATCCCTCGCACACGCTGCACGAGGTCGAGCCGGTGACGCGCGGCGAACGGCTCGTCGCGATCACCTTCATCCAGAGTCTGATCCCCGACGTCGAGCGGCGGAACCTGATCTACGAACTGAACGAGGTCGCGGCGCTGGAGGGCAACACGATGGCGCCGGAAAATTACACCCGGCTGCAAGCAGTTCAATATCAACTGCTGCGGATGTGGCGGCGCTAGGACCGCGCGCGCTCAATACCCCATCAGGCTCAGCACTTCCTTGCGGCTGCGTTCGTCGTCGAGGAAGCAGCCGAGCAGGCGGCTGGTCACCATGCCGACACCCGGCGTGCGGACGCCGCGGCCGGTCATGCAGCCGTGCTGGGCGTCGATCACCACCGCGACCCCCTGCGGGTGCAGATTGTCCCAGATGCATTTGGCGACCTCCGCGGTCAGCCGCTCCTGCACCTGCAAGCGCCGCGCGAAACCATTCAGCACGCGCGCGAGCTTCGAGATGCCGACGACGCGGTCGCGCGGCAGATAGGCGATCGACGCCTTGCCGGTGATCGGCGCCATATGATGCTCGCAATGCGACTGGAACGGAATGTCGCGCAAGAGCACGATCTCGTCATAGCCGCCGACCTCCTCGAAGGTGCGCGACAGGTGGACCGCGGGATCGTCCTCATAGCCCTGGCAATATTCGAGCCACGCGCGCGCCACGCGCCGCGGCGTGTCGATCAACCCCTCGCGCGCCGGATCGTCGCCGGCCCATTCGATCAGCGTCCGGACCGCGTCGAGCACATGACCGGGCACGACCGGTTTGCCGTCCGGACCCAGTTCCACCTTTGTCATCACCCCGTCCTTACTGTTGCATCGATGCCGCACATTTCGACATGAAATGGGCGATGCGCAACCCCGGTCGGCCAAGAAATTCCTGCACGGGACCAAGTTTACGTTGCGGAATCTGTGCTTTTCCAGCTTTGGGACTCGCCTGAATTTCCGCGCATTTTCGCCGCGAACAAGTGGCTTGACGCTTTCGTCAACTCGGCGCACCTTCATGGTCATTACAGAGTTCGCTCAAGCGGACCGTAATCCGGAGAGCCCGGCGTAGTCCCCGACGCCGGTGGGAGAGGACGATGACCAGCACAGCTGGCAAGCGGGATATGCCGAGGCACCAGACCGGACCGGTCCGGCACCCTTTGCCACGTCTGGTCACCATCCCTCCCCTTTAAGCACAATTCGAGTTGGGCGGCCCGCGACGCGGGTTCGAAAAAGGGAGGATGTAAATGAAGTTCAAGGGACTGATGGGTTCGTCGATTCTGGCGATGGCGGTGGCGACACCCGCCTATGCGCAGGATAGCGGCGGCTCCACCACCGACGCCTTCGGCGGCGAGATCGTCGTCACCGCGCAGCGCCAATCCGAACGTCTGCAGGACGTGCCGATCGCGGTCAGCGCCTTCTCGAGCGAAGCGCTCGAGGCGCAGCAGATCAAGACCCCGTCCGACCTGCAGCTGACTCTGCCGAACGTCACCTTCACCAAGACCAACTTCACCGGCGCCAGCTTCACCATCCGCGGCATCGGCGACCTTTGCGTCGGCACGACCTGCGACAGCGCAACCGCGATCCATCTGAACGGCGATCCGCTGTTCTCGACCCGCCTGTTCGAAACCGAATTCTTCGACCTCGAACGCGTCGAAGTGCTGCGCGGCCCGCAGGGCACGCTGTTCGGCCGCAACGCGACCTCGGGCGTGGTCAACGTCATCACCGCGAAGCCGAAGCTGGGTCAGTTCGAAGCCGCGGTCGAAGGCGAATATGGCAATTATGATTCGCTCAAGGGCAAGGCGATGATCAACATCCCCCTTGGCGACACCGCGGCCTTCCGCATCGCGGGCATCTATCTGAACCGCGACGGCTATACGAAGAACACCTTCCTCAATACCCGCATCGACGATCGCGACCTTTATTCGGTGCGCGGCTCGTTCCGCTGGGAGCCGACGCCCGACACGACGATCGACCTGCTCGGTTCCTATTTCCACGAGCGGGACCAGCGCACCCGCATCCAGAAACAGCTTTGCCAGCGCGACCCGACCGGTATCCTCGGCTGTCTGAACAATCGTCTCGACAATTCGCCGTTCAACGGCAACGCGACCTTCACGGCGGCGCTGACGTCGAAGGAATTCCTGGCGATCCGCGGCATTCCCAATGGGACGGTGACCGCGTCCAACCCCACGGGCCTCCTCGATTTCTCGCTGGGCAGCCTCTACGGCCCCGATGTCTATGCCAATACGACGATCCCCAATGATCCACGGACCGTCAACACCGCCTATACGCCGAGCTATTTCACCAGCGAACTGACGCTGCAGGGACGGATCGACCATAATTTCGGCCCGGTGTCGCTGCAGGTGTCCGGCCAGTATCAGAAGGTGAAGCTCGACGCATCGCAGGACTATAACAGCAATGTCGGCGACCGCTCGCTCTATGCGACGGGTCTCCAAAATCTGCAGAACGCGGCCGATGGCCTTTATGGCCCAGGTCTGCAGGCTTACCTCGGCCCCGTGGCGGCTGCTATCATGCCCAATGGCCCCACGGGTCAGCTCTGCACCTCGCTGGCGGAAGAAACCGGCCTCGGCTCCTTCGGCGGCAACAAGATTTGCAGCGACCAGTCGTTGCAGTTCGACCGATCGAATCAGTATAACAGCAGCTGGTCGGTCGAAAGCATCCTGACGAGCGACTTCGACGGGCCGTTCAACTTCTTGGTAGGCGGCATTTATGCCGACTATCACCTGACCGAGAACAGCTATTATGTGAACGCCTTCCCGATCGACTATCTGGCGGGCGTGCTTGGAGCGTTCACCGGCCTGGGAAGCCTGGCCGACGCGGATCCTTCCAATAATCTGCCGCCGGCGTTTTTGGGCACACCCTTCTTTCGCAACAACACCGACGATCTGAAGATCAAATCCTACGGGATTTTCGGCGAAGCCTATTTCGAATTCAATGACCGGCTGAAACTGACGGCAGGCCTGCGCTACAACAACGACAAGAAGAGCGTGACCGCGCGTTCGACGCTGGCGAGCTTCCTCGTGCCCTTCGGCCAGACCGGCTCGGCGTTCGACTCACCTTTTGTAGCGACCTTCGACGCCGATCCCGGCACGCCCGGAAACCAGATCATCCAGGCGCGCAGCGTGAAGTTCAACAAGCTGACCGGCCGCGCGGTGCTCGACTTCAAGCTGACCGACGACAATCTGCTCTATGCCTCCTATTCGCGGGGCTATAAATCGGGCGGCATCAACCCGCCGCTGCAGCCGATCTTCGCGGTGCCCGAATCGTTCAAGCCCGAACAGGTCGATGCGTTCGAAATCGGATCGAAGAACACCTTCGGCAATGGCGCACTCCAACTGAACCTGACGGCCTTCTACTACAAGTATAAGGATCTTCAGCTCAGCAAGATCGTCGCCCGTACCGCGGTGAACGACAACGTCAGCGCCGATATCTATGGCTTCGAGGTCGAAGGCATGGTCCGGCCCGATCCGGACTGGGTGATCAACCTCGGCTTCAGCTATCTGCACACCAAGGTGACCGAGGACAAGTTCACCAGCAACCCGCGCGATTTCGGCGGGGGTCGCGAAGATGCCGTCATCCTCAAGGACATCACGAACGCCGCCAACTGCGCCGTCGGTTCGAAGACGGGGAATGTCGCGGGGATCAATCAGTTCGTGAACGGCGTCCAGACCCTGATCAACGTCGGGGTCGTTCCCGGCGTCGCCGCTGGCGCAGGTCTGCAGGGCACCACGGCCTTCCCGGCCGACGGCGGCATCGCCTCGACCGGCGCCTACAGCATCTGCGCCGTCATGGAAGCGGCCGCGGCGGGCGCCTTCGCCAACCTGCCCGCTCCGGTGGCGGGTCTGTCGGTCGATCCCACCGCGCTCGGCGGGGTCGATTATTACTCCGCCGGCATTCCCGTCAACATCAAGGGCAACCAGCTGCCGCAGGCACCGAACTACAAGTTCAGCGCCGGCGTCCAGTATACGGCGCATATGGGCGACATGACGCTCGTCCCGCGCTTCGACCTTGCCTATACCGGGGAGAGCTATGGCAGCATCTTCAACGGCAACGTCAACCGGATCAAGGGCTATGCCCAGGTGAATGCCCAGTTGCAGCTCAACGGCGCCGACGACAAATGGTATGTGAAGGGCTTCATCCAGAACCTGTTCAATTCGAGCAGCGTCACCGGCCTCTACATCACCGACCAGTCGTCGGGTAACTACACCAATATCTTCACGCTCGAACCGCGCCGCTATGGCATCGCGGCCGGGATGAAGTTCTAAATCCGGGCGGCGGCAACGCCGAAGCGCCCAAAGAAAGGCCCCGGCCTCTCCATCGAGAGGCCGGGGCTTTTTCTTGTCCGCTGGGAACGGGCGGGACGGCGAACCGCCCCGCGGCCGCTCGTCAGAATTTGAAGCGGCCGGTCACGCCATAGGTGCGCGGCTGGCTGGGGTAGCCCGACACGCTGCCCGACTGGGCGACGGCGTTGAACACCGTCGTCAGATATTGCGCGTTGGTGAGGTTGCGGCCCCACACGCCAAGCTCGAACCCGTTGGTCAGCGCAACGGTGAACGACGCGTTGAGCTGGTTCACCTCGCGCTTCAGATTCTGCGCGACCGTCGCCGGAAGGCCGAGCAGGCCGTCGACGATCTGGGTCGGGCTTTCATACTGATAGTCGATGTGCGCGATCGCCTTCGTCCCGCCCGCGAATTCGTGGGTGTAGGTGCCGCCCATCGACACCGACAGGTCGGGGATGCCCGCGGGCTTCAGGCCCGACAGGTCGCCGAACGCCGACGCGACGAAACTGTCGTATTTGGGGTCGAGCCAGGTGACCGCCAGGTTCAGGTTCAGGCCCCGCACCGGCCGCACCGACCCGTCGAACTCGAGGCCCCAGGTCGACTGCTTGCCCGCATTGGCGAGCGCGAAGCCGGTGCCGGTGAAGACGTTCGACTGGAAGCCCTTGATCGACTGCTTGAACACCGCAAGGTTCAGCGAGGCGACCGACCACTGTGCCTTCAGCCCGGCCTCATAGACCGACGATTCTTCCGGCGCCGCAAAGCGTGTGCCCGACACGAGGTTCGGCGTGCCGAGACCACCCGAAATGATCGCCGGCAAATCGCTGGCGAGCGGACGGCTGTCGCGCGACAGGTTGACCGAGCTCGCCTTGAAGCCGGTCGCATAGGTCGCATAGACGTTGAGCGTATCGGTCACCTTATAGGCGAGGCGCGCGCTGTAGCTGAAGTCGCCGTCGTTGGTCCGGCCCGGCTCGACGCTGTTCGGAACGTCGAGGAAGGGCGGCAGGAACTGGAATGCCTTCAGCGGATTGAGCGGGTTCGCCGCCGGGTTGTTCTGGTTGGCGTTCGCGATGGCCTGGAACTGCGCGAAGGTCGCCGCGGTTGCCGGGTTGGTCGCAAATGCCAGAACGGCCGCCGGATCGTTCGGATTGACACCCGCCTGCTGCAGCGCGCCGCCGAGTATCAACTGGTTGCGGAACGGCGCATAGGCCGGGGCATCGAGGTCGATACCCGAGAAGACGTCGGTGCTCGTCACGTCGGTCGAGAAACGCTTCTTGTCCTTGGTGTAGTTGCCGCCAAGGGTCAGCGTCAGGCGATCGGTGATCTCGAAATCGAGCGTACCGAAGATCGACCAGGCGGTGTTCTTCATGCGATAATATTCGTCCATGCCGTCACCCGCATGGAAGAAGGAGCCGCTCGGTGCACCGAGCGCGGCTTCGAGCACTGGAACGCTCAACGCACCGCCGCTCGCCGCCTGAATCAACGCATTGCCATAGGCGCGGAAGTCGTCGCCGAAATAGATCTGGCTGTGCTGCTTGATCTTCTCGTTGAAATAATAGCCGCCGACGAGGAAATTGATCGGGCCGTCGAAATCCGACGCCAGACGCAGTTCCTGGGTGAAGGTGTTGATCGCGGTATCGTCCGACTTCTGCCCGATCAGGTCGGCGCTGGTGAAGTCCGAATCCTGGTTGGTGTCGGCGCGAACCTGGCGATAGGCGGTGATCGAGGTCAGCGCCATATTGCCGAGATCATAGTCGATCTGGCCCGAGCCGCCGTAATTCTTGATCACGTTCGACGACAGGAAATTATTGTAGACGCGGTAGGAGAAGGGATTTTCCGCATCGACGCTGGTGCCGCCCGCAAGGAAGTCGGTGATCGGCACGGTCGGACCGGCGATGACGTTGCCGGCGATGCAGCAATTCTCGTCGATCTTGTCATAGTCGCCGATCAGGCGGATCGACAGCGCGTCGGTCGGTTCGAACAGCAACTGGCCGCGCACGCCCCAGCGGTTGCGGTCGTTGACGTCGGTGTCGAGGTTCAGGTCCTTCGCATAACCGTCGCGGCGGTTGAAATTGGCGCCGAGCGAGAAGGCGATGGTGTCGCTGATCGGGCCGGTGATGTCGCCCTTGAGGACGATGGCGTCATAATTGCCATAGCTCGCCTCGACCGAGCCGCCGAATGTATATTGCGGCTTTTGCGTGACGATGCTGATGACGCCCGCCGAGGCATTCTTGCCGAACAGGGTCGACTGCGGACCGCGCAGCACCTCGATACGCTCGACATTGGGCAGGTCGCCGATCTGGGCGGCCGAGCGCGAGCGATAGACGCCGTCGATGAAGACGCCGACCGACGGTTCGATGCCGGGGTTGTTCGCGCCGTTGCCGAAACCGCGGATGATGAAATTGGTGTTCGCGCTCGACTGAAGCTGCGAAACGCGCAGGCTCGGCACCGCCGACTGCAGGTCGATAAGGTCGCGGATCTGCGCGTTCTGGATGTCGGCGGCCGAGGTCACCGAAACCGCGATCGGCGTGTCCTGCAACGTCTGCGACCGCTTCGACGCGGTGACGATGATGTCGTTGCCATAGTCGGTGACGTCCGACGTCGCGGCCGCATCGTCGGCAGGGGCTTCCTGAGCAAAGGCGAAAGCGGGGGTGGCGGCGCACAGCATGGTGGCGCCCAACAGAATGTTGCGCAAAGTCATGGTGTCTCTCTCCAGACCACCGGAGCGCGGCCCATCGGGGCCTGTGGAGGGGGAGATGCTCCGGCGGTGACCGTGGCTGTAAGGCTCCGCCGCGCCGCGTCAACGCACAGGACCGGAACAGGCCTATTTTGCGGGCATTCGTGACTTAAAAGCAACAGTTTACGCTACGGCGAAGCGCACCGGCTCCGTCGGCGCGCAGGTTCGGCGGAGCGGCGGCGGCAACGCATGACAGGCCCGCCGCAGAAGGTCATGCATCCCAAATGCGTCCGGCGCGTTGATAGGGCATGGCGACCGTCCCCGAAGCCACGCCGCAGGAGCGGCTGCTGCGCTATAACGATGGCGCGGTGCTGTTGCATTGGCTGACGGCGCTGATCGTGGTCGCGCAGGTCATCGTCGGTTTCACCTTTGCCAGCATGGAACGCGGCGCGGCGCGCGGCGACCTTTTCACCGTCCACAAGACGATCGGCGCGACGATCCTGGTCCTCGCGCTCGTGCGGCTCGGCTGGCGCCTTGCCCATCCGCCGCCGCCTTTCCCGACCGAATTGCCGCGCTGGGAACGCATCGCGAGCGTCTGGACGCATCGGGCTTTCTATGTCCTGCTCATTCTGCTTCCGCTGACCGGGCTGATGGCGGTGTCGGGGGGCGCGAGCGCCGAGGGCAAGACCAGCACCGCTTTGCTCGGCGGCATTCCCCTGCCGCTGATCCCCGGCGTATCGGACGATGCCGGCGAAGCGATCGGCGGCATCCACGAACTGCTGGTGTTCGTGACGCTGGCGCTTCTCGTGCTGCATATCGCCGCGGCGCTCAAGCATCAGATCCTGCGCCAGCGCGCCGCCGGACGGATGCCTCCTTTTCGGGCTCCGGGCGAACGCCCCCTCCCCGGCCCCTGACTCCCGCGATCGTCTCGCACCTCGGGGCGCGCGGGCGTTGCTATCCCTTCAGCAGTTCCAGCGTGCGCTCGCGCATCGCGAATTTCTGCACCTTTCCGGTCACCGTCATCGGAAAGCCGTCGACGAAGAGGATGTGGCGCGGAATCTTGAAATGCGCGATGCGGCCCCGGCAATAGGCGCGCACGGCATCCTCGGTCATCGCCGCGCCTTCGCGCAGCAGGATCCAGACGCACAATTCCTCGCCATATTTCCGGTCGGGAATGCCGACGCCCTGAACGTCGAGGATGTCGGGATGGGTGAGAAGATATTCCTCGACCTCGCGCGGATAGATATTTTCGCCGCCGCGGATCACCATGTCCTTGATGCGCCCGACGATCCGGCAATAGCCCGCCTCGTCGATGGTCGCGAGGTCGCCGGTGTGCATCCAGCCCTCGGCGTCGATCGCCTCGGCGGTTCGCTCGGCGTCGTCCCAATAGCCGAGCATCACCGAATAGCCGCGCGTGCAAAGCTCGCCCGTCTGTCCGCGCGGCACGACCTCGCCCGCAAGGTCGATCAGCTTGACCTCGAGGTGCGGCTGGACGCGCCCGACCGTCGATACGCGAAGGTCGAGCGGATCGCCCGGATCGCTCTGGAAACTGACCGGGCTGGTTTCGGTCATGCCATAGGCGATGGTGACCTCTGCCATATGCATCCGGTCGATCACCTCGCGCATCACCGCCATCGGGCACGGCGATCCCGCCATGATCCCGGTGCGCAGCGACGACAGGTCGAACCGGTCGAAATCGGGATGGTTCAGCGCCGCGATGAACATCGTCGGCACGCCGTAGAGCGCGGTGCAGCGCTCGGCCTCGACGGTTTCGAGAACTGCCTGCGGATCGAAGGCCTCGGCCGGATAGACGATCGTCGCGCCGTGGACGACGCAGGCGAGGTTGCCCATCACCATGCCGAAACAATGATAGAGCGGCACCGGGATGCACAGCCGGTCGGCGGCGGTCAGCCCGATCCGCGCGCCGACGAAGGCCCCGTTGTTGAGGATATTGCGGTGCGACAGCGTCGCGCCCTTCGGAAAGCCGGTGGTGCCGCTGGTAAACTGGATATTGACCGGGCCGTCGGGATCGATCGCGATATCCGCGAGCGCGCCGGTGGCGTCGCTGGCGAGCTCCGCGAACGGCAGGCAACCGGCGTGGGGCGCGTCGCCGAGCACGACGACGAGCCGCAGGTCGGGAAGGCGCGCGGCCCGCAGTTGGCCGGGCGCTGCGGTCGCCAGTTCGGGCGCCAGTTCGCCGAGCATCGCGACATAATCGCTGCTCTTGTGCGACGGCGCAAAGATCAGCGCGGCGCAGCCGACCTTGTTCAGCGCATAGTCGAGTTCGGCGACGCGATAGGCGGGGTTGATGTTGACGAGGATCAGCCCCGCCTTCGCGGTCGCAAACTGGACGATCGCCCATTCGGCGCAATTGGGCGCCCAGATGCCGACGCGATCGCCCGGCTTCAGCCTGCGTTCGAGCAGCCCCGCCGCGACCGCATCGACTCGTGCCTTGAGCGCACGCCACGTCCAGCGCACGCCTTGATGCCGGACGACCAGCGCCTCGCCCTCGGGATCGCGAAGCACGGCCCGGTCGAAGCAATCGCCGATCGTCCCATCGAGGAGCGGCGGGCTGTCGTCGCCGCGAACGAAGCTGGCGGTCATGCGTCCGCTTTCCCGAACTCGGCATCGCGCAATTCCTTGCGCCTGATCTTGCCGCTCACCGTCTTGGGCAGGCTGTCCACGAATTCGATGCGGCGCGGATATTTATAGGGCGCCGTCGTCCGCTTCACATGATCCTGCAACGCCGTGACGAGCGCGTCGGACGGGTGGTGGCCCGCGGCGAGGACGACGAAGGCCTTTACCACCTCGCCGCGCGTCGGGTCGGGGCTGGCGACGACGGCGCTTTCAGCGACCGCTTCATGCTCGAACAACACGCTCTCGACCTCGAACGGCCCGATGCGATAGCCCGAGGAGAGGATGACGTCGTCGGCGCGGCCGACGAACCAGAAATAGCCGTCGGCATCGACCGTCGCGCGGTCGCCGGTCAGATACCAGCCGTCCCGGAACACGCTCGCGGTGCGGTCCGCGTCGCCGCGATAGCCGAGGAACAGGCCCGGCGGCCGTCTTTCCCCGACGCGCAGCGCGATGTCGCCCTCCTCGCCCGGCCGCAGAATGTCGCCGTCATGGCCGATCACCGCCAGATCGATCCCCGGCGTCGGGCGCCCCATCGCGCCCTGCCGCGCCGCGCCGGCACGGTTGCAGCAGAGCAGCACGGTTTCGGTCTGGCCGTAGCCGTCATGGATATCGAGCCCGGTCGCCTTCTTCCACAGGTCGATGACCTCCGGGTTCAGCGGCTCGCCCGCGCTGACGCAATGGCGAAGATGCGGGAAGGACCGTCCGTCCAGATCGGCGCGCACGAACATGCGATAGGCGGTCGGCGGCGCGCACAATGTCGTCACCGGATGCGCCTCGAGCAGGTCCATCGCGGCGACGGGGTCGAAGCCCGGCGCATGGTGGACGAAGATCGCCGCGCCCATCAGCCACGGCGCGAACAGGCTGCTCCACGCCGCCTTCGCCCAGCCGGTGTCCGACATATTCCAGTGCAGGTCGCCGGGACCGAGGTCGAGCCAGAAGCGGCCGGTGATCTCGTGCGCCAGCGGATAGCCCGCGCCGTGGATCGTCATCTTGGGCTGGCCAGTGGTGCCGCTGGTGAAATAGCAGAGCGCGGGATCGTCGAACGCGGTGTCGGCGATCTCGGCCAGCGGTTCGGCGGCCGCCTTGACCGCGCTGTAATCGATCCATCCAGCGCGAGCGCCGCCGATGTGGATCAGCGGGATCGCGGCATCGACGGGGGTTTCGTCGACGCGCGGCGCGACATCGACCCCGGCGACGATGCAGCGCGCCTCTGCGGCTTCGCAGCGATAGGCGATGTCCTTGGGCGTGAGTTGGACGGTGCCGGGCGAGGCAATCGCGCCGAGCCGCAGGCAGGCGAGCATCAGTTCCCACCATTCGATCTCGCGCGACATCAGGATCAGCACCGTGTCGCCGCGCCCGACGCCCGCGGCGCTGAGCACCGCGGCGGCGCGCGCCGCATGGTCCGACAGTTCGGCGAAGCTGCGATCGACGACGGTGCCCGCGCCGTCGGTCCACAGCATCGCGCGATCGCCGGGCCTTTCGCTCGCCAGCCGGCCGATCGCGTCGCGCGCGAAATTATAGCGCGGCGGCGGATTCCAGTCGAAAGCTTCGTTCATCCGCCGCGCGCCACGTTGATCACCGACAATTGCGTATATTCGGCAAGCCCTTCCTCCGCCTGCTCGACCCCCAGGCCGGAGGATTTGACCCCCGCCATCGGAATATGCGGGCCGATGGCGACATGCTGGTTCACCCACACCGATCCGCTTTCGATCCGCTCCGCGACCGCCAGCGCGCGATCGACGTCGCGCGACCACACCGACGCACCGAGGCCATAGGGCGACGCATTGGCGCGCGCGACGACATCGTCGACGTCCGAAAAGCGGATCACCGGCAGGATCGGGCCGAATTGTTCCTCGTCGACGATCTGGTCGCCGTCGGTGACGTCGCGGACGATCGTCGGGCGCAGGAAATAGCCGGCGCGGTCGATCACCTCGCCGCCCGCGACGATGGTGCCGTCGGCGCGGGCGCGGTCGAGGAAGGCCTTCACCTTCTCATATTGCGCCTTGTTCTGGATCGGCCCGATCTGCGCGCCCTGCGCCAGTCCGTCGTCGACCACCGCCGCCTCGGCCAGCCGCGCCAGTTCCTCGCACATCGCGTCGTAAATGCTGTCGTGGACATAGGCGCGCTTGATCGCGAGGCAGACCTGCCCGCAATTGAGGAAGGCGGCGTTGAAGATGCCCTGCGCGGTGGCGCGGACGTCGACGTCGTCGAGCACGATGCCGGGGTCGTTGCCGCCGAGTTCGAGGGTCAGCCGCTTGAGCCCGTCGGCGGCGCTCGCCATGATCTTCTTCCCCGTCGCGGTCGATCCGGTGAAGCCGACCTTGGCGATGCGCGGATCGGCGGTCAGGTATCCGCCGAGGTCATTGGCATCGACGATGATGTTGACCACCCCCGGCGGGAAGATCTTCTGGCACAGTTCGCCCAGCATCAGCGCGGTCACCGGCGTCGTCGGTGCGGGCTTGAGCACGATCGTGTTGCCCGCGATCACCGCCGGGCCGATCTTCCAGCAGGCGACGAGCAGCGGGAAGTTCCAGGCGATGATCCCCGCGACGACGCCCAGCGGCTTGCGGCGGATCTGGATCAGCCCGCTCGCATCGTCCTGGATCGTCCGTTCGGCGATCTCGAGCGTCGCATAATGGCGCAGATAGCCGTCGGTCCAGGCGAGTTCCCCCTGCGCCTCGGCGAGCGGCTTGCCCTGTTCCTGGGTCAGCGCGCGGGCGAATCTGTCGGCGTTGGCGGCGATCGCGTCGGCCAGTTCGGCGACCTTCGCCTGCCGCTCGGCCAGCGGCACCTCGGCCCAGGCGGGAAAGGCCGCCGCCGCCGCCTCGATCGCCTCGTCCGCCTGCCGCTCGGAGGCGCGCGCGACGGTCGCGAACACCTCCTCGGTCGCGGGGTTGATGACGTCCATTTCTTGGTCGCCGTCGACCAGCCGGCCGCCGATCAGCATCTTATAGTCAGACATGCCTCTCTCCGATCAGAATTTCGCGCCCACGGTCACGCCATAGGTTCGCGGAGTCCCGACATGGTTATAGTCGAAACCGAAGCCCGCGAGCAGGTCGACGCGCGAGGTGAAGTAGAATTTATTGGCGAGATTCTTGCCCCAGACCGATGCCGTCCAGCGCCCGTCGGCCGATTCCCAGTCGATGTGCCCCGACAAGAGGGCATAGGATTTCTGCCGCAGCCGGGGCACGTTGAGCACCTCGAAATATTGGTTCGACGAATAGTTGAGGTCGCCGTGCAGGCTGACCTTGCCGCTGCCGCCGTCGATCACCGTCGCGTCGAAGCCGCCGGTGAAGGTCAGCTTCGGCGCGTTCGACAGCCGGTTGCCGCTGACGTCGACGCCGCTCACCGTGCCGCGCTTGATCTTCGTGCTGAGCAGGCCGAGGCCGCCGCGCAGCGTCACCATGTCGCCCGCGCGGACGGTCAGTTCGGCCTCGCCGCCCTGGATACGCGAACGCGGGATGTTGAGCAGGGTCTGCGCCGCGGTTCCGGGATCGACGTTGATGAACTGCTGGTTGCTGTAGGTGTAATGGAACATCGCCATGTTGAGCGTGACGCGGCGGTCGGCGAACTGGCTCTTCAGCCCCAGCTCGAACGCATCGATCTTTTCGGCCTTTGCCACCGACAGCTCTGACGGATCGAAGAAAGCCTGCGCGTTGAAGCTCGGCGCGCGATAGCCGCGGCTGTAATTGCCATAGACCATCACGTCGGGGTTGATCTTGTAATCGGCGCCGATCTTGCCCGACAGATTTTCGGTGCTGTAATCGAGCCGCGACGGCGGGATCAGATTGGCGACGAGCACGCCGTCGACGCCAAGGGCGTTCGATTCGAAATTGCTCTGCACGCCCTTGTCGTAGGTGAAGCGGAGGCCGCCGCGCAGCGTGAGCTGGTCGGTGACCTCGAAGCTCATGTCGGTATAGAGGGCATAGCTCTTCTTGACCTGATCGAAGCTGTTGCGGAACAGGCAGGCGAGCGGAAGCCCGGCCGCGCAGTCGTCGACGTCGATCACGCCGTTGCCGTCGACGTCGATGTCCTTGCCGATCTCGAAGGTCGTTTCGTTATAGACCTTCTCGCGATTGAAATAGGCGCCGAGGATGAAGTTGAACGGGCCGTCGAAATCGCTCGTCAGCCGCAGGTCCTGCGCGAATTGCGTCGCGCGGTCGGTATAGGGGATTTCGAGCAGTTCGGTCGCGGTTCCGTCGGTGTCCTCATAGAAATTGAGCCGGCCCTTGTCCCACGAGGTGACGCTGGTGATCGCGAGCGCGTCGCTGAGATCGACGGTGCCGGTCAGCGATACCGACCAGGTGCGCGCGCGGCGGCGGTCGGTGACGTTTGCCTCGATCTGGCGCCGCCCGAGTCCCGGCCGGTTCGCCGCTTCGGGCTGGGCATAGATGCCGTAATTGCGCGGATTCTGATAGCTGGTCGAGGCGCGGAGCACGAAGCGCGCGCTGTCGCTCGGCTCGAACAGCAGGCTGCCACGCACGCCATATTCGCGCACGCTGGCAAGGTCGGGCTGACCGGGAAGCTGGTTCTTGAACCAGCCATCGGCGCGCGCGAAGGTGAAGGCGACGCGTGCCGCCAGCGTTTCGCCGAGCGGCACGCCGAGCGCGCCGTTCGCTTCATAGCGGTCGTAATTGCCGTAGCCGAGGTTCAGATAGCCTTCGGTCTCGCCGAGCACGGGCGTCCGGCTGATCAGGTTGACCGCGCCGCCGGTGGTGTTCTTGCCATAGAGCGTGCCTTGCGGCCCGCGCAGCACCTCGACGCGTTCAAGGTCGTACATCGCGACGCCGAGGAAGGCGAAATTGCCCTTGTAGACCTCGTCATAATAGGTCGCGACCGGGCTCGCCTGGTTGAGGCTGTAATCCGACATCGACACGCCGCGCAGCGCGAAGATCGGGGTGTTGTCGCCGACCGTCGAGGTAAGCTGAAGGTTGACGATCTTGCCCGCGAGTTCGTCGGCCTGCGTCACCCGCTGCTTGTCGAGTGCATCGCCGCCGAGCGCGCTGACCGCGATCGGGACGTCCTGAAGCCGTTCGGATCGCTTCTGCGCGGTGACGACGATGTCGGTCCCGTCGTCGGCGGCCGTCTCGGCCGGAGCGGGCGTTGAAGCGGCTGGAGCGGGGGCTTCCTGAGCCAGCACCGGAACCGACGCTCCGGTCAGCAGCAGCAGCAGCATGGGGCGCACTGCCCCGCCTTCATTCACCTTGATCATCGAACATCCTCCCTGTTTTTATCGCTATTTTCCTGTCGTCATTTCGGTGTCGTCACGTCCGTCTCGTCAAACTCCGCCACCAGCCGCGCGCGCATCGCGCTCGCCTCGGCCCGCAGCGGTTTGCTCCGCAGCCCGCCGATTTCGGCGGCCGTGTAGGGTTTGAAATCGGCGGGCAGATGCGCCGGGTCGAACCGCGCCAGCGACCAGTTCACCACCTCCGCCAGATCGGCATCGGACAGCGCCGCCGTCGCGACGCCCGGTACCCGCGCCAGATATTCGCGCCCGCCCGGCACCTGCAGGAAACGCGCGACGAAGCCCGCCATCGTCGGGGCGGTCTGCGGCGTTCCGGTGGCATCGGCGCGGTGGCATCCCTGGCATTGCAATATCCAGTGCTGCCGCGCGCGCACCGGGTTGGCGACGCCGGGCATCGCGTCCGGACCGGCCGGGCCGGGTGTCGCCACGGCCGCCCCGGTCGCCAGCATCAGCGCGGGAACGGCCAGCCATTTCATTTGCCGGCGGTGCCCGGCTGCAGACGCGCCACGGCGGAGGGAGCGAGCGAGGCGCCCCCCGCGCGGTAGCCCGCGATTTCCTTTGCCGTGAACGCTTTCGCCGACGAACCGCGGACCACATGGTTCAGGACCGAGGCGATTTGCGCGTCATTGAGTCCGGCCTGCGCCGGCATCGTCCCGCGATAGACTTTTCCGGCGACGGTGATCGGCCCCGACACGCCGCGGATCACGACGAGCGCGAGATAGCGGCGTCCGGCGGCCGTCGCCGCGAGCGCGCGGACATCGGCCTTCAGCGGCGGAAAGGCGCCGGGCACGCCCGATCCGTCGGCCAGATGGCAGGCCGCGCAACGCTTGTAGATCGTCGCGCCGTCCTGCGCGGTCGCCGGTCCCGCCGCTGCCAGCGCGGCCAGGGCAAGGAGGGTCGCCAGCCGCCGCATTACTGCTGCTCCAGCGCGACGCCGAGGATCACGGCGGTCGAGCAATTATAGACCGAGCTTGAGGTGCCGAGGCACCAGTTGATGTCGTTGTTCGCCTGCGGGCGGACCATCGGCCGGTCGTTTTCGTTGCGGTTGCACAGGCAGCGCCCGCACGAGGATTTGCCGCAGCAGTCGTTATAGCTGATGATATAGGCACGGTTGTCGGCGGGGTTCTGGCAGGTGCCGATCCAGGTGATCGGCGACATCTCGGTCCCCGGCGGACACGAACTCGGCGAGCCACCGCAGCAGCTGCACAAAAAGCCGTCGATCGCGCAATAGCGCCAATAGTCGCATTTCGTCTGGTCGCCGGGGTCCTGCGGATTGCCGCTCGATTGCGGCGCGACCGGATCGCCGCCGCCGCCGTGGGTCTGCGCCTGCGCGCGCGACACCGGCAGCACCGGGATGACCGCCGCGCCGGTCAGCGCGCCGCCGATCAGCGTCAGCAGGCTGCGCCGCGAGGTCGCGCGCGCGACGTTGCGCGTCACCTTCTCCGAAAATTTGTCGAGACCCGACATATTCGTCCCCTTCCTGTCGTTTCGCCCGGCTCAACCGCGCGCGAGATAATCCTGAATCGAGGCGACGCGGCGTTCCTTGGCCTCGAACAGGCTTTCCAGATGCTCGCGATTGTTGACGAGGCCGAGCGAGGCGATGCGGCCCTCCTCGTCGATCAGCACCGCATAGGGGAGCTTCGAGACGCCGAGCGACCGGCCCAGTTCCTCCGACAGCACATAGTCGAAGCCGGTGAGCCCCTCGGCGATCGCCAGCCGGCGGTGCGCGGCGGGATCGCCGTCGCTCGCCAGCACGACATCGAGCCAGTCGTGCTCGGCGCCGCTCGCCGAGCGGACGATGGGGAGCAACGTCTTGCAGACGGGGCAGTCGGGCGAGAGGAAGAAGAGAAGCTGGCCGCGGCGGTGGCGCTTGCCGCCGATCGCGACCTGTCCGCCGTTCAGCGTGTCCAGCGTCATCGCGGGCGCCATGTCGCCGACATTGACCTTCTGGTGCAGCGTCAGCGCACCGGCGGGCGCGATCCGTTCGTGCAGGACGCCGACCTGCCGCGCGAGCGCCGCGACGAGGACGCCGAGGACGGCGATGGCGATCCAGAGCAATATTTGCGAAGCAAGGAAAAATCCGGTCATCGAGTGACACTCCTGCGGGGTGCGGGAAGGCTGGCGAGTTCGCCGGCGGCAAAGAGCAGCGCGACAAAGGCGAGGGCGGCGAAGATCGACGGAATGTCGATGCCGCCGCCCCCGGCGGGAGAGAGGCAAAGCAGCAGCGCGGCGGCGGCGAGCGCCAGGGCGCGAACGATGGCGAAGCGGCCGATGCCGCTCTTGCGCGCGCCGAAGTCGCAGCCGCAATCGAGCTCACCGTCGCCGCGCCGCCGCGCCGCGAGCAGGGCGACGCCATATCCGGCCCACAGCAGCGCGGCGAGCAGCGCACCCGCGGGCCGCGAAGCGGGAAAGAGCAGCGCGAGCGCCGCCGCGAACTCGGTCGCCGCCGCCGCCATCGTCACCGGCATCGCGACCGCGGGCGACAGGCGCAGCAGGCCTGCGGCCGCCCGCATCAGCCGCGCGCGCTCGACGAGCTTGTGCGCCGCCGCGGTCGTCAGGACGATGGCGAGGAACAGCGCGAGGACGGGAAGCACGGCGGTCATCAGCGCGCCGCCGTCATCGTCATCGGATCGTGCACGACGCTGACGATCGTGCGGACGAACGCGCCGCTCGCCGCGTCATAGACGTCGAGCGATCCGTCGGGGCGCGAGGCGACGAGCAGCGGCCTTTCCTGCTGCGTCGCCTCGATCGACACGCTGTGGTTCCTGAGCGCGATGCGGCGGACCAGCGTCTTCGTTTTCGGATCGACCACCCACGCCTCGGTCCCGCCGTCCTTGTGCGTTCCCTCGCCGCTCTTGGGGTTCATGAGGATATAGAGCAGCCCGGCGCGGTCGGCCGAGATCACCTGCCAGCCGCCGGGCCGCCATTCGGGTTCGCCGCCATCCTGTTTGGGCAGCGCGAAGCTGCCGAGATCCTTCGCAGCAGCGCCCGAAAAATCGATCGCGCGCACATGGCCCTTGAAGCTGACGAACCAGCCCGTCCGTCCCACCATCGCGGGGGTCATGAACAGCGGATCGTCGTCGATGTCGTTGAACACGGCGCTGGTCACGGCCGGCCCGGCGTTGCCGGCGGCGTCGAGCGCGATGCTCGTCATCGTTCCGTCGGCGCAGAGCGAGGTGAAACCGCGCGGCCCGGTCGGATAGACGAGCGAGCAGCCCGGAAGCTCGATGTCCGACAATATCTTGCGGCCGTCGAGATCGACGACGGTGACCGACGCGCCGGGCGTGAAATTGAACACCAGTGCCCATTTCTCGTCGTTGGTGAGTTGCAGGCTGTTGCGCAGCGTGACGAACAGCCCGCGCTTGCCGCCGGGCAGGACGATCTCGTCCTTGGGCGTCAGCGTCTTCGTGTCCCAGATGGTGATGACGTCGGTCCGCTCGCCGCGCGTCAGCCGCGAATAGAAGGTTTCGCCGACATAGATTTCGCCGCGCGTCGTCGAGGGCAGCATCACGCCGAATTGCGCGACCGGAATCTGTCCGCGCAGATTATTGTTGTCGGCGCCGACGTCGACGATCGCCGCGCGGCCGTCGGGCAGGCTGTTGAAGTGCAGGTCCTGCACGAAGACCCAACTGTCCGGATAATGTTCGGGAAGTTCGGCGACGGCCGGGACCGGCTCTTCAGGCAGCGGCTGCGGATAGTCCGCGGCGCCCGATGCGCTCGCCGACACCATCAATGCGGCAAAAATCGCTCCTCTCGCGATGCGTGGCATCCCGGCACTCCCTCTCCTGTTTGAACAATGGCTCTGGCGGCCGATTCGAGTGGATATTGATCGGACGCCCAAATTTAGTCAAGCGCCAAAATTAGGTCACTTGTCCAAGTGCGCCGAGGGAGCTACCTAGGCCGCGGAGGCTGCTGAATCTTGGCGAATTTCATTGTTCCCGACCTGAAAATCACCCCGCGTTCGGGGGGCTATGCCCGCGGCCAGGATGGCTTTGAGCATATTCTCCGTTCGGCCCTGTCGCTGCTGGTGAACCATGGCTCGGCGGCACTGACGCTGCGCCGGATCGCCGCCGAATCGGGAATGAACGTCGGCAACCTCAACTATTATTTCCGCTCGAAGGACGAGCTGATCCGCGAACTGCTCGATGCCGTGATCAGCAGTTATGAAGAATCGTTCGACGAGATCATCCACGAGCCGGGGGCCAGCGCCGAGGCGCGGCTCGAGAATCTGGTGACGCTGATCCTCGAAGACATAACGACCAAGAAGACGACGCGCTTCTTCCCCGAACTATGGGCGATGGCGAACCACGCCCCCTTCGTCCACGACCGGATGAACGAGCTTTACGAACGCGCGCGCGTTTCGCTCAACGAGCTGATTGCAGAGATCAATCCGGCGCTGCCCGGCGACGAGCGCGAGATATTGGCGCTGTTCATTTCGGGGTCGATGGAGGGGCTGACGATGTTCGCGGGCTATGAAAAGCCGTGGTGCAGGCAGATGCCGATGCTCGAAGTGATCGCGCGCCGCTCGTTCGTCCATCTGGCGCGCACCTTGCGCCCAGGCGAGATCAAGCGGACGATGGACATCCCGGCCCCCGCCCGCGACTGAAGCGGCGTCAGGCGCTGTCCGTCCGCGCGGCCTTGCGCGCCGCCTGCCACTCGCGCGGCGACTGGCCGAAGGTCTGGCTATGCCAGCGCGTGAAGGCGCCGATCGACGCATAGCCGAGCAACTCTGCGACATCGGTGATCCGCATCCGCGGATTGGCGAGATATTGCGCCGACAATTGCATCCGCGCGCGGTTGAGCAGGTCGCTGAACCCCGTGCCGTCGGCGACCAGCATCCGCTGAAGCGTCCGCACCGTCAGCCCCATCGACGCCGCCACATGCTGGATCGTCGCACGGCCGGTCGGCAGAAATATCATGATCGCCTGTTCGACATCCTGCGCCGTCGTGCGCAGCGCGGGGGTCATGATCGATTCGATCAGGTCGCGCGCATGATGCGCGAGATCCGAATCGGCCCGCAGATTGGGACGGTCGAGATCGCTCGCGGCGATGACCAGCCCATGGAATTCGCAGTCGAATTCGGGCTGGCACCGGAACAGGCGGCGAAAGATCGGCAGGTCGGCGGCGGGCGGTGCCTCGTGCGCGAAGCAGACCGACAGCGGCGCCCATGCCTCGCCCAGGACGCTCGCGCAAAGCCGCGCCAGCACCCCGAGCGCAAGGTCCGACGACTGCCGCGTCGCCTCGGGCGTGCTCAGCGAGAAATCCTCGCGCAGGATGATCTCGTCGCCGAACCGCTCCATCTGCAGCACGAGGGTCGAATTGATCCGGTTGCGAAATTCGGCGAGCGCGTGAAGGACATGCCCGAGCGTCGGCTGATGCGCGATCACCAGGCTGGTCACGCCCAGATTGGCGACCGCGCGCTCCTCGGCCATTCGCAGGCCGAGCGTGAGGCAGCCGCTCGCCTCCGCGCTGCGTTCGAGCAGGCGGATCGCCGCGCGCGCCGAGATGAGCTGTTCCGGATTCGCGAGCAGTTCGGGCGACAGGCCGTTTTCGCGGAGCAGCGAACGCGGGTCGGTGCCCAGCGATCGCATGATCGGGAAATAGCCGGTCAGCGCGGCCACGCGGACGAGTTCCGCCATCTTGCTTTCCTTCCGCGCCTTGGCGTCGATTGCAAAAATACTGTCATGAATTGTGAAAAGTGCAAGTGGACTCCCGGCTAATCCCGACAAAAGAGGAGAGGATCATGGCGAAAGCTGTTCGCTTCCACGAAACCGGCGGACCCGAAGTATTGCGTGTCGAGGAGGTCGCGGTCGGCGACCCCGGCCCGGGCGAGGTCCGCGTCCGCCACGCCGCGGTCGGCTGCAACTTCGCCGATACCTATTTCCGTTCGGGCTATTATCCCGCCCCCCTCCCCGCCGGCATCGGGGTCGAGGGCGCGGGGACGGTCGAAGCGGTCGGAGAGGGCGTGACCGGCTTCGCACCGGGCGACCGCGTCGCCTATAACGGCAGCCCGCTCGGCGCCTATAGCGAGGCGCGCGTCATGCCCGCCGCGCCGCTGTTCAAGCTGCCCGACGGCATCGCGATCGAGGACGCCGCGGCTTCGACGATGCGCGGCCTGTCGGCGACCTATTGGCTCACCAGGACCAACCCGGCGATGAAGGCGGGCGACACCATCCTGCTCCACGCTGCGGCGGGCGGGGTCGGTCTGCTCGCGGTCCAGCTTGCGAAGCTGATGGGGCTGCGTGTCATCGGCACCGTGTCGAGCGAGGCCAAGGCCGAAAAGGCGCGCTCGCTCGGCTGCGACGAGATCATCTTCTATCGCCGCGAGGATGTCGCGGCGCGGGTGAAGGAACTGACCGGCGGCGAAGGCGTGACGACGGTGTTCGACAGCGTCGGCCAGGACACGTTCGAGGGGTCGCTGAAATCGCTAAAGCGGCGCGGCGTGCTCGTGGCCTGCGGCACCGCATCGGGGCCGTTTCCGCCGATCGACGTCTTTCAGTTGCTGATGCAGGGGTCGGTTTACGTCACCCGCCCCGGCTTCGCCGACTATTATGCCGATCCCGCCGAGCGCGCCGAACTGTCGGCGCTGTGGTTCGGCCATCTCGCCGCCGGGCGGGTCAAGGTCGAGATCGGCCAGCGCTATGCCCTCGACGACTGTGTCGCGGCGCACCGCGAGCTCGAAGCCGGGCAAACCATCGGATCATCCATCTTCATACTCTGAGGGAGAGAGGCGATGAAGATCGAGAAGCTCACCTGTCATATCGGCGCCGAGATCAGCGGCATCGACCTGGCCGAAGCAGCGCAGAGCGACGATCTGTTCGGCGAAATCCGCGCCGCGCTGATCGAGCACAAGGTGCTGTTCCTGCGCGATCAGGACATTGCCCGCGCCGACCATGTCGCCTTCGCCAGCCGCTTCGGCGCGCTCGAGGATCATCCGGTGGTCGGCAGCGACCCCGACCATCCGGGGCTGGTCCAGATATACAAGGACGAAAGTTCGCCGCCCGACCATTATGAGAATAGCTGGCATTGCGACGCGACCTGGCGCGACGCGCCGCCGCTCGGCGCGGTGCTGCGCTGCATCGCCTGCCCGCCGGTCGGCGGCGACACGATGTGGGCGAATATGGCAAAGGCCTATGCCGACCTGCCCGAGCATGTGAAGGCGATCATCGCGCCGCTTAAGGCGCGCCATTCGATCGAGGCGAGTTTCGGCGCGCGGATGGGCGAGGAGCAGCGTCACGCGCTGAAGGCGCGCTTTCCCGACGCCGAGCATCCGGTCGTCCGCACCCATCCCGAAACCGGCGAAAAGATCCTGTTCGTCAACGGCTTCACCACCCATTTCACCAATTTCCACACCGCCGAAAATGTCCGCTACGGCCAGGATTATGCGCCGGGGGCGGGCCAGCTCCTCGCCTATCTGATCGGCCGCGCGGCGATCCCCGAATATCAGGTGCGCTGGCGCTGGCAGCCGAACAGCGTCGCGATCTGGGATAACCGCTCGACCCAGCATTACGCCGTGATGGATTACCCGCCGACCACCCGCCGCATGGAGCGTGCGGGGATCGTCGGCGACCGCCCGTTCTGATCATCGCACAAGGAGAGAAGAGATGCAGTTTCTTGACGACAGCCTGCTTCCCGAAACGCAGGACAAATTGGTCATCACCGTCGCGCCCTATGGCCCGGAATGGCACCCGAGCGACTTCCCCGAGGACATCCCCGTCACGATGGAGGAGCAGATCCAGAAAGCGGTCGACTGCTACAACGCCGGCGCGACCGTGCTCCACCTCCATTGCCGCGACGAGGACGGCTCGGGCTCCAAGCATCTCTCGAAATTCAACGAGCTGATCGCCGGGGTGCGCGAGCGCGTGCCCGACATGATCATCCAGGTCGGCGGCTCGATCTCCTTTTCGCCCGAAAGCGAGGAAGAAGGCGCCGAGGCGAAATGGCTGTCGGACGAGGTCCGCCACATGCTCGCCGACCTCAAGCCCGCGCCCGATCAGGTGACGATCGCGGTCAACACGACCCAGATGAACATCATGGATCTGATGACCGAGGAAGAATATGGTAACACCTCGCTCGCCGCGCCCGCGCTCTATCACGCCTATCGCGAGATGGTCGTCCCCGCGACCCCGCAATGGGTCGAGGAGCATCTGCGGCGGCTGACCGCGGCGGGCATCCAGCCGCATTTCCAGCTGACCTGCATGCCCGACATGGAAACGGTCGAGCGGCTGGTGCGCCGCGGGCTCTACAAGGGACCGCTCAACCTGACCTGGGTCGGCATCGGCGGCGGCTTCGACGGGCCGAACCCCAATAATTTCATGGAGTTCATCCGCCGCGCCCCCGACGGATCGACGGTGACGCTCGAATCGCTGATGCGCCATGTGCTGCCGGTCAACGTCATGGCGATGTGCCTCGGCCAGCATGTCCGCTGCGGCATCGAGGACACGCTCTACGATCAGCATGGCAACAAGATGACCTCGGTCCAGGGGATCGAACAGATCGTCCGGGTCGCCAGGGAACTGGGCCGCGAGGTCGCGACCGCGAAGGAAGCCCGCGAAATCTACAAGATCGGCGTGCAATATAATTCGGTCGAGGAAACGCTCGCCAAGCTGGGCATGGCGCCAAACCGCCAGCCCGGCCAGCGCGCGCTGCCGCTGCGTTACGCGGCCTGAGGCGGGAGCAAGACGACGATGACTTTCGGCGGCGACACCACCATCCTCTTCGTTCCCGGCCTCAGGGATCATGTCGAGGATCATTGGCAGACCCATGCCGCGCGGGCGATCCCCGGCGCGGCGACGGTCGCGCCACTCGCCGCCGATCGGCTCGCCCGTGCCGGGCAAGTGGCGGCGCTCGACGCCGCGCTCCGCGCGATCCCCGGCGAAGTGGTAATCGTCGCGCACAGCGCCGGCTGCCTGACCACGATGCATTGGGCGCTCGCGCCGACGCGGCCGGTCCGCGCGGCGCTGCTCGTCACGCCCGCCGACATCGAGAACCCGCTACCCGCCGGCTATCCGGAGCCCGAGGCACTGAAGGCAGGCGGCTGGTTTCCGATCCCGAAGAAGCCCCTGCCTTTCCCGGCGATGGTCGTCGCGAGCCGCAACGATCCGCTCGCCGCCTTCGACCGCGTCGCGGGTTTCGCGGACGCCTGGGGCGCGGCGCTGCACGACGCGGGCGATGTCGGGCACCTCAATCCGGCGGCGGGCTATGGCCCATGGCCCGCACTGACCGATATGCTCGATCGGCTCGGCGATCACGCCCGGAGCGCCGCGCTGTGAGCACGACCCCGGTCAGCGACGCGATGCGCGCGGGCGGCCAGTGGAACGCCGCGTGGGACGAGATGGCGGCACTCGACCCCATATGGCTCGAAACCTTTCTCGCCGCGGGCACGCTGCCGCTGCGGCGCGGGGTGCTCGATCCCAAGATCTACGAATTTCTCGCGATCGCGGTCGATGCTTCATGCACCCACATGTATGCGCCGGGCACCCGCCGCCACATCGCCGCCGCGCTCGACAAGGGCGCGACGCCAGAGGAAGTGATGGCCGTGCTCGAAGCGGTCGCGGTGCTCGGTCTCCATTCGGTGGCGCTCGGCGCGCCCATGCTGGCCGAAGAAATGCAGGCGCGCGGACTGACGATGCCCGGCGCGGCGCGGGATTGACATGAGCGCGTCCGCCGGCTTCTCGACATTCAGGTGGAGGCGGTTATGGCGGTAATGGCACCCACGGCAAATGGCGACATCGCGCAGGGCGGTCCGCGCGATACCACCCTCTATGGCTGGATCGTCTTTGCGTTGAGCTTCGGGCTCCTCATCTCCGACTATATGGCGCGGCAGGTGCTGAATGCGGTCTTCCCGCTGCTCAAGGCCGAATGGGCCTTGAGCGATGCCGAGCTCGGCCTCTTGTCGGGCGTCGTCGCGCTGATGGTCGGCTGCCTGACCTTTCCACTCTCGCTCGCCGCCGACCGCTGGGGCCGCGTGCGCAGCCTCGCGTTCATGGCGGCGCTGTGGAGTTTCGCCACCTTGTTTTGCGCCATGGCCGCCAGCTATCCGCAAATGCTGCTCGGCCGCGTCATGGTCGGGGTCGGCGAGGCCGCTTATGGCAGCGTCGGCATCGCGGTGGTGATCAGCGTCTTTCCGCAGCGGCTGCGCGCGACGCTCTCGGCCGCCTTCATGGCGGGCGGATTGTTCGGCCAGGTTCTGGGCGTCGCGATCGGCGGCGAGATTGCCGCGAGCCATGGCTGGCGCACCGCCTTCGCCGTGATCGGGCTCGGCGGCCTCGCGCTCGCGATCGCCTATCCGCTGGTGGTTCGGGAAAAGCGGATCGCCACGATCGCCGGTCCCGACGCGCGGGCACCGGACGCCCGCAAGCGCACGCCACTACGCGCGCTGTTCGCGAACCGCAGCGTGCGGCTCGCCTATCTTGCGAGCGGCATCCAGCTTTTCGCCGCGGGCGCCCTGCCCGCCTGGCTGCCGAGCTATTTCAACCGCTATTATGCGATGCCCGTCGATGCGGCTGGGCGGATGGCGGCGATCTTTCTGCTGATCTGCGGCTGCGGCATGGTCCTCTGCGGAATCGCGAGCGATCGCGCGGCGCAGGGGCGGCCCGACCGCAAGATATTGCTCGCCTCGGGCTATGGCTTCGGCAGCGCGGTCGCGCTCAGCCTCGCGCTGCTGTTGCCGCCGGGACCGGCGCAGCTCGCCCTCCTCGGCATCGCGATGTTCCTCGTCGCCGGGACAACCGGACCGGCGGGCGCGATGGTCGCCAACCTCACGCCCGCCGCGCTCCACGGCTCGGCCTTTGCAACGCTGACCCTCGCGCACAATCTGCTCGGGCTCGCGCCGGGACCGATCGCGACCGGGCGCATCGCCGATGCGGTCGGCCTGCTCGACGCGCTGCGCCTTCTCCCCGCCACCGCCGTCATCGCCGCACTGATCTTTCTCGCGGCGCGGCGAAGCTATCTCACCGACCTCGAAACCGTCGCGCCGCAACCCTAGGATACCCCATCACGACCTCCTTTGCTGCGCGCCGCTGTCCCCGGCGCCAGGCCCTGCCGTCGCGCTTGCCATTGCGGCGGCCGCCGCCTTCCTTTGCGGCACTGGCCCTATTTCCCGCGCCAATGTGTCGCGTATTGAAAAAATTCTGTCGTGAAATGTGAAATATCGCCCCGAGCGCCTCGATAGCCTCCGGCCAAACACAACGACGAATCATCTTGGGAGGGACGTATGAAGACGATTGCCTACACCAGCCTTGCCGCTTTCGCCGCTGCGCTTGCGGCCACGCCCGCCGCCGCGCAGGACGCCGCGCAGGACGCCAGGCCTGCCGATGCCACCAGCGGCGACATGGGCGACGCGATCGTCGTCACCGCACAAAAGCGCGCCGAGAATATCCAGGACGTGCCGATCTCGATCGCCGCGGTCAGCGGCGAAACGATGGAGAGCGCGAACATCCTCACCGTGATGGACCTCGGCCGCGTCGCGACCAATTTCCAGACGGTGCGATCGTCGAACACCGGCTCGACGCGCATCGGCATCCGCGGCGTCGGCAGCCTCGCCAACACGCTGATCGAGCCGAGCGTCGCGGTGTTCGTCGATGGCGTCTATGTCCCGCGCTCGGGCTCGATCCTCGGCGCCTTCCTCGACATCGACGGGGTCGAGGTGCTGCGCGGGCCGCAGGGCACCCTGTTCGGCCGCAACGCCAGCGTCGGCGCGCTGTCGATCCGCAGCGCGCTGCCCGAAGACGAGTTTTCGGGGCAGGTCTCGGCAGAGGCCGGCTCGTTCGACCGCTACAAGCTGTCGGGCCATGTCAACATTCCGCTGGGCGAGAATGTTTCCGCGCGCGTCGCGGCGATGGGGCAATGGTATGACGGACCGTGGAAGAACCGCTACGACGGCAAGACCTATGGCGGGTCGGACGATGTCGCGGTGCGCGGCACGGTGAAGGCCGAGTTCGGCAATCTCGAATGGATCGTGCGCGGCGATTACACGCGGCTCGACGGCGACGGCGTCGTGAATTTCGATTTCGACCCCGCCTCGATCGCCCCGGCCCGCCTCGCCTTTCTGCAAGCCGCGTTCAGCGGCGGTCCCGACACCGATTTGAACGACCGGGTGATGAACCAGTCGGTCGCCTCGGGCCTGCTCGACAAGAATTGGGGCGTGTCGAGCACCGCGTCGCTCGAAATCGGCGGCGGATCGACGCTGCGCCTGATCAACAGCTATCGCAAATGGACCAACGACCAGCTCGACGGCGACATCATCTTCCTGCCCGTCCCGCTCGCGACGCGGCGCAGCCTGTTCGATTCGGGAAGCTGGAACCACGAGCTGCAATTCATCTCGCCCGAACGCGAATGGCTGGGCGGCCATTTCGACATGGTCGCGGGCGTCTATTATTTTCAGGAGAAGTTCGCGCTCGGCGAACAGCTCAACATGGACTCGCAGTTCTGCAACGTCCTTGTCCCCGCGGGACCGGGGCGCACCGCCTGCGCCGCTTATTACGCCAGCACCGGCGGCATCGCGGCGACCGATCAGGACGTGTTCCAGAAAGTCCGCAGCATCGCCGCCTATGCGCAGGGCAACATCTATATCGCCGACGCGCTGACCCTGACGCTCGGCGGACGCTGGACCAACGACCGCAAGCGCGGCAGCTATTCGCAGCTCTCGAGCCCCTTCACCCAGACGATCCGCGCGCCCGAGGTGCTCGACTATCCCGGCCTGTCCGAAAGCCGCTTCACCTATCGCATCAGCCTCAACTACAAGCCGGCGGACGCCGTGATGCTCTTCGTCAACCATTCGACGGGTTACAAGTCGGGCGGCTATAATTCGGGCGGCGGGGTGCCGGCACTGTCGACCTTCGACCCGCAGGGCAATCTGATCTCGACCCGGCGCGTGTTCGACCGCGAGACGGTCAAGAATTACGAGTTCGGCGCCAAGACGAGCTGGCTCGATCGCGCGCTGACCGCCAATTTCACCGTCTTTCGCATGGACATCGCGGGCTTTCAGGACCGCGCGTTCGACGGGGTCAGCTTCGTCGTCCGCAACGCCGGCAACCTCCGCCAGCAGGGCGTGGAGCTCGACCTCAGGCTTGCGCCGACCGATCGCTTCGCGCTCTCGGGCTCGCTTGCCTATCTCGACTCGAAATTCACCGATTTCGCCAATGCCTCGGGTCTTCCGGGGATCGGCGGGACGCAGGACCTGACCGGCAAGCCGAACAGCTTCTCGCCCGCCTGGTCGGGCAATGTCGCGGTCGACTGGAACGGCGATATCGGGTCGAGCGGGCTGGGATGGGCCGCGAACGCCAACGTTTCCTTCGTGTCCGACCAATATGTCGGCACCGTCAACGACGCCAACCCGCAATCGATCGCCGACGGCTATGCGCTGCTCGGCGCGCGATTGACGCTGAACGGCCCGGACGATCGCTGGTCGCTGGCGATCTTCGGCAGCAACCTCACAGGCACCCATTATCGCCCGCTCGCCGTCTATCAGCCGCTTGGCGCCGCGCTCGGCCTCAACAATGGGGCTTTTCCCGGCAGCACCGCCAATCGCATCATGGCGAACGAACCGCGCACCTATGGCGTGTCGGCGAGCGTGCGGTTCTAAAAAGAAAAGGCCGGCCCGCGGGTGCGGACCGGCCTTTCCGGACGGAGAGGATGTAACCGATCAGTGGGCCTTCTTTTCGACCTTCTTCGCGGTGACGTGCTTGGCCGGGGCCTTCTTGGTCACGGCGGTCTTCGCCGGCTGGCTGGCGGGCGCGGTCGCTGCGAAGGCGGTTCCGCTGACGATCGCGAGCGACAGGGCACCGGCGGCGGCGAGTTTGGCAACGTTACGCATGGACTTTCTCTCCTTGACTGTTGATCCGCCCCTTCCAGTGCGGGCGAAGCCAGGGGAGCCGATCCATGCCAGGGTCAGGGGGGATGGTGCGGACCGGCTCGACCCGACGAGAACGGGATAGACCCGTGCGCCTGCCCGGCGCATGACCGCCGGATTACAAGACCGTCATCTAGGGTCAGTCCTGCCAGATGCGCTCCTTCAACGACACCGAGACGGGGGCCTGAAGCGTTTCCGCATCCTCGCCGAGCGCGAAGCGATAATCGCCCTTCGCGATCGTCCACCCAGTCCCGTTCCAGTCGGCGAGCAGTCGCGGATCGATCGTCAGCCGGATGGTCCGTTCGGCACCGGGCGCCAGTTCGACCCGCTGGAAACCGACCAGCCGCTGCATCGGCTTGCCGCCGCGCGCCACGAGATAAAGCTGCGCCACCGTCGCACCCGCCCGCTCGCCGCCGTTGCGGACGGTGAAGCTGGCGGTTGCGCCGTCGGTCCTGAGCCCGTCCGTCGCGAAGCGTGTATAGGAAAGCCCGTGGCCGAACGGGAAAAGCGCCTTCACCCCGGTCCGCGCGTTCCACCGATAGCCGACGTCCGACCCCTCGTTCATCGTCGCGGTGACATGCGTGTTTTCGGGCGTGCCATAGCCGGGAATCGCGGGGCGCGGCAGCGTGTCGGTCGATGCGGGAAAGCTGACCGGCAGGCGGCCCGACGGATTGACCTTGCCGGTCAGCACGTCGGCGATCGCCGCGGCGCCCTCCTGTCCCGGATACCAGGCGGCGACGACCGCCTTCACCTTGTCCAGCCACGGCATGGCGACGGGATTGCCCGTTTCGAGCACGACGATCGTATTGGGATTGGCCGCGACGGTCGCCTCGACGATCGCGTCCTGATTGCCGGGAAGCGACAGGTCGGGCGAATCGAACCCTTCCGCCTCATATTTGCTGACGAAGACGATCGCGACGTCCGAGCGCGCGGCGAGCGCCGCGGCGTCCTGCGGATAGAGGCCGGGATCGAAGCCGACATGCGCCTTGGGCAAGGCCTCGCGCAGCGCCGCGAGCGGCGCGCCCGCGAACCAGCGTTCGATCCGCCACGCGCCGATCGATCCGTCGCCGCCGCCGACCGGAACCGACGCCGCCCAGCCGCGCGGCGGCAGACCCTGCGACGATCCGCCGCCCGACAGTACGCCGACATGGGCATTGCGGCCGATCACCGCGACCGAGCCGACGTTGGCGGCGAGCGGGAGCGCACCGCCGTCATTCTTGAGCAGCACGATCCCCTGCTCGGCGATCCGCCGCGCGACCGCAGCGTGCGCCGCCATGTCCACCGCCGGCGCCGGGCCTGCGTCCACCAGCCCGTTCGCCTTCATCGAGCGCAGGATGCGGCGCACCATGTCGGACAATCGGTCGCGCGTCAGGCTGCCGTCGGCGAGCTTGGCCTTCAGCGGCGCGTCGAACCAGACCTGCTTGTCGAGCTGCTCGCCCGCCTGCTGGTCGAGGCCCTTGATCGCGAAGTCGGCGCCCGACACCGCGCCCCAGTCCGACATCACCCAGCCCTTGTAGCGCCAATCCTTCTTGAGGACAGTGTTGAGCAGATGGTCGTTACCGCACGCCTTTTGCCCGTTGACCAGATTATAGGCGCACATCACCGAGCCGGGATGGCCGCGCTCGATCGCGATCTGAAAGGCGAGCAGATCGCTTTCGCGGTGCGCCGCATCGTCGATCTCGGCGTTCCATGTGTGGCGGTTGGTCTCGTTCGAATTGAGCGAGAAATGCTTGACCGTCGACACCACCCCCGCCGATTGCGCGCCCCGCACCGCCGCGCCGCCCATGACGCCCGACAGCAGCGGATCTTCGGAAATATATTCGAAATTGCGGCCGTTCCGCGGGTCGCGGATCAGGTTCATGCCGCCGCCGAGCAGGACGTTGAACCCCTTGGCGCGCGCTTCGCTCGCCACCGCCTCGGCGCCCGCGAAGGCCAGGTCGGGGTTGAAACTTGCGCCGAGCGCGAGGCCGGCGGGCAGCGCGGTCGCGCTGTCGCCCTTGCGGATGCCGAAGGGGTTGGTGACGCCCAGGCTGGCGTCGGTGGCGCGCTGCGACGGGATGCCGAGGCGCGGCACGCCCGCGACATAACCGGCGCCCGGAATCACGTCCTTCGGCCATTTCGCCTGCCATTCGGGGTCGGCATAAGGCCCGATCGGAATCGGCATGAAGCCGTGGAGCAGCGAGAAACGCTCGTCGTCGGTCATCTGCGCTTCGGTCTTCGCGGCCCAGTCGTCGGCCGCCGCCTCGGCCGCCGGAACCGGCCGTGCCTGGTCCTTCGCCGAAGCCGTCATCGCCGCGCATCCCAGAAGCATCGCCAGCGCCGTCGTCGCATAATATCCTCGCATCCTTACCGCTCCCCTGTTTCTGGCTTCATCCTTCGCGTCCGGCAAGCGGGTGGCGGTCGAACAGGTCGGACAGGCGGCACGTCAGCGCCCCCGGTTGCGCCAGCACGCCGTTGCCGTAACGCGCCCATTGATCGTCCCACAGCGCCTTCATCTCGGCGACCTTGGCCGGATAGCGAACGGCCAGATCGGTGCTTTCCGAAAAATCGCGGTCGAGGTCGAACAGCTCCCAGCGGTCGTTCGCATAGGGCTGATCGCAATCGTGGAGCGCGACCGCGCGCCAGCGCCCGCTGGTGATCGCGCGGTTGCCGCGCAGCTCGAAATACTGGACCTGCCGGCCGGGCGCCTTGCGGCTGCGCACCGTCGGCAGGAAGGAGCGGCCCGCGACCGGAATCTGGGTCACGCCGCCGACCACCGGGTCGAAACGCGCGCCGGCCGCGTCGAGCAGAGTCGGCGCGATATCGACGACATCGACGAACTGGCGCCGGATCGCGCCCGGGTCCGTCACATGGTGCGGCCAGTGAAAGATCATCGGGGTGCGCGTGCCGCCCGAATAGGGCCACAGCTTGTAGCGCCGCAGCGGCGTGTCGCCGACCATCGCCCACGGGCGCGGATATTCGGCCTGCGTCTTGGCGGTCCCCAGCTCGTCGATGCGCGCGCGCTGCTCGGCCGGAGTCAGGCTGTTCGCGCGATAGAGCCCGTCGAAGAAACCGCCCTGCCCCGCCTCCGACGCCGCGCCATTGTCGGACAGAAGGATGATGATCGTATTGTCGAACAGCCCCTGCTCGCGCAGCGCGCCCAGCAAACGGCCGATCTGCCGGTCGCAATGCTCGATGAAGCCGGCATAGACCGCCATATAACGGGCAAAGACGGCTTTCTCGTCATCCGACAAATCGGCCCACGCCCGGTCGCGCGGCTCGCGCGGCGGCAAAAGCGTGTCGGCGGGGATCAGCCCCATCTGTTTCATGCGGGCGAAGCGATCCTCGCGGACCTGGTCCCACCCCTTTTCGTAGATCGCGTCATAGGGCGCCGAATATTCGCGCGGCACCTGGATCGGCGAATGCGCGGTGCCGAAGCCGAGGTTCATGAAGAAAGGGCTGTCCTTCTTTTCCGCGACATGGCGTTCGATCAGGTCGATCGCCTTGTCGGCGAGGTCGGCCGACAGATGATAGCCGGCGGGAAAGTCGCGCTTGATATAGGCATTATTCTCGACCAGCTCGGGCCGATACTGATCGGTCCAGCCCCTCGGAAAACCGTAGAAATAATCGAATCCGCGCTGGAGCGGCCAATTGTCCCGCCCGGCGTCCTCGCCCAGTTCGTCCATCGGGATCATGTGCCATTTGCCGACCGCCCAGGTCGCATAACCCCGCCCTTGCAGCGCCTGCGCCATCGTCTGCGCATTGCCCGGCATCCGGAACAGCCGCGCCATCTGGGGATCGCCCGGCAGCACCGCGGCGACGTCGGGCACGTCGGGCATGTTGACCGTGTGGCAATTGCGCCCGGTCAGCAGCGACGCGCGGGTCGAGGCGCAGACCGCCTTGGTATCGAAATGCACGTAGCGCAGCCCTGCCTCGGCAAGGCTGTCGATCGCCGGGGTGCGGATTTCGGCGCCGAAGCAGCCGATATCCGAATAGCCGACGTCATCGAGCACGATGGTGATGATATTGGGCCGCGGCCCCGCCCTGCCGATCGCGCGCGCGGGCGTCAGGCCGCACAGGGTCGTGGTGGCCAGAAGGGTGCCGACGAAGCGGCGGCGGGAATAGTCCATCGATCGGCTCCATATTCCGGCGGGGACGCGGCGCTCGGGCCGGCGTCCCCGCCATCTGCGGGCGGGTCAGAAGCGAACCCGGCCTTCGACCCCAAAGGTGCGGAAGGCATCGGGGGTCAGCAATTGCGTGTAGCCGGCGCCCGTCGCCGACGTGTCGAGCAGGCCGGCGCCGATGAAGCTTGCGAAATGCTTGTTGGTCAGATTCTTGCCGAACACCGACACACCATAGCGGCCGTCCTGCGTCTCGAGCGACAGGCGCCCGTTCAGCAGGCCATAGCCCGGCTGGGCGGTGTTCGGATCGCGATAGCCGAAGAGCGTCTTCGACCGATAGGTGAACGCCAGATTGGCGCTGCCGCGCAGGGTGCTGCCGATATCGGCGCCATAGTTGGCGTTCAGCGTCCACGCCCATTTCGGCGCGTTGGTCAGCGCTTCGCCGGTAACGTCCTGACGGCCGCCGACGCAGCCTTGCTTTGCGGTCTGCCCGGCATAGCAGCTCACGATCAGCCCGCGCACTTCGGTGTCGGTAAAGGCAAGGTTGCCCGACAGATTGAGTCCATCGACCGGCCGCAGAATCGCCTCGACCTCGGCCCCCTTGGTGATCAGCTTGCCCGCGTTGGTGAGCTGGAACGAGGTCAGGAGCGCGCTGTAGGTCTGCGCCTGGAAATCGGTGAAGGTCTCGTAAAAGCCCGTGACGTTCAGCGTCAGCATCCGGTCGAACAGCGTCGTGCGGACGCCAGCTTCCCAGTTGCGCGCGATCTCGGGCCGCAGCACCGCCAGCCCCGCGTCGACCGTTACCGCGGTCAGATTGTTGAGCATGTTGAGCGCCGGCCCCTTGTAGCCGCGCGTATAGGTGGCATAGGCCATGACATCGGGCGACGCCTGATATTGCACGCCCAATTTATAGCTGAGGTCGGTGTCGGTGGCCTTCAGCGTCGGCGCGGCATAGGCGGGTCCGCCCAGGCTCGGCATCGCGGCGACGGCGCCCGGCAGGATCGTCCGGTCGAAATGCGCCACCGCCTGCTCTGACGTCAGGCGAAAGCCGCCGATCAGCGACAGGCTGTCGGTCAGATGCCCGGTGACCTGCCCGAAAGCGGCGACATTCTTGGTCGTAATGTCGCGGTCGACCTGGTTGCCGAGATACAGGTTCCCGGGCAGGTTCACGACCAGCTTGCCCTTCACCTGCGTCTGGCTGACGACGTCCTGCCAGAAATAAAAGAGGCCGACGACATATTCGACCGGCTCGCCCGCGGGCGACGTCAGCCGCAGTTCCTGCGTGAACTGCTGCTGCTTCTGACGGGCGCTGTTGAGGCTCACCACCGGCAGGGGAACCCCATCGGGGTCGTTGTTGTCGAACACCTTGAACTCGCGATAAGCGGTGATCGAGGTGATCGTCTGGCCGCCGAGTTCGGTGTTGATCTCGACCGATGCGCCGCCGGTCTTCTGATGGTTGAAATAATCGCCGTCGATCGTCACCTCGCGGTTGAGCGGGCCGAGCGTCTGGCCGGCGAGCAGGTCGGCCCGCTTGTCGCCATTGTAATAGACCGTCGTCGGCAGCACCGAGCGCACGGTCGAGACGCAGCAATTGCGATTGCTCTCGCCATAGTCGCCGATCACATAGATCGAGGTGACGTCGCTCGGCTCGAACAGAAATTTTCCGCGCACGCCCCAACTGTCGTTGTCGTTGAGCTTTTCGCCGTTGACGGTGTTGGTGATGATCCCGTCGGCCTTCGACCGGAATCCCGAGATGCGCAGCGCCGCGCGTCCCTGGTCGAGCACCAGCGACCCGGTGGCCTTGAGCCGGACATCGTCGAACGTGCCATAGCTCGCCGACGCTTCGAGACTCGATTCATGAAGGTCGGGCTTGCCGGTGACGACGTTGAGCGCGCCGGCCGAGCTGTTCTTGCCGAACAGGGTTCCCTGCGGCCCGCGCAGCACCTCGATGCGTTCGATATCGTTGAAATCGAAGAAGGAGGCGGCCGAGCGGCCGATGACGACGCCGTCGATCACCGTGGAGACCGAGGGTTCGACGCCGTCGGAGAAGTTGAGCGTGCCGATCCCGCGGATCGAAAGCCCCTGCCCGCGCGTGTTGGCGCTGTTGGTGAAGCCGATCGAGGGCGACACCAGCGAGAGCTGCTCGAGCCCGCTGACCCGATTGTCGGCCAGCACCGCCGACGACAGGACCGAGACCGAAACCGGCACTTTCTGAAGATTCTGTTCGCGCTTTTGCGCGGTCACGACGATCTCGTCGCCCGCGACATCGTCCGCCGCGGCGGGCGCCTCTTGCGCGTGCGCGGCAACCGGCGCCGACAGCGCGAGGGCGGCGCTGCTCATCCAGCAGGCTTTGCGGCGGTAATTCATCTTATCCTCCCAGATTGCCGCCGTCGCAATTCGCATCGACAGCGAAGCCCTGCCCCGTTCACGATTCGGGACAACGTTGTCCCAATCCTCTAATGGAGCATCGATCCATCGTCAATATCGGGCGATCGATCGATGGACGCGGTGGCTATGGCCTATGGATTGTGGGGATTCAGGCTTCAGCTGTAGGATTATCGAAAAACCGTGTTCCCCCGCGAAGGCGGGGGTCCAGAGCGGGCTGGCGCAGGGCTGCTCTGGACCCCCGCCTTCGCGGGGGAACACGATACTATCCTCATATCAGTCACTTCATACGTGGCTGAATCCCCACAATCCCTAGTCGAAGGGCTCAGTCGGGTGCGCGCGCCAGCGACTGGCGCGTCGCCAGTTCGTACGGCATCGTCACCACCTGATTCCATTCCTTGCCGGATCGCCCGTCGCGCGTGATGAGCCGTTCGCCCGCGATCCTCGCGATGTCGATCGTGGGCTGGCTGACGGTGGCGAGGCGCGGCCAGCTATGTTCGGAAATGGCGAGGCCGCCGAACCCGATCAGCGACAGTTCGCGCGGGACGTCGATGCCGAAACCGACCGCCGCCGCAAGCACCCCCGCCGCCATTTCGTCGTTCGCGGCAAAGATCGCCGTCGGCCGTTCGGGAAGCGACAGCAGCTCGCGCCCTTTCTCAAGTCCCGAGCTGAACAGGAAATTGCCCTGGCGCACCTCGACCGTAACGCCGGCAACGCGGCGGACGGCATCGAGGAAGCCCGCCCTGCGTTCGCCGAGCGCGACGTGGCTCCGCGGGCCGTCGATGAAGCCGATCCGCCGGTGCCCGTGCGACAGGATCGCCTCGCCCACGTCGCGCCCCGCGCTCTCATTGTCGATGACGAGGCAGAGCGCGCGGTCGAGGTCGAGCCCCGGATTGATCCGCGCGCAGGCGATGCCGCGGCTGTCGAGCAGGTCGAGCACCCAGGGCGTGTCGCACAGCGGCGGCACGAGGATCACGCCGTCGAGCTTCACGAGGTCGAGAAAACGCCCGAGCATCGCCTGCGCTTCCGGCGTGCCGCGGGGCGAGATATTCTCGATCACCAGATGATATTCGGCCGCGTGGCAGGCCTGCAGCAGCCCCAGGATCACGTCGGCGGCATAGCTCGGCATACGGCGGTCGGGCTCGGGCGATTGGGCGATCGCCTGCGTCTGCGATCCGACGATCAGCCCCAGCGCGTGCGCCTTGCCGCCGCGCAACAGCCGGGCGGCGCGATTCGGCTTGTAATCGAGGTCGCGCATCGCCTTTTCGACCCGCGCGCGTAGGTCCTGGGCGACGGTCGGCGCGCCGTTCAGGACGCGCGAAACGGTCTTGAACGACACGCCCGCGTGGTTGGCGATATCGATGATCGTGACGGCCCGCTTCAAAAATCCTCCTCATGCTGCGATCCTTGAGCTAACCGCCCCCTGACGATAGACGGCGGCCGATGCAAATCAAAGCCGGGCCCGAGGCGAAAGAGACCATGCGCGACACGAACGGCGAAATTTCCGCAGGCGGGCCGCCGGGCATGATCTTTCTGCCCGGCGGGGCCTTCGCCATGGGATCACGGAATTTCTATCCCGAGGAAGCCCCGGTGCGCCAGGTGCGGATCGACGGTTTCTGGATCGACACCGCGCCCGTCACCAATCGCGACTTCGCGCGCTTCGTCGCGGCGACGGGGCATGTCACGGCGGCCGAGATCGCCCCCGATCCTCGCGATTATCCGGGCATGTTGCCCGGAATGGATCGCCCCGGCTCGCTCGTCTTTCGCAAGACGCGCGGCCCCGTCGATCTCGGCAACCCCGCCAACTGGTGGCAGTTCGAATTCGGCGCCGACTGGCGCCATCCGGACGGCCCCGACAGCGCGATCGCAGGGCTCGAAGATCATCCGGTCGTCCATATCGCCTATGCCGATGCAGAGGCCTATGCCGCATGGGCGGGCAAAGCGCTGCCGACCGAGGCGGAGTGGGAATATGCCGCGCGCGGGGGTCTCGACGGCGCGGACTATGCCTGGGGGGATGAACTGGCGCCGGGGGGTGCGATGCTCGCCAATTATTGGCAAGGTCTCTTTCCCTTTGCCAACCAGCGTCTCGACGGGTGGGAGGGCACCTCCCCGGCAGGCAGCTTTCCCGCCAACGGCTTCGGGCTGCACGACATGATCGGCAATGTCTGGGAATGGACGCAGGACTGGTGGTCCGAGCCCGCGGCGCGCGCGACCCGTGGCGGCAGATCCTGCTGCGCGATCGACAATCCGCGCGGAGGACCGATGCGGCGGAGCTATGACCCCGCCCAGCCGGACATCCGCATCGGCCGCAAGGTGCTCAAAGGCGGCTCGCATCTTTGCGCCCCCAATTATTGCCAGCGCTACCGGCCCGCCGCGCGCCACCCCGAAACCGTCGACAGTTCCACCAGCCATATCGGTTTCCGCTGCGTGGTCCGAAACGCCATCGAATCCTGATCTGGCGCTGGAATATAGGGTCAGCCGCCGGCAATCCCAATCCCGTCAGGACATGATGGTCCGCATCGGCTGGCTGGCGCGGCAGGATTCGAGTAATATTATCTAAACAATTGAAATTTATACATTTAATTTTGTAAAGTTGCAAAAATACCAACATCTCCGCGGGCTTCGGAGGCAGCTTCTAGCACGCTTTGGCCGATTATCGACCACCTTGGCTTTAAATGGGATGGAGTGAGACAAGATTTGCTCCTGAGATCACGGTGCCTTGCTGATATGAGGCTCCCCGAGACCAAGGTTAGCTGCGTTTCAGCGCAGGAGACGCGGGTCCAACTGGAACGGCTCATTCGCGATGATCTTCACCTTGCCCATGTCGGCGTGTCGGACGTTGAGCAGGATATTCCATTCCTGCGGCACTACGACACTTCGCACTCGAAGCGACAAGGCTTCTCCAGCGACGAGAAAGGCATCGCCCTGGGCAAGGCACGCGGCATCGTCCGCGGGACCGGCATCGAGCCGGTACGATGGCGCATCGTCCGGAACCTCGATAGTCAGAAGACGCAGATCGTCGGGGAGCAATTCGGCGGGCAGGTCGAGATGCACGAGTATCTCCAGAACCGCGAGAGAGGGTGTCGCTGCCGTATAGACCATCGGGCGGCCCGCCGAGTTCCAGCGCCCGCCCCAAAGGCGGGCGCCCTCCCCATCCAATGCGATATGGGCGGCCTTGCAGAGCCGATAGACGATCACGCAGCGATGCCGTGCTCGATCCGTCCCAACAGGGCTTCGACCGCGCGCGCGCCGCGATCGGTGTCGGCCATCGCGAGAGGCGTCTCGTCATCGAGGGCGCGGTTTTTGCGGTTCAGCCAGAGCTGTGCCTTGTCGGGATTGCCGAAGACTTCCTCGGCCGCGGCAACGATGCCGACTACGCGCAGCAGGCGATCGGACTCATCCTGTTCCAGCGGCTGTGCATTCTGCTTGCGCCGCTTGAAGGTGCGAAGGTTGATCACCTTGGGATCGAGCAGATTGAACGGAAGCCGCGCTGCTTCCAGAAAATGCTCGACCGCCTGGGTCGGCACACCGCGACGCACGAGGCGGACGATATCCCGTTCATTGTGAAGCGGTCCCGTCACGGCCTCGCCACCAAGCAACTCCTGAATTCGTGCAACCGCCGTCATCACACGCCTCGCAATATGCCGATCCATTATCGGCATATTGCAGATATAGGATAGCAGCCGGGAATCGGCAAGCCGCTAAACGCGGCCTTCTATCTGCAAGGAGAAACGCGCGGCCCAGGAAAGGGAAGACATTTTCGATCTTGGAAGGCGGCAATCCGAAGGCGCAATCGGCACATCAGAAACCCCGGCGAGACAATATGACCGCCCACGCTTCATGGACCCTATGCTACCTGGCTCCTCGACAACGGCCGCATCGATCTCGACAACAACCCCGCGGAGCGGTCGATGCGCCCCCTCGCATTGAACCGGAAGAATGCCCCTGTTCGCCGGCTCCATGAAGACGGCAACAATTGGGCGGTCATCGCCACGCTCATCGAGACCTGCAAGATCTCGAGTATCAAGCTGACCGAAACACTCGGCAAGCTGGCCGCGGGTCATCCCGCCAATGCCGTCGGCAACCTTATGTCTTGGACCGTCGTGGCCTGAAGACGCCGCTTACTGCTCCTCCGTCAGCCAGATCCAATCTCATTCTTCAGGCTCCTCACCGCGAGCTTGAATCACAGCCGCCATATCAAATGGGTTCTGACCATAATATCAAATCCAGGACGACGCCCGCACTCCGCATTGTTCTTGAGGGTCGACGACGGGTCGAGGTTTGCCTGATCGAGCGTTTTGTAACTCTGGCAACCCGTATCGCGATCTTCCATGCGGCAGCGCGGATATGCCAAAACCTCACGAGCTATGGGCGAGAAACAATCGTTGCCCGTCCTTGGATTCCCAATATTCACGGCACGTTTTGCTTCCCTATGGCGACCCCCGTCATCGCCCCCACTGCGGGATCCTTGATATTGAAGACTGCCGCATATTCCTGAGCCGCGTTGCCGTAAAAACGGCCGGCCAGTGTTCCCGGTCCCAAGTTCCACGCTCCCGTGAAAGCCGCCGAGAAGGCATCGATCACCCCTGAGAAATCATATCGCCCCAAAGCGGTCGTGACGCCGTCTGCGGTGACCCGCGTGGGAAACAGGCTAGCCGTCAGCGCGCCGGTCCCGAAATTTGCCGTGAGATCCGATCGGCCGACCAATGCGGCGACAAGCTTCGAACCGTCGTCGATGTCTCCGAAAAGGCGGCCTGCATAGGTCGCGCTGCCACTACGCGGCAATTGATCGGGCGGCGTGAAATTGCCGAAGCCGATATATTCGACGCTTTCGCCAAGGGGCTTGCCGTCAAAGTCGGTGCGTGCCGCCAGAACGCGCATGAAGCCAGCATAGGTCAACTGGATACCGTCAGCCTCGCCATCGAACAGGCCGATCGAATATTGCACCTTTCCGTCGACAAAGGGCTGCGCCACGCCATAGGCTCGATAATCCCCCGAATCGTTCGCTGCAACGCGATTGGCAGGACCGAAGGAAAACTGGAATCCAGCGGCCGATCGACTGGACACCGTGTATGTTCGCGTATCGGCGTCGTAGATGATCGTTTCCGCGAAGGGAGGATTTATCCTATCGTCAGGCGGATCCATATTCTCTTCGGCAGGCAGGTTGATCGCCGCCCAAACGGTCCGGAAACGGGTCACCCCTTCCAGATTGGCGAGCGTATCGTCAGCGGCGGTTTCCGGCAGGCCATAGCCCGCAAAGGCAAGGCTGTAATAGAGCGGACCCGAACTGCCATAGAGTGTCCCGCCGATGTCCTCGGCAGCAGGACCGAAGAAGGACCCGGACAAATTGCCCGCATAGGTGTCCGACGCCCCGGCCTTTGCCGTGAAGGTGCCGGTAAAGCGATTTTCGCCGGCGACGATCGCACCACTGGCTTTGACCTCCCCTTCGCTTTCGACAACCGGAATCCGGGCACCGGAGAAATTGAACGATGCCGTCTTGCCGGCGATTTCCAACTGCCCCGTTCCAAAATCCACGAGGGCCGTCCCGTCCCCGACCACATCGAGCAAGCTGTCGGTGACGCTGGAGGAGCGCGAGCCGCTGAACCTCAGGTCATAGGCGGCGTGCCCTGTCTTGGGCACGGCGGACGCCTCGCTCGGAAAGCCGAAGACCAGATCGAGCGTTCTATAATGGTCGATGCCGGTCGGTATATCCGTTTGTCTTATGAGAAGTTGGCCAAGCGCAACATAATCGGGAGTGGTCGTCCAGTCGGATCGCATACCCCAATCGAGATCGAGTTGCGTGACCTTGTCGCCCTCGACCTTTTCATAGCGCAGCAGATTTGATGACGCGATTTTCACGTCGGCCGGATTGAACACGAACTCCTCGGATCCCGCGCTGAGCGTAAAGCTGTCCGCACCGGCATCATAGATCAGGCTCGCTTCGGCCACGGGGCCGCCGGTTGCGGGCTGCGCACGGCCGACATCATAATCGACCGCAGCGAGATTTGCGGCCGCGGCGAAGGTCGCGCCGGCCGTGGGTTTCCCGACGATCTTCGTCGCTGTTGGCGGGGGAGTAGGCGTCGGTGTGGGTGTCGGCGTAGGCGTGGGCGTGGGCGTGGGCGTGGGCGTGGGCGTGGGCGTCGGCGTCGGTGTCGGCGTGGGTGTCGGTGTGGGCGTCGGTGCCGGGGGCGGCACGGGCGTTGAATTGACGCCGCCGCCCCCGCCGCAACCAGCGAGCATCAGGCTGAGCGTCGTCAACGAAACCATCGCGGCCAGCCTCTTGGAACGTGTAAGACGCATGAACTATTCCCCCGTTAAAATGCCGATGTGACGCCGAATTCAGCGGCAACGCGGCGATAATCATAGATTTCGATCGAGGAGCGGTTGCGCTCCCATTTCAGGCGGACCAGCGGCGCGAGACGGCCGAGCCTCAGGGCGCGCAGCGTCATCGCGAGGCTTGCATTATAACGGTCCTCGACCCGGCGTTTCGGATAAAGGAACAGGCGCTCATCGGCTTCGAGATGACTGTAGCCCAGCGTCCCGACCAACGTGGCGCGCCCAAGCTCACGAAACAGATAGAAGGAGGTTCCCCCGCTCGCCAGCGAATAGCCGGGATCGCGCGCGGCCTCCCGGAATCCATAGAGTTGCGCCCCGCCGCCCATTCGCGCGCTGAAGGCCCGGTCGAAACTCGCGGAGAGGGTGAAATCATCGGCGGTCTGAAGCGCGTTGCGCAGGTTGGTCTGGTGCGCGATACCGCCTTCGATCCTCATCTGGCTTCGCTTGCCGGTGGGGCGTTGCCAGCTCACGCTGCCGCCGACCGCCCTGCTATAGGGATCGCGCCCATACCAGCGCCACGACGGCCCGAATGAAAAGGTCAATTGGCTGCGGCCCCACGCATATTGCGGACCGGCCTGAACCCCGACCGTGACGTCATTGAAGTCGGCATCGCGATAGAGCACGGCGCCGGCCGATGCGTGGACCAGAAGATCAGCGCCGGGCTCGATCCCGATGCGGACATAGCCTTGTCCTTGCAGATCGAGACCGACGCCCGATTTTGCCTTGGCTTCCTCGTCGAGGACGAAGTCGCCGATCACCGTGCCCAGCGTGTCGGAACGGGTAGCGCGGTTGATGTTGCTGTCAGGCGCGAGCGCCAGCTTGACCGAGCCGCCGACAGGCTTTCGGGCATCGAGGGCGCGCGAATAAAAGCGCACGATCTGTTCGACCTCCGGCGGCAGGCCCGCGGCCTCGGCGGCGCGCAATTCCTTGCGCGCTGCGGCAAGATTGCCGAGCATGGCCTGCATGCGCGCCAGTTCCAGCCGCACCCGTGCGACATCCGGCTTGTCGTCGAGGATATGGCGAAACTCGATCGCCGCATCCGAATAGCGCTTGAGATCGTCGGCCAGCATCATTCCGAGGCGAAATCTCGCCTCGGTACGCAGTTCGATGTCGGGATCCCTGGCGAGCGCCCGATAGGCCGATTCCGCCGTTATGAAGTCGCGGCGCCCCCGGGCCTGATCGGCCAATTTGAAAAGTTGCGCTGCGGAAAGTTTTACGCTGGTTGGTGATGCGACAGGGTTCGCGCTGGACACGCCCGGGTCCATCGTTTCCTGCGCACTGCCGACAGTAGAAAAGCTCGCCGCGACCAAGGCCGCTACGAATATTCGAACGCGAATCACCCACCCCCTTGTAAGGCCCCCTATCTCACCCATCACTTATCAAAATCGGAAACGCCACTTGCTTTTTCATCCAAATCACGAGGAGGTTGGAGATCAGTTTGCAGGACCGAGGTTGCATGTTTTGGCAACTGCGTCTGTCAGGTTGTTAGGGTCAGGACCCTAATGGTTCCAAACCGGAGAATGAAACAGCGGGATATCAATATCGGGTACGCGTCATCTAACAGGATATCCCGCTCTTTATGGATGCAGCACGGGCGCCAAGAAATGGCCGGCGCTAGCGTCGCAAGCTGTCAGCATTGCCGCCGGCCACCAAAAGCAGGCCAATGGCGATAGCCGGTTTGCACTTGCGCCAGGGCTTCGGGCAGCCGGTCGACATTATAGACGGGATTGCTCCGTGATCGCGGAAACCGCCTGACGTCAATCACCTCGCCGACCTGGGCGGCGCGCAGCATATCAAGAAACTGGTCGAAACTTCGGTTGGAGTGACCGATCGTAACGAATTGTGCGGTCATTACTTGATCTTTGTCAGCGCAGCTTCCTTGTGAGCCGCGATGTGATCCGTTTTGTCGCTCTTGATCTCATATTGCGGATCATCTCTGGAAGCCCGGTGCCGGTGCCCCTTATAATCGAAATCCGCATGATGAACCCGGATGATCCTGCCGGTCACATGGCCGGCTTCGGAATTCCAGCGCACATGATCGCCGATCGCATATTTTGCCAAGATTCCTGTCCCGCTTAAGGGGCGGACAGGTCAGCCGCGCCAATAATCATTGGCAGCGGCGACCGTCTGAAAATGGATGGCAATCACCTGCGAAGAAGCGATCAACTGCGCCGAATCCTGTTCATAGGAGGCGCGGAGCTTGTCGCGCACGTCCGCCGATGGCTGGGTCAACTTCACACCGACGCGGGCAAGTTTCGTGGCGAGTTCAAATCCTTCCTGCGGCGTTGCCGTCTTGAGCGATGGAAGCCAGGTTTCAGCCATCTCACAGTCCTTTTTCTCACGGTTCCGGTGCTTCACAGCCTATCAACCGGGCGGCGCCTTTCAACCCACTCTCGTGACGAGCCGGTCATCGGCCGTCATGCTGCCATCCGCACCTGGGCCATGAGCCTGCCGATATCATCAGTGGATAAGCAACTTCACCCCCGAGAGCAGCAGCACGGCAGCGAGCGCCGGGCGCAGAAGATGGTCGGGGGCACGGCTTGACAGGAGACTGCCGATGATCACGCCAGGGATTGATCCCATGAGCAGACTGACGAGCAATTCGGGGTCGACGTCGCCATAAAGCCAGTGTCCCGAGCCCGCAACCAACGCCAGCGGGACCGCATGAACGATGTCGGTGCCGACGATCCGCGACACCGGCAGCCTTGGATAGAGCATCAACAAGGCCGTCACGCCGATTGCTCCTGCCCCAACGGAGGAGATCGAGACAGCAACCCCAATGAACGCGCCGAGCATTACCGTAGGAAGCAGCGCGCGCCGGTCGTCGCGACCGCCTCCGCGGCGTGCGAACCGCACAAGCCGTTTCTGGAAGAGCGCGGCGAACGCCGTGAGAATGAGCATGCAGCCAAGGAAGGCGATAATGACGCGCTCGGCATGAGCGCCGATCTCGCCTACCCACTGCAACGCGATGACCGACAGCAATGCGGCCGGAATCGATCCCGCCGCAAGACGGCGGAAAATGCGCCAATCGACCGTATCACGCCAGCCGTGAACGGTGCTGCCGACTGTCTTCGTTATCGCTGCAAAGAGCAGGTCGGTTCCGACCGCCGTCTTGGGATTCACACCAAACATCAGCACCAGCAGCGGCGTCATCAGCGCCCCGCCGCCGACACCCGTCAGCCCCACCAAAGCCCCGACGAGAAAGCCCGCGGTCATATGCATCACGTCGAATTGACCAAGCACAGTCTGGAACAACAAAACCCTCCCCTATCCTTCTATGCTGGCAGCGGTCGTTCCGACCTGTCAAATAATGATCAACCGGAAGCCCAGCATAAGGGTGCGGCAGCTTCGTTGCTGTTCAGATAGGATAATCGCCATCCATGGTGGCGCTGCTGGTCAGGTCGATCCAGGGACCCCGCTGCCAATCGAGCCGCGCTTATTCGGCCGGGACGAGCTCTTGTTTACCAGCGCCTGAGCCGCCGCCTGCAAGCTGCGATTAGCGTCGGCGAAGCGCGATCGATTCCTTTGATCAGGCCGAGATTGCCGAGATACCCCGACAGGCATTGACGCCGAAACTGGTCAGGCCGATGAGGCGAACCATGACAGGTAACAATTTCCATCGCGCTTTGCGCGCCGGCAGACTGATCGCGGGCCTCTAGCCCCGGGTGCACTCGCGGCTACCCGGGGTCAGATATCCGCGCAGCGCTGCTTTCTCCCTGCCTCTTTCCGTTCCAGTCATGCTCCTTCCCGAAAATGCAGCTTCGGTGGGCCGGACCTACATCATGTCCCGTCACGATTCCTGGCAAGGTGCCCCGCGCTCTGCCACCCGGCGCATCCAGCCGCCTTTCCATCCCGCGACCATTGTCAGCCTACCGCGCGCGCTTTCAAAGCTGGGATATTGTTCCCGGACCGAAGCGCTCGCCCTGATCGAGGCTGGGCGGGTGCTCGTGGATGGCCGGCCTGCGCGTGCTGCCAGTCAGCGGGTCGATATGGCCCGGGCGGTGATCGTTGTCGATGGCGCCAAGATCACCGCCCAGGACAAAGTCTACCTGATGCTCAACAAGCCGCGCGGGCTCGTAACCACCCGGCGCGATCCGCGGCAGCGCGATACGGTCTATGATTGCCTTCCTGACGGACTGCCGTTTCTTTCGCCGGTCGGCCGACTCGACAAGGCGAGCGAAGGGCTGTTGCTCCTGACCAACGATACACAGTGGGCCGAACAGCTGATGAACCCGGCTTCGGGCGTCCCGAAGACCTATCACGTTAAGATCGATCGCGTTGCAGACGAGCGTTTCGTCTCGGCCCTTAGCGAACCGGTCGAGGATGACGGAGAGCGCCTCAGCGCCGCATCGGTCGGGCTGCTGCGCACCTCCGGGCGATCGAGTTGGATCGAAATAGTGCTGACCGAAGGGAGGAACCGGCAGGTTCGACGCATGGTAGCTTCCCAGGGCGCAAATGTCCTGCGGCTGGTGCGCGTTGCCATCGGTGGCGTGTCGCTCGGCGATCTGACGAAAGGGCAGGTCCGATCTCTTGCCCCGAACGAACGCGTCGATCTGCAATTGTCTTGCAGTTAACCAAGGGAGATAATTGCCGCTGGCCTCCCCACCCTTGTTGATTTCGGCAATGCGCCCAGTCACATTGCCGGAGCCGAAGCGGCAAAGATGGAGTCGGTTCCAGCCTATGTCATTGACGGGCGACCGCTCCCCATCATTTCGGCGTATCGCTGGCAGCAATGAGAGGCATGGCCTGACGGCATTTATTCGCTTGCGCATACGACACCATGACGGCTGGCTTCGCCAGCGGGAGCCCATCGTTTCATGAAGAAGGAAATCCCGCAAATGCCTCCCTATCCGGCCCCGGAATGGGCAGTAACTCAGTGGTTCAACAGCGCGCCCCTGTCGCCAGACTCATTGCGAGGCCGCATTATCGTGTTGGGCGCCTTCCAGATGCTGTGCCCCGGCTGCGTTGCGCACGGCCTGCCGCAATTACAGCGCGTGGAGCAGACGTTCAGCCGCGAAGAAGTCGCGGTGGTCGGCCTGCACACCGTGTTCGAGCATCATGCAGCGATGACCCCGGTCGCGCTCGAAGCTTTTCTGCACGAATATCGGATCGGCTTTCCGGTGGGTGTCGATACCCATACCGATCCCGCGGGGCCGCCGGTAACGATGCAGCGCTATAAGCTGCGCGGCACGCCATCGTTGATATTGATCGACCGCTTGGGTCAGGTCCGGCATGATGCGTTCGGACAGGAGCCCGATCTGGCATTGGGAGCGCGCATTGCCATGCTGCTGGCAGAGGGAAGCGGCGCTGAGGTTGCGGTCTCTGATCAACAAGAGCAGCCGAACTGCACGATCGAAGGCGGGTGCAATTGACCATATGAAACACAGGGACTGCCCTCCCCTTCCGATCCAGACCGCTTCCGCGCGCGAGCGGCAAGAAGCGGCCATAGGCGGAAATACAGTGCCTTAAACAAAACGGCGCAGCAGCCTGCCCGGGGAGCCCTAAGGCTCCGGACGCCAACCCGATGCAAGCAGCCCCCCCGCGCCGAACAGCCGCTGCCGCGCATCGGGCTGCACCGCCGCTTCGCGAAGCGCGTCCGCCATCGGGTCGTCGATCGGCCAGCGGCCGCTTGCCAGAAAGTCGATCCACGCGTCGATCGCCAGACCCAGCGACGGGCATGTGTCGCCGCGCTGCTGATGCCAGGCCAGCGTTTCGAGCCAGCGTTGCGGAATCTTCTGGCTGCCGTCCATCGCGATCTGGATCAGCCGGTGCGCAAGCGCGGGATTGGCGAAGCGATCGAGCAGCGATGCGGCATAAGCGTCGAGATTCTGCCCCGGCGCCGCATCGATGGTCGGCGCGGCTTCGCGGCGCATGATCGCTTCGACGACTGGCCGGATGGCGGGATCGGCGATCGCCTGATGAACATAGTCATGGCCGCGCCCAAGGCCGATATAGGCAAGAGCCGAATGGGCGCCGTTGAGCATCCGCAGCTTGGCGGTTTCATAGGATGCGACGTCCGCGACCAGTTCGGCCCCCACCTGCTCCCAGCGCGGGCGCGGGCCGGCGAAATCATCCTCGATCACCCACTGACGGAAATCTTCGGTGACCACCGTGCCCTCGTCGCGCGCACCGAGCGCGGCTTCGATCGCATCGCGATCAGCGTCGGTGGTCGCGGGCACGATGCGATCGATCATCGTTGCCGGACAGCGACAGTTGGCATCGAACCAGTCCACCAGATCGGGGTGCGCGGCGACAAGATATTGCCGCATCAGCCCGCCCAGCACGGCGCCATTATTCGCGAGATTGTCGCAGCTCAATAGCGTAACGCCGGGAAGCCCCGCCGCCTTGCGCGCCGCCAAACCGGCGCCGACGAAGCGGTAGAGGCTCGATGCCCCCCTTGCCGCGGCGAGGTCGAGCGTGCCGTCGGCGGCACGCAAATAGCCCTTTTCGGTCACCGTGAAACTGAGGATATGCGTCGTCGGCGCGGCGACAGCGTCGATGACCGCCTGCGGGGCAACCGATCCGACCAGAACATGCCGCACCGCGCCGATCAGACGAAGCGAGGCATCCGCGGCGCTGCGGGTGCTGATCGAATAGAGACCGTCCTGCGGGTTGAGCTGCGCCGCAACGTCGCCCGAGCGCAAGGAAACGCCGACGATCCCCCAATCGCGATCGCCCGCCGCCATCGCATCGTCGGTATAGACCGCCTGATGCGCGCGGTGGAAAGCACCGATCCCGAAATGGACGATTCCGCTCGCTTGCGCGGCGCGGTCATAGGCGGGCGCGGCGATCGAAGACGGCAGGCGCGTGTCGGCGGACAATCTCACAGCTTATAGGCCGCCTTGGCGAGACGGTAGCTGAGGTCGGTCGCCAGTTCGGCGGCTTCCCATTCCTCCATCCGATGCTCCGCGACAAGCTGGGCCAGAAAGCCGCAATCGATCCGCCGCGCGACGTCATGCCGCGCCGGGATCGACAGGAAGGCCCGCGTGTCGTCGTTGAAGCCGACCGTATTATAGAAGCCGGCGGTTTCGGTCGTCTGCTGCCGGAACCTGCGCATCCCTTCGGGACTGTCGTGGAACCACCAGGCGGGGCCAAGCTTCAACGCCGGATAATGGCCCGCGAGCGGCGCAAGTTCACGCGCATAGCTCGTCTCGTCGAGCGTGAAGAGAATGACCGTCAGCGCCGTCTCATTGCCATAGCGGCCGAGCAGCGGGCGCAGCGCATGAACATAATCGGTGCCCGTTGGAATATCGGCGCCCTTGTCGCGGCCATAATGGGCGAACAGCCAGGGGTTATGGTTGCGGAAAGCGCCGGGGTGGATTTGCATGACCAGGCCGTCGTCGAGGCTCATTCCCGCCATCACGGTCAGCATATGCGCGCGGAACAGTTCGGCGTCGGCCGCGCTGACATCGGTGCCGGTGACCCGCGCGAACAGGGCTTCGGCCTCGGCATCGGAAAGGTCTGCCGTCGCCGCGCTGGGATGCCCATGGTCGGTCGAGGTCGCCCCCATGCTCGCAAAGAAGGCGCGGCGCCGGCGATGCGCGGCAAGATAGCCGGCATAGGAAAAGGCATCCTCGCCCGACAGCTCCGACAGGCGCGCCAGATTGTCGCGAAAGCCCTCGAACTCGGGATCGACGACCGGATCGGGCCGATAGGCGGTGATGACGCGCCCGCCCCATTCGCCCTTTTCGTTGGCGGTGCGGATGACCGCGTGATGGTCGAGCGTGTCGAGCGGGCTTTCGGTCGTCGCGATCACCTCTATCCGGTAACGATCGAACAGCGCGCGCGGACGAAAGGCGTCGGCCGCCAGCGTTTCGGTGATGTGGTCGTAATAGAGATCCGACGTCTCGGCTGAAAATTGCACCTCGAGCCCGAACACCTCGGCGAACACCCAGTCCATCCACATTCGCGACGGCGTTCCGCGAAAAAGATGATAATGCTGCGCGAACAACCGCCAGCTCTCGCGCGGGTCGGCATCGGGATTGCGGATGCCGAGCGCGTCGAGCGAAACGCCCTGCGAATACAGCATCCGGAACACATAATGGTCGGGATGCAGCAGCATTTCCGTCGCATTTCCGAAAGGCGCGTTGGCCGCAAACCAGGCCGGGTCGGTGTGTCCGTGCGGGCTGATGATCGGCAGATCGGCAACCTCGGCATACAGGCGGCGCGCAATGGCGCGCTGAGCCGGATCGGACGGAAAGAGCCGGTCCGGATGGAGGGTCAGCGGACGAAACATCGCGAGCCTATACCGTCACGCGGTCGAGACGCGGCGACAGAAGATGCACCGCCAGCAGCGCGACGAAATAGGCGCTCGCGCAGATGCCGAACAATATCTGATAATTATTGCCCGTCGTCTCGAGGATATAGCCGGTGAACAGCGCCATGCCCATGCCGCCGACCGCCCCGACGGTGCCGCCGATGCCGACCACCGAGCCCACCGCCCCGCGCGGGAAGATGTCCGACGGCAGCGTGTAGAGGTTCGCGGAGAAAGCCTGATGCGCGGCGGTTGCGAGCCCGATGATCAGCACCGCAGTCCAGACGCTGTCGATGTCCTGCGCGAAATAGACCGGCACGACGCAGCAGGCGCAGACGAACATCGTCAATTTCCGGGCGAAATTGGGGGTGCGCCCCGCCTTGATCAGCCGCGAGGAGAGCCAGCCGCCGGCCACGCTGCCCACATCGGAAATCAGATAGATGGCCGCAAGCGGCAGACCGAAGCTCTTGAGGTCCATGTCATAGCGCTCGAACAGATAGCCGGGCAGCCAGAAGAGGAAGAACCACCAGATCGGGTCGATGAAAAATTTCCCGAGCGCATAGGACCAGGTCTCGCGTATGCCGAGCAGCCGCCCCCAACCGATCGGCGTCACCGGGTCCGCCGGATCCTGCTGGATCCAGGCGCGCTCACCCTCCGACAGTCTGGGATGCTCGTCGGGATGGCGATAGATCGCCCACCAGGCAATCAGCCACAACACCCCGAACAGACCGGTGACGTAAAAGGCGACGCGCCAGTCGAACATGAGGACGAGGAAGGGAACGAGCAGCGGCGTGACGATCGCGCCGACATTCGCGCCCGCATTGAACAAGCCGATCGCGAAAGCCCGCTCCTTTTGCGGGAACCAGTCGGTGACGGCACGGATGCCGGCAGGGAAATTGCCCGATTCGCCGATACCAAGACCGGCCCGCGCGAGCGCGAACTGGGTTACGCTCGACGCCAGACCGTGCGCCATGTGGCTTACCGTCCAGATGACGATCGCAACAAGATAGCCGACGCGCGCGCCGACCTTGTCGACGATCCGTCCGAAACCGATATAGCCGATGGCATAGGCGACCTGGAACCAGAAGACGATGTTGGCGAAATCACCCTCGGTCCACCCCATTTCATGCTGGAGCGTTGGCTTGAGGACGCCGATCATCTGGCGATCGACATAGTTGATTGCGGTGGCGAGAAAGAGCAGGCCGACAATGACCCAGCGATATCGTCCGACATTGGCCACCGGCGGCACGATCTTTTCTGCGATTGCGTCTGCCATCACTCTCCCCTTATCTGCCTCTAGAGGCTTTCGATCAGACAGCCGACGCGGATTTTTCCGTCGAACAGCGCCTCCACCGTCTGGCCCGGCGTGACTTCATGGACGCCCGTTATGGCACCCGACGACACCCAGGTGCCGGGCGCTATGGATACCCCCCGTCGATGCAGGGTGCGTACCAGGAAGGCGGCAGCGCCGAAGGGGCCGTCGAGCATCGTCTCCATCGTCGCTTCGCCCACTTTCGCTCCTTCGATGAACATCGCGACAGGCATGCGGATCAGGTCGACATCGCGCCATGCCGCGATAGGCGGGCCGAGCACCAATCCCTTGTTGTTGCCATAATCCGACGCCGTGACGGCAGGTCCGTGCTGGTTGATTTCGGCAAAGGGCGAGCTTGCGATCTCGATCCCGGCGCGCACTTCTTCGATGCAATCGCGGATCGAAACCGCGTCGTAATCGACATCGCCGACCGCGCCGAGCCGTAGCAAAACTTCCGCTTCGGCGGCAGCGAATCCCGGCACGAATACCGGCATCGCGGGCGCGGCACCAGATGACTCCTCGCGAATTTCCTCGGAGAAAATGGGCCCCGTGAGACGATTGTCGCCATAGCGGTCCGCAAGATCGTCGGCGATCCGGCCGACCTTCCAGCCGCCGACAGGCCGGCCGTCGAGCCGGATCGCATGGTCCTGAATCGCATAAGCCGCAGCCATGGTTTGCGGCACGGCGCCGGGATAAGAGGTAAGCGGTGTCTTTCCGGCGCGCGCGGCAAGAAGCGCCCGGGCCACAGTTTCCGCTTCGTTCGTCGCACTCATCTTTGTCATTTCCCTCTTCTGGCTTCTACTCTAAAAGACACCGGTGTCAAAAACAAGCGATTAGGCGAGCCCGCCTGTTGATTTCGGTTCCCCGAACGCTCACTAGGCAAGAAATAGCGCCGATCTGCGGATCATCCGGCGGACCAACGAGCGGAGTGCGGACAATATGCGAGCAAACAAAGGTGAGCCGGGTTCCAAACAGCCGACGATCAACGACGTCGCCGCCTTGGCCGGTGTGTCGAAAAAGACCGTCAGCCGCGTCATCAATCGATCCGAGTTCATCGCCGAAAAGACGCGCAAGGCGGTGCAGGACGCCATCGAAACCCTAGGCTTCGTTCCCAATCCCCAGGCGCGCGCCCTCGCCTTTCGCCGCAATTTCCTGATCGCGCTACTCCACGACAATCCCAATGCCCAGACGGTGCTGAACTTCCAGCAAGGGGTTCTCGATGCGATCAAGGACAGCGACCTGGCTTTGCTCGTCCGTCCGGTCGACCGCGGATCGGACCGCATGTTGGAAGACGTCCGCATCTTTCTGGAAAAGCAGCGTCCGATCGGTGCCATGCTGCTCCCTCCCATTTCCGAGAATGATGCGCTCGCGGCGCTGTGCAGCGAATTGGGGGTGCGTTACGTCAGAGTCGGATCGGCGCTCCTCGACGACGCGGTGCATTGCGTATCCTCCAACGATCGCGAGGTGGTGGCGGAGGCGGTGCGCAGGCTGATCGGCCTCGGCCATCGCCGAATCGGTTTCGTGCGCGGCCCCGTAGGTTTTCGGTCCGCTGCCGAGCGCGAGGAAGGTTTCCACACCGCGCTCCGCGAGGCGGGCCTGACGCTCGCGCCCAACCATTTCGCACCCGGCAATTATCGCTATGCCGCGGGCGTCGAGGCGGGCGAGGCCTTGCTGTCGCTGGCTGAACCCCCGACGGCGGTTTTCTGTTCGAACGACGAAATGGCAGCGGGGGTGATGAGCGTCGCTCATAGCAAGGGTCTTTCGGTTCCGGGGCAACTTTCGATCATCGGATTCGACGATTCGCCTACGGCAACCCATATCTGGCCGGCGCTGAGCACGGTGCGCTGGCCGATCCGCGAGATGGGCGCGCGCGCCGCACGGACGCTGGTCCCCGATTTCCTCGACGGCACCGCGATCGAGGAAAGCCCGGTGCTTGCCTCGACCTTCATCGAGCGCCAGTCGGTCGCCGCGCCGGCCCAGCCCTGAACTATCGGCCATCATCAAAGCGAGGCGCATATATGACACCGGTAACCGCAATCAGGATCGACCCCGACGACAATGTCGCGACATTGCTTGCCAACGGCGCTGCGGGCGATCTGCTGCGCATCGACGACGCCCCCATCGCGCTCTCCGTTGCCGTTCCGCATGGTCACAAGGTAGCGATCGCGCCGATTGCCCGCGGCGACAAGGTGATCAAATATGGCTTTCCGATCGGTATCGCCTCGACCGATATCGCGGTCGGCGACCATGTTCACAGCCATAATCTTTCAACCGCGCTGACGCCCGATACGTCATTCAGTTTCACGCCCGCGGCGGCCAAAATCGTCGCGGCGGCAAGTAGCGGCCCGAGCTTTCGGGGCTATCGGCGCGCCGATGGGCAAGTGGGAACGCGTAACGAAATCTGGATCATCCCTACCGTCGGCTGTGTCGGCAATCTCGCCGAACGGGTCGCGCGGATCGCCGCCGCGCGTCATGCCGGACGGATCGATGGCATCCATGCGTTCAAACACCCTTTCGGCTGTTCGCAGCTTGGCGATGACCTGGGCCACACGCGCGCGTTGCTCGCCGCGCTGGCGCGCCATCCCAATGCCGGCGGGGTGCTGATCGTCGGGCTCGGCTGCGAGAATAACCAGCTCGGCGCACTCCTCGACGGCATCCCGCCCGAAAGCCGGACGCATATTCGCAGCCTTGCCGCGCAAGCGGTCGAGGACGACGAGGCCGCGTGCCTGGCGCTGGTCGATGAACTGGTCGCCGATGCGGCACAGGCCGAGCGCAGCGACGTCCCGCTCGCCGACCTCGTGCTGGGGGTCAAGTGCGGCGGGTCCGACGGCATGTCCGGCCTGACCGCCAATCCGCTGGTCGGCCGGATGGGCGATGCCGTCGCGGCGGCCGGCGGGCGGGTCATTCTTTCGGAAATACCCGAAATCTTCGGCGCCGAACCCATGCTGCTCGGCCGCGCCGTATCGCGCGACGTCTTCGATCGCGCCGCGACGCTGATCGACGACTTCAAGGCCTATTTCACGCGCCACGGCGAGCCGGTCAGCGAAAACCCCTCCCCCGGCAATCTTGCGGGCGGGATCACGACGCTGGAGGAAAAGTCGCTGGGCGCCGTGCAGAAAGGCGGACGAGTCCCCCTCACCGACGTGCAGCGCTACGGCGGCCGGGCATCGCTCCCCGGCCTCACGCTGCTGGAGGCGCCGGGCAATGACGCCGTATCGTCGACGGCGCTCACCGCCGCGGGGGCGACGCTGATCCTGTTCACGACGGGACGCGGAACCCCGCTCGGCTTTCCCGCCCCCACGCTCAAGATCGCGTCCAATTCGGCGCTCGCCACGCGCAAACGCGGCTGGATCGATTTCGACGCGGGGCAAGTGCTAGCCGATGGGTTCGAAGGCGCCGCCGATGCGCTGCTTACCCTGCTGGTCGATACCGCCTCCGGCCGCGAGACGCGTTCCGAGGTCAATGGCGAGCGCGACATCGCGATCTGGAAATCGGGCGTGACGCTGTAGGGTCCGGCCCCTAACCGAGCGCGCGAAAGCGGAAATTGCGGAAGCGCGCCTGCCCCGCGCCCGCGGCATAAAGGCCCGGGCGCAGCATCAGGAAACCGCCGCGGACATTGTGGTGATAGCCCGACACTTCCATCCCGCGATCGAAGCGCGCCCAATTCCTCCCACCGTCGCCGCTGGTATCGAAGGTGACGATATGAGCATCGTTGGTCACGCGCAGCCGCATCCGGCGGCCATGGGGATTGGCGGGCCTGCCCCGTTCCATCCCATATTGATGCGTGACGAAGCGCTCCGCATCGAAACCGAGGCCGCAATAGAGATGCTCGTCGTAAAAAAGGATCAGCCCGGCGGTGACCCCCGGATCGATCTCGATATCGCATTCGAAGCTGTAGGAACGATCGCCCGCGATCAGCAGCAACGGCGATGAATCGGACGGCGCCCGCCCGCGCGCCGCCAGCAGCAGCGCCCCTTCGCCCAACGTCGCGCGGGTGCTCTCGTCCGCGGCGGGCTTAAAGAAATTCCATTTCGAACCGAGCGCCAGCGAAGAGAAATCGTCCGACAGCGCCATGCCGTGCGGCCCGGGCGTTCCGCCCTCCGGCTTGGCGATCGGCTGCGACAGGTCGCCGCCGGTCATCCGCGGCCAGCCGTCATCGGTCCACGTCACCGGATCGAGCAGGGTTTGGCGCCCCAGCGTCCAAAATCCCTTTTCATAGCCGTGGTAGACGCTCCACCAATCGCCGCTCGGCCCCTCGATCAATGTCGCGTGCCCCCGGGACCACCAGGCTTCTTCGGATGAAAGGGTGCGGACGATCGGATTGTCGGGGCAATTTTCCCACGGCCCGTGGATCGAGCGCGAACGCGCCACGATGACCATATGGCCGGTGGGCGGCCCCGCGGTCCCGCCCACCGCCGTGACGAGATAGAACCAGTCGCCGCGACGGGCGATCTTCGGCCCTTCGGGCGAAAAGCCTTCGACCACCCAGTCGGCGGGGTAGCGCCAGGGGTCATAGACATGTTCGGGTTCGCCGACCCGCGACAGCCCGTCGTCGGCCAGACGAACCCGGTCGCCGCCCGACAGGAACAGCCAGCGCGATCCATCCTCGCCGACCGCGTGGCCGGGGTCGATATGATGCGGCAGATCGAGGTCGATGGGGTCGCTCCACGGCCCCTCGATCCGGTCGGCCCAGATCACCCAGCTCGTGTTCGGTCCCTTGGTCGGAACATAGAGGAAATAGCGCCCGGCGTGCTTGCACAGTTCGGGCGCCCAGACCGATCCGATGTTGCGCGTCAGCGCGGGTCCGATGGGACGCCAGTTCACCAGGTCGCGCGAATGCCAGATGACCAGTCCGGGATAGGAATCGAAGGTCGAGAAGGTCATGTAATAATCGTCGCCATCCTTCAGGATCGACGGATCGGGATGGTCGCCGGCCATGACGGGGTTGAGGAAACTGCCGTCGCCGCGGTCGGCCCGGCGCTGGCCATCGGCCCCCCGGCCCCGGCCCGGTCCGGTTTGGGCGGATACGCCGTCCGAACCGGCAGGCACCGCTGCCGCGCCGCCGGAAGGGGCGCCGAACCCGGCCGACAGCAAAGCGGCTCCCGCCAGTTTTAGCACTTCGCGGCGATCGGCCATGGTGTTTCCTCCTCCGCCAAAGAAAAGACCCGGCCCTCGCGCAGGAAGACCGGGTTCTTTTCCGGGACTATTCGTTCGGCATCACATCTTGAAGCGCGCACCGAACAGGATGGTGCGGCCGAAGTGATTATTCTCGTAACTGCGGTCGGCATCGAAATCGGTGAAGCGATAGCGATAGGTGTCGAGCAGGTTGTTGCCCTCAACCGATAGCTCGACCCATTCGGTCAGCTTGTAGCGAACCGACGCATCCATATTCCAAGTCGCGCCATAGCCTTCGAAGATGTTGCCGGTGCCGCTGTTCGCATCGACATAGCGGCTGCGATAGCTTGCCGACACGCGCGCGCTGAACGCACCGTCGTCATAATAGAGCGTGCCGTTATAGGCGCGCTTCGACACGCCGAACAGCGTCGTGGACCGCGTCTCGGAGATCAGCGGACCGCCCGGAACGACCGCCGGTCCCTGGACGGTATAATCGGCCTTCGACGAGATGAACGTCGCGTTGGCGAGAATGCCGAAATGGCTGATGAAGCCCTGATCGACGAAGGCGCTGAACGGCACCTGTGCCGCCAGTTCGACCCCCTTCAGCTTCGCGCCCTTGCCGTTGACCTGCGCGGAGACGACATATTGCTGGTTCGGGTCGAAATTGATGTAGGCTGGCGAGCTGGGCAGCAGCGCACTCTTGTCGAGGCCCAGTTGGGCCAGCGTCGCGCTGTAGGTGCCCGACACGGGGAAACTGTCGATCGATTTGATGAAACCGGCGATCGACAGCACCGCCTGCGGCGCGAAATACCATTCGATCCCGGCGTCGAAATTGGTCGCGCGATACGGATCGAGATAGGGGTTCCCATAGGTCGCCTTGTAGTTGAAGCCGTCGATCGAACCGCTGGGATTGAGGTTGCCGAAGCTCGGCCGGGTGATCACCTTGCCGATCGCGCCGCGGACGATCACGTCGTCGGTGGGGAACAGCGCAATGTTGAACGACGGCAGCCAGTCGTCATAGTGACGGCGCACCGTGACGCCCGATCCCGACGAAGACACCTGCGCCGTCCGGACATAGCGAATACCCGCATTGCCGGCGTAGCGCAGGCCGAGCAATTCCCCCTTCGCGTCGAACTGCAGATAGCCGCCCGAGGTCGTTTCCTGCACCGAACGCGTGTTGCCGATGTCGGGATTGGCGGTGCGATCGTACAAATGGGTGTAGTCGGTCGCCGCCGGGAAATTGGCGATCACCCACTGGTTGCTGTTGCCCGCGGGCTGTCCCGAGCGGCCGAGCGTGAACAGGTCGGAAAGCTCGCTCGTCACCGGGAAACCGTATACGGAGGACGAGCAGGTGATGGTGCCGAGCACATTGTCGGGGCCGCTGCTGCCGCAGACCACGGTATCGCGCGTGAAAGCGACCGTGTCGAAGTTGAAGCGGCGCCACATCCCGCCGGCCTTGATCTGGAACCCGTCGGCCACGTCCCATTCGGTACGGAGTTGTGCCGTCTTGAACTTGTTGGTGACGTTCGACGGGCGGTCGCGGATTTCGGCGAGCTGGAAATTCGACGGGTCGGTGACGTCGGTGCCGAAAGTCAGGAGCGGACTCTTCATGTCGCTGTAATCGTAGGAATAGCCCTGCGCATCGCGATCGTCGAACGCCACCGTCGTTTCCACCGGAATGTTGGCGTCGGACTTGGAAAAGCCGCCGAGCAGCGTGAAGCGGAAGCTGTCGCCGATGTCCTGGTCCCACGACCCGCCGATCTGGTAGAATTCGGTCTGGCTCTGGCGCAGATAATGTTCGGTGCGGACATAGGCGTTGTTGAAGGTCGCCGAAATCAGATTATTGTTGCTGTCGATGACCGGGTTGAGGACGTCGAAATTCTTCTCGTTCGATCGGAGCAGCACCTCGCCCCATTTTTCTTCGCGATCCTCGCGGAAGCGCGAATAGAGCGCGTCGATCGAGATTTTGGTCGCATCGGTCGGTGCGAACTGCACCGATCCGGTCAGGCCGAGCCGCTCGCGGCGATGCGCGATTTCGCCGTAGCGCGGAATGCGCGGGTGAAAGGCGAGCGAAACGGGATCGCAGGTCGCATTGGCCGCTGCGCAGGAGACGCCATCGACCGACCGGAACTTGGCCTGCGCCCAGCGCACGCTGTTGTTGCCGAGTTCGAGCGTGTTCTGCTTCGAATAGGCGGCCGAAACCGAGGCGCCGAACGTCCCGGCGTCGTTGCGCCAGCTCAGCAGCCCGGCGACGCGCGGGCCCAGATCCTTCGACAGGTCGTTATACGATCCGACGAGCGACAGCGCGCCGTGCAGTCCCGCCTTGCCGCCGAGCGGATTGCCGGTGTTGAGGTCGACCACCGCGCCGAGCGAGCCTTCGTCTAGCGAGGCTTCGGCCGTTTTATGGACGACGATGCTGCTGAACAGTTCGGATGCGAAGACGTTGAAATCGAAGGCGCGGTCGCGGTTCGACGAAGCGCCGTCGGTTGAGGTTGCAACGGTTTCGAGGCCGTTCAGACGGACGCGCGTGAATTGCGCGCCCAGCCCGCGGACGGTGATCGCACGGCCTTCGCCGCCATCGCGCTGGATCGAGATACCGGGTATGCGCTGAAGCGATTCGGCGAGATTCTGGTCGGGGAATTTGGCGATGTCCTCGGCGACGATCGCATCGACCGCGGCGACCGAATCGCGCTTGACGTTGAGTGCGGCCTGAAGCGACTGGCGAAAGCCGGTGACGACGATCTCGTCCTGCCCCCCATCGGCCGCCGTATCGGCGGGCACCGCTTCCTGTCCCCAAGCGGGCGCTACTGCGAGCGCGGCGAGCGATGCGCCGCAAGCGAGCCTGCCGAGCGTGCGAATGCCCCGCGCCATCTGAATAGCCATCATCATCCTCCCTTATCGCGGCATCTTTCTGCTCGTGGCAAGAAATGACACCGGTTACCTTGTTGAACGGCCGATTGATTGACCATCCGAATTTGCGAGATGAGCATGCCGACGGCCGCCGCCCTTGCGGCTGGCGAGGCGTCCTCTTCCCACGACTCCATCTGTGTTGACCGGCTTTAGGTAACCGGTGTCAAAAATGATTGAAGGATATGGCCGTCTATGTCAAGACCCCAATCGACGAGTCTGAATTTGGGAGAATAGGATGCTGAAAACGCTTTGGCTGGCGGCGCTTTTGCTGGCGCCGGCGCTTCCCGCGAGCCCCGCGACCGCGGCCGAGTCGGCCACCGCCTTTCCCGGCGCCGTAGGCCCTGCAGCGCAGACCCCGGGTGGCCGCGGGGGCAAGATCATCCGCGTCACCACCCTCGCCCCCGATGGCCCCGGGTCGTTCAAGGCGGCGGTCGAAGCCAAGGGGCCACGCATCGTCGTGTTCGAAGTCGGCGGCGTGATCGACCTCGGCCGCACGACGCTGACGATCACCGAACCCTATCTGACCATTGCCGGCCAGACTGCGCCGGGACCAGGCATCACGCTGATCCGCACCGGCATCGACCTCAAGACCCACGATGTGATCATGCGCCATCTGCGCGTCTATACCGGCGCCGATGGCCAGCCGAAGCGTAGCGGATGGGAGGCCGATGCCTTTTCGACCGTCGGCGCGTATAATGTCGTGGTCGATCATTGCACCTTCCTGTGGGCGATCGACGAGAATATGTCGGCATCGGGTCCGCGCTTCGACGGCAAGACCGTCGCCGAGTGGCGAAAGAACACGAGCCACGACATCACCTTCTCGAACAATCTCGCCGCCGAGGGGCTCGCCGATGCGAGCCATCCGAAGGGCGAGCACAGCAAGGGCTCGCTCGTCCACGACAACACCACCGGCATCGTCTTCTACCGCAACATCTGGGCGCATAATGTCGAGCGCGCGCCGCTGGTGAAGGGCGGAGCGCAGGTGCTGATGATCAACAATCTGATCTACAACCCCGGGCACCGCGCGGTGCATTATAATCTGATGAATCTCGAGTGGGTCGGGCACGACTATGTCACGGGCGAGATCACCGCGATCGGTAACGTCATGCGCGGCGGAAACGACACCGACGAAGGCCTGCCCTTTCTGATGCTGGGCGGCGACGGCGACCTGCAATATTATGGCAAGGATAATCTGGCGGTCGATCGCCACGGCAATCCGCTCCCCGAATTCGGCCGCTATGGCGAAACGCGCGCCGAGATGATCCGCGCCAAGGCGCCACTCGCTCCGGTCGCAGGCTATGACATTTTGCCGACGCGTGACGTCGAAACCTCGGCTCTGGCGAGCGCCGGAGCGCGGCCATGGGCGCGCGATGACGAGGAAATCCGTATCCTCTTTTTCGTCGCCGAAGGGCGCGGCGACATCATCGACGACGAAAAGCAGGTGAGCGCCTATCCAAAGGTCGGAGCGCCGGTGCGCGCACCCTTCGTCGAGGCCGACTGGAACCTCGCGACGATGGAGCCGAAGTCGGGCCGCTATCCGGCGCAGACCGCGCCGATGCCGCAGGAGCATCTGTCGGCACGCGACCTCGATTCTCGCGGAGGCGTCAAATGAGCGCGCTATTCGCGCTGCTGCTCGGCGGCGCGGCGGCACCCGCCCCCGCCCCGGCGATGGTCGTGATCGACGAGACGGCGACGGTGCGCGAGGAAGCGCCACCCCACGGCGCCATCGGCATGTCGACGGCGTGGCGGATCAGCGACAGCGTTCCCGCGCCGCGAAGCTTCGAATTCAGGAAGCGCGCGCTCCATGTCGGCGCCGCGATCGGCGTGCATCCGATCGCCCACGACGAAATCTATTATGTCGTTTCGGGCACGGGGATCGTCCATTCGGACGGCGAGGAGAAAGCGCTGAAGCCGGGTCTGGCGGCATGGCTCTACAAGGGCGCAGAGGTCGGCATCCGTCAAACGGGAAGCGAGCCGCTGGTGCTGATCATCGCTTACCCCAATCCGCCGCTGGCCGGACAATGACGCTCGGCCGCCGCGACCTGCTCGCCGCCGGCCTCGCGCTGCCGCTGGCGAGCGCCGCCGCAACCGAAGCGAAGAAGGGCTGGACGCGGCCGGCTGGCGTCGCGCCCGACGCAAGCATCCCGCTCTGGCCCGACGATCATCTTCGGGTGCCCGTCGGCCTCGCCGAGCGCGTCGTCCAGCGTAGCGACGATCCCCAGGCCAGCGACCGGATGCTCGAACATATCGTCCGGCCGCGGCTCGACATCTTCCGCCCGGCCAATCCCAACGGGGCCGCCATGATTCTCGCGCCCGGCGGCGGCTATCGCTATGTGGTGATCGACAAGGAAGGCTATGAACTCGCGCGCTGGCTCGCGGCGCGCGGCGTTACCGCCTACGTCCTCTTCTATCGTCTGCCCGGCGATGGCTGGGCCGACGGCGCCGACGTCCCGCTCGCCGACGCGCAGCGCGCGGTACGACTCGTGCGTAGTCGCGCGGGCGCCGACGGCATCGACCCGACCCGCGTCGCCTTCGGCGGCTTTTCGGCGGGCGGCCATGTCGCGACCAGCCTGCTGACACGCTTCGACGCCAGCGTCTATGAAGCAGTCGGCGCCGCCGACACGCTGCCCGCACGCCCCGATGCGCTGGCCGGTATCTACCCGGTGGTGTCGATGGATCCGGCAATCGCCCATCCGGGGAGCCGCGAGAAGCTGCTCGGCGCCGCGCCCGACGCGGCACGGGCGGCGCTTTATTCACCTGACCGCAAGGCCCGTCCCGATCAGCCGCCACTGTTCCTGCTCCACGCCGAGGACGATGATACCGTCACGGCCGAGAACAGCGTGCGCTTGCGTGCGGCTACGCGCGCGGTGGGCACACCGTGCGAAAGCCATTTCTTCGAGCACGGCAAGCATGGCTTCGGACTGATGAAAACAGCGGGCCTACCGGTCGCGATCTGGCCCGACCTGCTGTGGAATTGGCTCGGCAGCCATGGGATGGTCTGACGGGGTTTACGTCCCAGGCTGGATATAGGGCACCCGCGCGAACAGTTCGCGCTCCCATCGGCGCGGATCGCCTTCCACGCGGCTTTCGCTATCGAAGATCATCGTCTGCCGCTTTGCGAGATCATAGGCCGGCCAGCCCGGATCGCCCGTCCGCGCGAAGCGAACGAAGGCGTCCATTACAACGTCGCTCATCGCCTGCTGCGCCGCCGTCGGATCGGGAATGGTTCCGAAGCTGAGGCCGATGTCGTCGGTGTGCTTCGCATCCCCGAAATCGAGCTGGTAGACGAACGCCGGCGCCCCTGCCCTTGCCCGCGCTTCGGCCTCCTCGACCTGTCCGCGCCAGCTTCGGGCTGCGGTAACGATGCGGTGAAAAAGCTCGAGCGGAGCCGCATCGGGATAGCGCGCGCGGAACTGCGCCACGACCCATTCGGGATGAATGTCGATCCGCATCTCGGGCGCGATGCGCGCGGCAAGATTGCCGAAATCGAGCCCCCCGAGTTGTCGGCTATCGGGCGCATAAAAGGCCCGCGTTTCCATCATCGCGTTGCCGAGCATCATCGGAATGCCCAACGATTGCGGCGCGGCATCGGGCCAGAAGGGATGCCGGGTCAGATGCACCATGTCGAGCACCGGCCCCATATAGAGCCCGCCGCCGAGGACCGGGTCGGGCGCGGAGAGCGCCGCGACTATGCGTTCGACCGGCGCGGTCGCTGGGTCGACGTCTTTGCCGAGCTTCGCGAGAAAGGCCTCGGCACGTTTGGTCGCGTTGAGCGGGCCCGAGGCAGTAACCTGCTGCCCGCTCATCGTGATCCCCTTGTGGAACAGCCCCTGCGCCTCGGGCATCGCCATCAGCGTCGCGATCTTCGCGCCGCCGCCCGACTGGCCGAACAGGGTGACATTGCCCGGATCGCCGCCGAAGGCCGCGATGTTGCGGTGGATCCACCGGAGCGCGAGGATCAGGTCGAGCTGCCCCGCGTTGCCGCTATCGGGAAAACGCGGGTCGAGCCGCGCCAGATAAAGATAGCCGAGTGCGTTGAGACGGTGATTGACGGTGACGACGACCACGTCGCCGCGCGCCGCGAGGCGGGCGCCGTCGTTGATCGGATCGGTCACGCTGCCGGTCGAATAGGCGCCGCCGTGGAAATAGACCATGACCGGACGCTTCACCTTCGACCCGGTCGATGGCGTCCAGACGTTGAGGAACAGGCAGTCTTCGGATTGCGGCTGGTAGCGGTCGCCCCGCTGCGGGCAAACGGGGCCAAAGGCGGCCGCGGGCATCTGCTCTGCCTTCAGAGTCGCCACCGGCGCCCGAAACCGCGCCGCGCGGCCGTAGCGGATGCCCGCGAAACAATGCGCAAGTGGCGCACCATTACAGGCCCGGCTTTGATAACGCCCGTCGGGCGCCTCCACCCAAATGGTCAGACCGGCACCCACCCGCGCGGCGACCGACCGCATCGGTCCGGTCAGTCCGATAGCAAGCGCCCCGCCGAGCAGCGCGCGGCGACTGACGTCTTCAACGCCGGACATCGAGCCCGCCGCCGTGGAAGGCGTCGATGTCGGCCTGCCCGAAGCGGCTCGCGTCGCCCGGCAGCGAATGTTTGAGGCAAGTGAGCGCGAGCCCGGTTTCGGCCATCATCTTCGCGCCCCCGTCTGCCAGATGCGCGTGGAGCACACCCGCGGCAAAGGCGTCGCCGGCGCCGATGCGATCGACGATGCCGGTTACGTCGATCTCGTCCGTCTGGTGCGCCCCTTCGCGCAGATCGACGCGCGCCGCGATGCGATGGTGGTCGGCGGTGACCGTATGGCGCGCGGTCGACGCGATGAGTTGCAAGCCGGGGAAAGCCGCGAAACCCGCCTCCGCGGCTTCGCGCCGCCGCTCCTCGCCCTCGCCGCTGAACGGCCGGCCGAGAACCAGCGACAGATCGCGGTGGTTGCCGAAAAGGATATCGGCGGCGCCGATCAGTTCGGACAGAATGGCGCGCGGATCGCTGTCCCACGCCTCCCACAGCATCGCACGATAATTGCCGTCGAAGCTGACCGGCACGCCGAGCCGCTTCGCCGCGCGCGCCGCAGCGAGCGCCGCTTCGGCCGAACGCGGCCCGAGCGCCGGGGTGATGCCCGAAAGGTGGAGAAGCCGTGCGCCTTTCAGCAATCGGTCGAAGTCATAATCTTCTGCGCCGCTCGCGGCGAAACTCGACCCGGCACGGTCATAGACGATTTCGGATGCCCGCAGCCCCGCGCCGACGCTGAGGAAATAGAGCCCCATGCGCCCCGGACGAGGCGTGACGGCGGTGCAATCGACGCCTGCGCCGCGCACCGCCGCCACTGCGCCGCGACCCAGCGCATTGTCGGGAATATGGCTGACCATCGCGCAATCATGGCCCAGATGCGCGAGCCCGATGGCGACATTCGCCTCGGCCCCGCCGACGTGCAGCGCCAGCGACGGCGACTGCATGAGCAGTTCGTTGCCCGGCGCCGTCAGACGGATCAGCAGTTCGCCGAAGAAGACAAGACGGCCGGACATGGGTCAGCCTAGCGCGCGAGCCAGCCGCCGTCGACGGCGAGGATGTGGCCCTGAACATAGTCCGACGCGGACGAGGCGAGGAAGACCGCAGCGCCGCCGATGTCGGCGGGGTCGCCCCAGCGCCCCGCCGGGATACGCTCGACGATCTGACGGTTGCGCGTCTCGTCCGCCTGCAGCGCGGCGGTGTTGTTCGTCGCGATATAGCCTGGCGCAATCGCGTTGACCTGAATGCCCTTCGCCGCCCATTCGTTGGCAAGCAGCTTGGTCAGCCCGCCGACGCCCGATTTCGACGCGGTATAGCTCGGCACGCGGATGCCGCCCTGGAAAGTGAGCATCGAGGCGATGTTGATGATCTTGCCCGAACCCCCTTCCTTTTCGATGCGCGCGATCATGTGCCTGCCCACCGCCTGACAGAGAAAGAAGAGCGTCTTCAAATTGGTGTCCATCACCGCGTCCCAATCGGCCTCGGTGAAGTCGACCGCATCGGCGCGGCGGATGATACCGGCGTTGTTGACGAGGATGTCGATACGCCCGAACTCACCCAGCACCGCATCGACGAGCGGCTGCACCACGCCGACACTCGACAGGTCGGCGCTGAAATTCCCGGCCCTGCGGCCAAGGCCGCGGACCTTGTCCACCGTCTCGTCGGCCGGCGACCGGCCGGCGGCGGCGATGTCCGCCCCCGCTTCGGCGAGCGAGCAAGCGATGCCCTGCCCGATGCCGGTGTTGGCGCCGGTGACGAGGGCGACCTTGCCCGAAAGATCGAACATGCCGGCCATCACTTGAGCTGGCAGATGTCGAGAACGTTCATGTCGGTATAGTCGAGATTCTCGCCGCCCATCGCCCAGATGAAGGCATATTTCTTCGTCCCCGATCCCATGTGGATCGACCAGGGCGGGCTGATCACCGCTTCCTCGTTCCCGATCACGATGTGCCGCATGCTGTCGGGCTCGCCCATATAGTGGAAAATGCGGTCATTCTCTTCGGGCAGATCGAAATAGAGATAAATCTCGCTGCGCCGGTCGTGAAGATGCGGCGGCATCGTGTTCCACACGCTCCCCTCTTCGAGCACCGTCAGGCCGAGGAGCAATTGCGCGCTCTCGCACACGCCGGGAATCACGAGCTGATAGATCGTCCGCTGGTTCGAATTGGCGAGGTCGCCGCGCGCGAGCGGGTTCGCCTGGTCGAGCGTGACATGCTTGATCGGGCAGACCTTGTGCGCGGGCAGCGACGCCAGATAGAAGCGCGCGCCCTCGCCCTCGAAAACCACCTCCTTCGACCCCATCGGGATATAGAGGCATTCCTTGTTCTTCATCTCGAAGCGCTGGCCATCGACGCTGATCGCGCCGTCGGTGCCGATGTTGACCGCGGCCATCTCGCGCCGTTCGAGGAAGGGATGCCCCGCCGCCGACGCGGGCTCGCTCTGCCCGGGAAGCGGCAGCGCCCCTCCCTTCGGCACAGCGCCGCCGATGACGAAGCGTTCATTGTGCGAATAATTGAGGTTGACCTTGCCGTCCTCGAACATCCCCGAAACGAGATAGCGCGCGCGCAATTCGTCGTTCGATACATCCTCCATCATGTCGGGGTGCGTCGCGTGATAGGTCTTACAGAACATGGTTCATCCTCATGAATTTCTGACTTCGGGATAAGGTTAGACATCAGGGTAACCGGTGTCAATATCGCCTTTTCCTGCATCCGCGCGATCGAGTGCCGCCCTCCCCCCAATCGCGGCCGGTTAGCCAGCCGCGGCGAGCCGTCAGCCTTGAGGCCGGTCTCGATCGCAATTTACAGCATAGCATTGACACCGGTGTCTTTAATTTGCCAGATAGCATTCCCTCGCCTTTCTCCACGCCTATATCTTGCAAGGGACGCCCGATCGATGCCATCCCGTTTCGCCGCCAGTCGCCGCAGCTTTATGGGCGGAATTCCGGGCCTCCTTGCGCTGCTGACACCGCGCGATGCGCGGGCCGCGGCGGACGAAGATGACTCCTGGGCGGCCGCAGCCGCGATCCGGCGCCGCATCGCGCCGCCGCGTTTCCCGCGCGCAAACCGCTTCACTCCACAGCAGTTCGGCGGATTGCCCGACGGCAGGACCCTGGCGACCGAAGCCTTCGCCAAAGCAATCGAGGCCGCTTCGAAGGCACCGGGCGGGGGGCGCGTGGTGGTAGAGGGCGGAACCTGGCTCACCGGACCGATCCATCTGCGCTCGAATGTCGAATTGCATATCGACCGTGAGAGCATCGTCCGCTTCTCCACCGATCCCGCGCATTATTTCCCACCGGTCCTGACCCGCTTCGAGGGCAATGAACTGATGGGCATCTCGCCCTTCATCTACGCGGTCGATTGCGAAAATATCGCGATCACCGGGCACGGCATCCTCGACGGACAGGCGGACGCCGCGCATTGGTGGCCCTGGAAACGCTCCCCCGCCGATGGACCGGAAAGCGACGACGCGCGACTTAAGCGAGTAGCCGAAGAGGGCGTGCCCGTGGCCGAGCGCGTGTTCGGACCGGATTCGACCATCCGTCCGCAATTCATCCAGCCCTATCGCTGCCGTAACGTGCTGATCGAAGGCCTCACGATCATCCGCTCGCCCATGTGGGAGATTCACCCGGTCGAGTGCGAGAATGTGACGGTGCGCGGCCTCACCATTTCGAGCCACGGCCCCAACAACGACGGCTGCGATCCCGAGAGTTGCCGCGATGTCCTGATCGAGAACTGCCTGTTCGACACGGGCGACGACTGCATCGCGATCAAGTCGGGCCGCAACGCCGACGGGCGCCGCCTCAACCAGCCGACCGAGAATGTGATCATATCGGGCTGCACGATGGCCGACGGCCACGGCGGCGTGACGCTGGGCAGCGAGATCAGCGGCGGCGTGCGCAATATCTTCGTCGAGAATTGCCGGATGGACAGCCCGCGACTCAACACCGCAATCCGCTTCAAGAACAACGCGGCGCGCGGCGGTACGCTGGAAAACATCCATATTCGCAACGTCACTGTGGGCCAGGTGGGCCGCGCGGCGATCACCATCGACTATAATTATGGCGAAGGCGCCAGGGGAAGTTTCACGCCGGTCTTTCGCGGGCTGACGATCGAACGGCTGCTCGTCGGTCGCTGCCAGCGCGTGCTTGACCTTCAGGGGTTCGCCAACGCGCCGATCCGCGACATAAGGCTGGTCGACTGCGCCGTAGTGCGCGCCGCCGAGCCCGACATCGTCGCCCATGTCGAAGGACTCCGCTATGAGAATGTCCGCCGCAACGGCCAGCCGGTATCCGGCCCGACGCCAGGCGGCGTCGTTGCGCCGGCGGACAGGGACGGCTGAAATGAAGGCAATGTTCCACCTCTCGGCCGCGCTCGGCACGATACTCTGGCTGGCGACGCCCGCCGCCGCCCAGCAGGCGACCGCGCCCAGCCCGCGCGACCGGTTGATCGCGCATCTCACCCGGATCGCTGACGAGAAGACCCAGGCGCGCGCCGCCACGGTCGCCGCGATCGCCACGCCCGAGGAGGCCCGCCGCCGCCAGGTGCGGGTGCGCGCGCTGCTTTCGGAGATGATCCAGTTCGAACATGCCGCCGGCCCGGTGCGGTTCGAAGTCACCGGCCGCAGCACCGGTGAAGGCTATCGCGTCGAGAATCTCTGGTACGAGAGCCTGCCCGGCTATCGCGTCACCGCGAACCTCTATTTGCCGGAGGGCAAGGGCCCTTTCCCCGCGATCATCACCCAGCCGGGCCACGGCGTCGATGGGCGGCTCAGCGGCACGGGCTTCGCGGTCAACCTCGCCCGCACGGGCTTCGTCGTGCTCGCGATCGACATCGTCGGCGAAGGCGAGCGCATCCAGTTCTACGATCCCGAGATCGGCGCATCGAAGGTCGGCCGGCCGACCGGCGAACATTCGATGGCGTTCGGTCAGGCGCTGCCCACCGGCGGGCATGTCTCGCGCTTCTTCATCCAGGACGCAATGCGCGGCGTCGACTTGCTGATGCAGCGCGATGAGGTGGACGACCAGCGGATCGGCGCCTTCGGCTGCTCGGGCGGCGGCACGATGACCGCCTACCTCGCCGCGCTCGACCCGCGCATCAAGGCGACCGCGACGGCCTGCTACATCAATGATTTCGATCATCTGCTCGGCCCCGGTGGCCCCGGTGCGCAGGACGCCGAACAATCGATCCCCTTCTTCCTCGATCGCGGGCTCGACATTCCCGACTGGGTGGAGGCCGCCGCCCCGCGCCCCTATGCAATCGTCTCGACCACCGAGGATATGTTCCCGATCGCGGGCGCCCGCGCCGCCTATGCCGAGGCGCGCCGCTTCTACGACGTGATGGGCGCCGCCGATAAAATCACGATGATCGAAGGGCCTGGCCCCCACGGCAATCTGGGGCCGATCGCCCCCAGGATCATCGGCTTCTTCAACCGCTGGCTGAAGGATGCGCCCGGCGAGCCCGCGCTCGATGCGGTGCCCGCCGGCGATCCCTCGCGGCTATGGGCGACCTCGACCGGCCAGCTCGTCACCTCGGGCGGCGGTGATACGCTGCACGCAATGATAGCACGCGAGATTCCGACGCCACCCATCCCCGTCGGCGAGATGCCCGCGGCGCGGCTCGAACGGCTGCGTGTCGCGATCCGCGACATCACGCGCGCCCAGGTGAAGAGCGGCGCCACCGTATCCGCAGTCAGTGAAGGCACGCCCGAAGCGCGCTCCGGCTACACGCTGACCAACATCTCCTTCCACGCCGCGCCGGACCTCGATGTCGACAGCGTCTATGCCCGCGCAGGCACAGGCGGAAAGCATCCGACGATGCTCTTCCTGTCGAGCCAGCCGCTGCGGGCGCTCTCCGCACCCGGCGGACTGCTCGAACACTGGACCCAGGCGGGATGGAACGTGCTGGCGATCGAGCCCGCAGGCTCGGGCGGCACCGAGGAGATCAAGTCGGTGCTTACCGGCGACTGGACCCTGCTGTCGCTCCGCGCGCTGCTGGTCGGAGAAACGCCGGTCGGCATACGCGCCGACGACGCGCTGACCGCGCTCAACTGGCTCGCGGCGCGCCCCGAGGTCGATGCCCGCGCATTGAGCGTCTATGGCACGGGCGCGCTTGCCCCCGTGGCGCTCCACGTCGGCGTGCTCGACCCGCGCGTGGCGTCCGTCACCGCCGACGGCGGCATTCTCAGCTACCGCGACTTCGTGCTGCGCCCGATCAGCCGCGACATGGCCGAAGTGAACCTGCCCGGCGTGCTCGCACGTTACGATCTGCCCGATCTGATCGCGGCTCTCGGCAGCAAGGTGACTTTGGTCAGCCCGGTCAACAGCGTGGGCGAGCCGCTCAAGGCCGCCGACGTTGCCACGATCCTGTCGCCCTCGCCGCGCCTGATCATGCGCGGCGCACGCGATCCGATCCTGCCTCCCTCCAGCCGCTGACGAGACCCGCCATGCACGCCGATCGCCGCTCCTTCCTCGCCGCCGCGGTCGGCGGGTCGGTTGCCGCCACGCTGGCCTCGCCCGTCTCCGCACAGACCGCCCTGCCCAAGCTCCCCGTCAAGCCCGCCACGCGCGGCACGGGCATGACGCTAGATCCGCGCGACTTCGGCGCGAAGGGCGACGGCGTCACCAAAGATACCGTCGCGCTCCAACAGCTGCTCGATCGCTGCGCCGTGATGGGCGGCGGCGAAGTGGTGCTGTCCGCCGGTACCTGGCTCACCGGCGCGCTGCGGATCGGCTCGAACACGACGCTGCACATCGCCGAGGACGCGGTGCTCCAGGGCTCGCCCAACCTCGCCGACTTCCCGATCGTGCAGGTGCGCTGGGAAGGCCGCTGGGTGCCGGGCTACACCGGTCTGGTCTGGGCGCAGGATGCGCGCAACGTGGCCGTGACCGGCAAAGGCCGGATTGCCGCGTCGAAGGAAATCCACGGCCGCGTCAGCAAGGCTGGACTGCGCCACCCCGCGCTGATGGAATTTATCGAGGTGCGGGGGCTCAGCGTCACCGATCTCCACACCGAACAGAACGACATGTGGTCGATCCACCCGGTCTATTGCGACGACGCGGTGTTCCGCAGGCTTACCGTGGTGGGCAATGCCGACGGAATCGACATTGATTCGTGCCGCCGCGTCGTGATCGACCATTGCGACTTCGACACCGCCGACGACTGCATCTCGCTCAAGTCCGGGCGCGGCATGGAAGGCAACATCATCGGCCGGCCGACCGAGGACGTGACGATCACCGACTGCGTGTTTCGCGATCGGCGCTGGGCGTGCATCGGCATCGGCAGCGAGACCTCGGGCGGGATCCGCCGGGTGCTGGTCGAGCGCTGCCAATGCCTCGCCGCGCATACTTTCGCGATCTACCTCAAGAGCCGGCCGGGCCGCGGCGCGTTCATCGAGGACATCGTGATGCGCGACCTCGACGTCTCGGGCGCAGGCTATGGTTTCCTGCGGCTCAATTTCCTCGACAGCGGCAAGCAGGATCAATTCCCGGTTCCCGGCCGCGACGGCATCCCCGCCGTGCGCAACTTCACCTTCGAGCGCATCCGCGTGAAGGACGTGCCGATCCTGGTCGAGGCGGTGAACATCCACCCCGACAAGCCGCTCGAAGGCTTCACGCTGCGCGGGATCAGCGGCACCTGCGGCCATGGCATCACGCTGGCGAATATGCGGGGCGTTGCGCTCGAGGGGCTCGACGTAAATGTCTTCGCGGGGTCCAAGGTCGCGGTGGTCAACGTCACCGGCAAGGGGCTGGAGGGCGCCGCGGCGCTGGTCCCGACGGTCCGCCCACCCGACGTGCAGGCGGCGACGACGCCCTATCGGCTCGGACTATCTTCGGGCGCGCCCAACTGACGCGCCCGATCCCGGTGCCTATTCGGCGCTGCCCGCCGCCAGCGCGGCGATCAGCGCCGACATATGTTCGATATAGGTGCCGGTCGAAATTCCGATGACGGGCTTGTCGGCATAATAGGGCGACGTGTCGGTCGAATCGCCGACGCGCGTGGTACGAAAATCGCCCGGCGGCACCTGCGGCGAACCATCGCCGCGATAGGGGTTGCTCGTCGCCTTGAGTTCGGTCGGCCACCAGCTTGCCTTGTTGAGCGTCGCGACCAGCTGCGCAGGAGACTCCGCGGCGCGGCTGGTATTGAGGTCGGAAACCTTGCCCAGCTCGGCCAGGAAATAGGTCGGCAGCGGCTGGATGCCCTTCTTCCTGAGCGGCGAATCGCGGCTCGCGTCCTCGGGCGAGAGCTTCGACAATTCTTCATATTGGCGCCGCAGCCCCGCGACATCGATAGCGCGTGTCGAGCTGTAATGGCCCACCGTGTTGGTGGGATCGTCGTTGACGAAATAATGCCCGTTGACGACGTTCGAGCCGGTGCGGTGGATGAACAGCGGCTTGTTGGTCCCGATCTCGACGAAGGTCGGATAGGCCCTGCCGTCCTTCACCAGTTCGGGCGGCAGCTTGACCGAATCGAGCCAATCGAGCGCCTCGGGCACGCGCGCGAGATATTTCGTGTCGCCGGTGAGGCGGTAGAAGTTCAGCAGTTGCTGGATATTCCCGGCGGTCGCGTGCGTCGCGAGCGCTGCGGGCTCATAAGTGCGCGCGCCCGCGGGCTTGAGGTCGAGGCTGTGCTGCAGCCCCCAGCCAGGCTGGGGCTGGCCCTGCTGCGTGACGAGATAGACCGACATGGCGCGGGTGATCGCGTCGAGCACGCGCTCGTCGCCAAGCGCTTGATGAACCATGATCAGGAACTTGATATTCTCGCCCGCGACATCGTCGTTGAAGGTGATGAAGCGCGTATAATCGGGCTTGCCGTGCAATCCGCCATTCTCCACCGGGGGATAGCGTTGCGGCCAGCCGCCGATCGGATATTGACTCTTCAGGACGAAGTTGATCGCCTTGTCGAGCGCGGGCTTGAAGCGCGCATCATGTTTCTCGACATAGATGCGCAGCAGGAACTGCATCGCCTCGGACGTGCCGGCGTCGTCATAGGTGGCGTTGCCCCAATAATGCTGAAATTCCTCCAGCCGCCACGCGTTCTTGCCGATCGTGTCGTACCAGCGCTTGGTCGATGCCTCGCCAGCCTGGTCGATGAAATAATGCCAGCCGCCTTCGGGCTTCTGTCCGGCAATCAGCGCGTCGGCGGCCTTGGCGGCGGCATCGTAATAATATTGGTCGTGCGTCGCATGATAGGCGTCGAGGAACAGGTTGCCCATCGTCGCCGTGCCCGGCGGCTGGACCCAAATCATCGTCGGATAGGCTTCCATCTCGCCCCAACGGCGCGACATGTCGGGCAGGTAGGACCATAGATAGCCGCCATTGGTAGAGACTTTTTCGACCATGAAGCGGGTGGCGCGCTTCATCGTCGCCTCGATCTGCTGGCGGCTCGGCGCCGCGGCCTCCGACCGCGCCTGCGCCGGCGTGGCAGCCGCCATCCCGCCTGCGACGAGCGCGGCGCACAGGGCGCCGTGACAAAGGGATCGGGCGAGCCTGCGAGCCATGGGCATTCCTCTCTTTCGGTTTCGTCGTTGGTGGCGAGCGTGGGCGGGCCCCGCACCCGGGCGCCCCCCCCGCGTCGCGCAC
>NZ_JAOZVW010000147.1 GCF_025869345.1 Sphingopyxis sp.
ATCGGTTGCGCGCGCCTTCGGGGTGTCTCGACTTCGCTCGACACGAACGGTTAGAGAGGTTCGATGATCACCACCCTCGCCCCCGATTTCGCCGCCGCGCTGCCGAACGGCGGCCGCCTCGCGGGGCTCGACGTGGGCACCAAGACCATCGGCGTCGCGCTCTGCGACGCGGGGTGGAGCTTCGCGAGCCCCGACAAGACGATCCTCCGCAAGAAATTCTCGGTCGATTTCGAAGCGCTGAAGGCGCTGATCGCGGCGCAATCGGTCGTCGGCCTCGTCGTCGGCCTGCCGCTCAGCATGGACGGCAGCGACAGCCCGCGCACCCAGAGCACCCGCGCCTTCGCGCGCAACCTCGCCCCGCTCGGCCTGCCCGTGCTGCTCTGGGACGAGCGCTGGTCGACCGCCGCGGTCGAACGCGCGATGATCGCCGCCGACGTCAGCCGCGCCAAGCGCGCCGAACGCGTCGACAGCGCGGCAGCGGCGTTCATCCTGCAAGGCGCGATCGACGCGATGACGCGCTAAAAAATGGGGAACCATGAATGATAGTCTACGTCCTCGGCTGGCTGATCGCGGTGAACCTGATCGCCTTCGTCGAGATGGTTCTCGACAAGCGCTATGCCGAGGCGGGGATGCGCCGCACGCCCGAGGCTCGGTTGCTCCTCTGGGCGTTTCTCGGCGGCGCGCTCGGAACGGTTTGCGCTGCCCGGTTCGCTCGTCACAAGACGCGCAAGCAGCCGTTCGCGACGTGGATGCTGATCTGGCTCTGGGTCGACATCATCCTGCTCGTCCTGTGGGCGCTCGGAATATTGGAGCCGTTCCTCCTCTCCGCCCTTGCGAAGATCGCCGCAGCCTCCTAGACGCTCGGCTTTAATGACAAGCGCAACGATCCGACCCGCCAGCGACTATCCGCCCGGCGGCGATGCCTTTCGCCATCGCCACCTCACCGGCATCGCCCAGCTCACCCCGTGGGAAATCTCCTACGTCCTCGACGCCGCCGAAGAGTGGGTCGAAATGAACCGCAGCGGCGCCGCCAAGCACGACGACCGCCTCGCCGGGCTCACCATCATCAACGCCTTTTTCGAAAATTCGACCCGCACGTTGCTGTCGTTCGAGATCGCGGGCAAGCGGCTCGGCGCCGACGTCGTCAACATGCACGCCGCGCAGTCGAGCGTGAAGAAGGGCGAGACGCTGATCGACACCGCGATGACGCTCAACGCGATGCGCGCCGACGCGATCGTCATCCGCCACGCCTCGTCGGGCGCGGTGCAGCTCATCGCCGACAAGGTCGACTGCCCGGTGCTCAACGCGGGCGACGGGCGCCACGAGCATCCGACGCAGGCTTTGCTTGACGCGCTCACCATCCGCCGCCGCAAAGGGAAGGTCGAGGGGCTGACCGTCGCGATCTGCGGCGACGTGCTGCACAGCCGCGTCGCGCGCTCGAACATTCTCGCGCTCACCCTGCTCGGCAACGAGGTGCGCGTCGTCGCGCCGCCGACGCTGATCCCGCCCGCGATCGAGCGGATGCACGCGATCCCCTTCACCGACATGGACGAAGGGCTGAAGGACGCCGACGTCGTGATGATGCTCCGCCTCCAGAACGAGCGCATGGACGGCGCCTACCTCCCCAGCCCGCGCGAATATCACGCGCTCTACGGCCTGACCCCGCAGCGGCTCGACCTGGCGAAGCCCGACGCGATCGTCATGCACCCCGGCCCGATGAACCGCGGGGTCGAGATCGACAGCAGCGTCGCCGACCACCCCACCCGCTCGACGATCACCGAGCAGGTCGAAATGGGGGTCGCGGTGCGCATGGCGTGCCTCGACATCCTGACGCGCCGCAAGCGGGGAGTGCCGGGATGGAACTGAACCCGCTCCTCATCACGAATGCGCGCCTGCTCGGCGGCGAGAGCGCAAGCCTGCTCGTCGAGCGCGGCCGCATCGCCGCGCTGGACCCGGCCGAAACGCCCGAGGGCACCGAAACGGTCGATGCCAAGGGCCAGTGGCTTGCCCCCGGCATCATCGACCTCGGCGTCTTCGCGACCGACAAGCCCGCCTTTCATTTCGGCGGCATCACCCGCGCCGCGCTGATGCCCGACAGCGGCCCGCTCGACAATTCGGGGCTGGTCGAGCGCGCGGCGAAGGGCGGCAAGCCCGACCTCTGGGTCCATCCGCTCGCCGCCGCCACCAAGGGCCTCGCGGGCAAGGAACTCGCCGAGATCGGGCTGATGAAACAGGCGGGCGCCCGCGCCGTCGCCACCGGCCGCGCGCGCATCGCCGATGCGGGCGTGATGCGCCGCGTCCTTGCTTATGCCGCCGCGCTCGGCCTCACCGTCATCGCGCACGCCGAGGATGAAGGCCTCACCGCGGGCGCGGTCGCGACCGATGGCGAAATGGCGACACGGATCGGCCTCGCCTCCGCCCCCGCGATCGCCGAAGCGATGGCGATCGCGCGCGACCTGATGCTGGCCGAGGAGACCGGCGCCGCGATCCATTTCCGCCAGGTCACCACCGCGCGCGGGCTGGACCTGATCCGCGACGCCAAGGCGAAGGGCCTGCCCGTCACCTGCGGCATCACCCCCGCGCATCTCTTCCTCTCCGACACCGCGATCGGCGATTTCCGCACCTTCGCGCGCCTGTCGCCGCCGCTGCGGAGCGAGGGCGACCGCCACGCCTGCCTCGCCGCCGTCGCCGACGGCACGATCGACATCCTCGCCTCGGGCCACGACCCGCGCGGACCCGAGGACAAGCGCCTTCCCTTCGCCGAAGCCGCGCCCGGCATGGCGGGGGCCGAAACCCTGCTCGCGATGGGCCTCCAACTCGTCCGCGACGGCCATGTCACCCCCGCGCGCCTCTTCGATCTCCTCGCCGCCAAACCGGCGAAGCTGCTCGGCCTCGACGCCGGCCGCCTCGAGCCGGGGCTCGAGGCCGACCTGATCCTGATCGACGAGGGCACGCCGTGGCAGGTCGATGCGAAGAAGATGGCGGCCTATGCCGGCAACACGCCCTTCGACGGCATGCCGGTGCAGGGCCGCGCGACGATGCTGTGGAAGGGCGGCCAGCGCATCCGCTGATCGGGATGGCGTCCGGGAAATTCGATCATCTTGTTCCCCCGCGAAGGCGGGGGGCCATCTCCCGGCATATCGCTCTCAACGCACTCTGCCCGATAACGGAACGGCAGGAGATGGGCCCCCGCCTTCGCGGGGGAACACAAGGAATGCCAAAAAAAGGAAGCCCGTCGGTGAACCGGCGGGCTTCGAGATAAACGGAACGATTGTGGTGGACCATCCCGTGCTTGGGTCGCCCCGGATGATTGGCCGATCGCGAAGACAATTTCGCTACCCGATCGGGTAGCATTGCATTTTTTTCCGCCGCATTGTTTGGTGGCCACGGGCCGTCCTCGACGAATCCCGCCGCCGTTCGTTTCAGCCGGGGACAGATGTGCCGACCGACACCGTTCCAAAGCCCTTGCCGGATACCGATACCGCCGCCGAATGGGAGGTGCTGAACGAGCTGATCGGCCGCATCTATGATTCGGTGCTGCACCCCGAACGCTGGAACGACACGCTCGCGCGCATCACCGGCGCGCTCTGCCCGTTGCGCTGGGAATCGGCGTTCATCCTGTGGGAAAGCAACAATCCGCCGCGCGCGCGCTTCGTCGCCGCCTCGGGCCTCGCGGCGGGAATCCAGGAAATCTACACCGCCGTCTATGCCGGCGCGCATCCCTGGTCGCGCAAATTCACCCGCTATGCGAACGGCAGCGTCGTCGACAGCTATGACATCGTCACGCGCGAGGAATTTTACGAATCCGAATTCTTCCGCAACTTTCTGAAACCATACGGCATCGACCGGCTGATCGGGGTGCTCCTCGACCGGCGCGGCGGCGAGCGGCTGGGGCTGATGCTGCCCGGCCCCGGCGACCGCGATGCGGAAAAACTGAAGCGCGGCCTGCGCATCCTCGCCCCGCATATCCAGCGTGCGATGCGGATCAGCGACCGCATCGCCTCGCTCGAACTCGCGGCGGGCGCCGCGCGCGCCGCCGCCGACGCCGCGCCCTTCGCGATCTTCAGCCTCGACGAACAGCTGGGTATCCTCGCCGCGAACAGCCGCGCCGCGCGCTATGCCGATGCGGGCTTCATCCGCCTCGCGAACGACCGCTTCGCTTTCACGCACGGCGCAAGCCAGAAGAAGCTGCTCGACCTCGCCGCCGATCCGGCGCCCGCGGGGCTCGCCTTTCAGGCCGTGAACGAGGCCGGCGCCGAGTGCCCCGTCCTCGCCGCGCGCATCACCCGCCAGTCGGCCCAGCAGATCGGCGGCGTGCAGCTCGGCGCCGCGCTCGTCGTCACGCTCGGCAGCGCGCCCGGCGAAACCCCGGTGGTCGAGATCGACCGCGTCGCGCAATGGTTCGCCCTGACCCCCGCCGAAGCGCGCCTCGCGGTCGCGCTCGCGGCGGGGCAGACGCTCCAGGACTATGCCGCACTCCGCGCCGTCAGCCTCAACGCCGCACGCTTCCTGCTCAAGGGCATCTTCCGCAAGACCGGCGCGACCAGCCAGGCCCAACTCGTCGCGACGCTGGCGCGGTTGCCGACGCTCCGGAGCGGAGGCGAATGAGCTTTTGCAATTGATCCTAATGGTTTAAACCATCCTCCTGACAGGAGGAAACAGATCGATGCTCTTCCGCTACGGCCTGCTGCTCGCCGCGCTTCTGGCGTCCGCGCCCGCGGCGGTCGCCCAGCCCGCGCCTGATCCCACGCTACGCTCCCCCGACGATATCGTCGTCGAGGGTGAGCGGCTGACGCGCGAGGAAGCCCGCAAGCGCGCCACCGCCTTCATCCGCACCCTCGGCGTCGCGCCGGGCATCTATGCCCAGGACAGCGTCGCGCGCTGGACGGTGAAGCTCTGTCCGCGAGCGCTCGGTCTGTCGGACGAACATGCGGCGCTCGTCGAGGGCTGGTTCCGCGACGCCGCTCGCGCCAGCGGCGCCAAGGTGGCGAAAGACGGATGCGACGCCAACGTCCTCCTTCTCTTCGTGGACGACGGCGCGCACTTCATCAAATTGTTCAAATCGCGTTATCCGGCCCAGTTTGCCGACATGTCGGGCCCCGATATCCGCGATCTCGTCGAGCGCGAGAAACCGATCCGCTGGTGGTACGCGATCCGCAAGACGAGCGGCGGAATGGGCCTGCTGGCTCCCCTGAGCATCCGCAGCATCGAAGGCGCGACGGTCGTCATCGACGTCAACGCCGCCGAGGGTGCGACCCTGCGCGCGGTAACGGACTATGCCGCCTTCGTTGCGCTTAGCGGCGTCCGCGGACGCGCCGAGCCGCAATCACAATCGATTCTCGGCCTGTTCGAGGACCGTCAGGGCAAACGCGAACTGACCGAATGGGATCGCCGCTTCCTCACCCAGCTTTACGCAATGCAGCACGAACGGAGGGGACTCTACCAGCGCGGCAAGCTGATCGGCGCCTTGCTGAAGGATGAGGAAAAGAACGAAAATTGAGGCCGTAGGCGCCCTTTGCGCGCTACCCGATCAACGTCCCGGCGGGGCGAGCGGACACGCTCCCGCAGGCGCGATGCCTCCAAAAGAAAAAGGGCGCGGCCCCGCAGCCGCGCCCCTCCCCTGTCCTCGCGCTTGCGCGAGGCCCCCAAAATCGTTCAGCGCGCCGCCATGCGCACCGGCTTTGCCGCCGACGCCCACTGGATGCTCTCGCTGCCGCCCATCTGGCGAATGAAACACACCTGGCCCTTGGCCTTGAGCTCGCCGCACAGCTTCGATGCATCGGTGCGGGTCGCGAGGCCGTTGACGGTCAGGCGATAGAAGGTGCGGCCGTTCACCACCGCGGCGTGGCTCGACGCCGGATAATTGCCTAGCATCGCGCTTTGCCGCTTCAGTACGCCCCATTTTTCCTTGGCGATGCCCAGGCTGTCATAGGCGCCGAGCTGCACCGCCCAGCCCGAGGGCTTTTTGGCGTCGAAGGCCATCGCCCGCGGCAGGATCTTCGTCGCCAGTTCGAGCGCTTGCCTTTGCGCCGGGCGGATCGCCTCGACATGGTCGCCCGCGACGCGCGGCGCGGCGCGATAGGGTTTGGCGTCGGCCAGGATGATTTCGGCCGGCTTCGGCTGCGGCAGTTCGGTGACCGGCACCACGCCGTTTTCGTCGCGCGCCGGCATCGGCAGTTCGACGGTGCGGATCGGGCTCGGCGCGGCCGAGGCCAGAACCGGGGCGGCCTCGACGGGCGGCGGCGGCGCAAAGGTCGCGACGGGCGCCGGGTCGGCGCTGGCCAGTTCGACGGGCGCGTCGGCGGCGGCCATTTCGGTGCCGCTATCATTGCCGAGCGCAAGGCGCACCGGCATCCCGGCATCGGCCCGCGCCGCGGTGCCGAGCAGGCTCGCGACGCGCATCGACGCATCGGGCTGTTCGGCGAGCTTCGACCATTCGAGCATCCGCGTCTCGACCTTGTCGAGCGACAGGTCCTGCGCGGCGAGGATGCGCGCCTGCGCCCAGCGGCCCGACAGTGCGAACACGAGCGCCAGATTCTGCCGCGTCCGCGCGGTGGCGTCGGGCGCCCGCGCGGCTTCGGTCAGCATGTAGATCGCCGAATTGGTGTCGCCGGTCAGCGCCAGCGCAAGCCCCATGTCCGACGCCGGAACGACGTTGAAATTGCGCTTCAGCAGGTCGTTTGCCTGATCATTCTTGCCCTGCGCGATATAGGCGAGAGTGAGCGCGATGACGGTGTTGCCGTCCTTCGCCCCCAATTCCATCGCATCGCTCAGCGCCGAGGTCGCCGAGGAAAAGCGCCCGTCACCCAGATAAGCCTGGCCGAGCAGCGCGCGATAATTCGCGTCGCGCGGGCTCGCGGCGACCGCGGCTTCGGCGAGCGCCACCGCCTTGGTCGGCTTGCCGGCCTCCAGCGCGTCGCGCGCTTTGTCGGCGGCTTTGGCGGCGGTCGCGGGCGCGCGGCTCGATTCGGGCGCGGCGTTCGCCATCTTCGCCATCCCGCTGCATCCGGTGACGACGCTCAGCGCGAAGCCCGAAACCGCGAGGTTCCTCAGCAATTTGCGGTTCATCGAAAGTCCCCCCATCTCGTTCAGGACGCCTGCGTCCGGCGCGCGGGCCGCGCCGCCGGCAGGCGGCTCGCCATCGCGTCGATCTCGGGCAGCGAGGCCAGATAGTCGTCGAGCAGGTCGGTCAGGATGACCTGCGACGAGCGGTTCGTCACCGCGCTCGCAAGGCGCAGGCGCAGATGGCGCTCGGCGTCGAGGCGGAGCGTGAAGGCCGCTTTCTCGCGCGCGCGCAGCGCACGCGGCGCGCGCTCCTTCTTCGCTTTCGGCGCGGGCCGCGTCTCGACCTTGCGCGCGACGGCGGCGACGCGGTCGAGCAGCGATTCCTGCTGGCGCACGATTTCGGGCACCGGGGCCGCTTCGGGCTCGAACCCGGCGGCGAGCGCGTCGGTCAGTTCGTGGCCCGCCGACTCCTCGACCGCATGTTCGGCCTCGGCATTGTGCGTGAGCACCGATCCGGCAAGCAGCGGCTTCAGGTCGACCATGCGCGCGGGTTCGGCGGCGGCATTCTGGTCGGGATCGACGTCATAGCCCATGTCGTTCCAGCCAAGATCGTCATAGCCCCCACCAGTCATCGGGTCGGTCATCGGCGCCGCGGCGCCCATGCCCAGCGGGGCGCGGCGCATCGCGGGACGCGCGCCGCCCTTGCGGGCGAGCAGTCCGGCGGACAGCGAAGCGAGAGGTTTGGGTTCGCCCATCGTTCCGTTCCCCTTACTGGCCGGCGATGCGGCGGCCGAAGCCACCGCCCATCGGGCGGACCGTGCCGTAACCCGCCTGCGCGGGCATCGGCGAGGAGAAGATGGTGCGGCGGAAATTCTTTTCGAGCCGGTCGTTGATATAGGTCCAGAGCTGGCGGATCTCCTCGGCCGAGCGGCCATTGGGATCGACCTCCATCACCGTGCGGCCGTCGATCATCGACGCGGCATAATCGGTGCGATGGTGCAGCGTGATCGGCGCCACGGTGCCGTGCTGCGACAGCGCGACCGCGGCCTCACTGGTGATCTTCGCCTTGGGGGTGGCGCCGTTGACGACAAACACCAGCGGCTTGCCCGCGCGTTCGCACAGATCGACGGTGGCGCCGACGGCGCGCAGGTCGTGCGGGCTCGGCCGCGTCGGAACGATGATCAGCTCGGCGACGCCGATAACGCTCTGGATTGCCATGGTGATCGCGGGCGGCGTGTCGATGACCGCGAGCTTGAAGCCCTGCTGTCGCAATATCTCGAGGTCGGAGGCGAGCCGCGCGACGGTGGTCTGCGCAAAGGCCGGAAGGTCGGTTTCGCGCTCGTTCCACCAGTCGGCGAGCGAGCCTTGCGGGTCGATATCGATCAGCACGACCGGCCCGGCGCCGGCAAGCTGCGCCTGCACCGCCAGGTGCCCCGACAGGGTGGTCTTGCCCGACCCGCCTTTCTGTGAAGCCAATGCCAAAACGCGCACTGATGTCCCCCTCGACAATCTGAAATCGGCGACGGGATGCCATGCGGGGCGCTAAAATTGAGTTAACGATGATAAAAAGAAGGTGAACGATCCACGCACATCCATGGTAAACGGACCGTTGATACCATTGTGTCCCGATCCGGCACGGAGTCGGTTTACCCCTAGATGATGCTAACGCGCTGTTAGCCCTTTATGGGTAGGGCACCGTCCCGGGGACTGCCGGCGCCCGTCGCGCGCCGCAAGTCATTGGAGAATCGACATGCCTTCTTTCCGCGCCGCCGCGTTCCTGGCCCTGCCGCTCCTCGCGCTCGCCGCGCCCGCGCACGCCGACGTCAAGAGCGGCGTCGAGGCCTGGCAGGCGGGCGACTATCAGCAGGCGGTCGCCGAATGGCGCCCGCTCGCCGTCGCGGGCGACGCCGACGCCGAATTCAACCTCGGCCAGGCCTACAAGCTCGGCCGCGGGGTTCCCGCCGACCTCGGCCAGGCCGAAAGCTGGTATCGCCGCGCCGCGAAGCAGGGCCATCTCCAGGCCGAGGACAATCTCGGCCTCATCCTCTTCACCGCGAACAAGCGCGACGAGGCGATGCCCTATATCAAGGCGTCGGCGGCGCGCGGCGAACCGCGCGCGCAATATGTCCTCGGTACCGCGATGTTCAACGGCGACTATGCCACGAAGGACTGGCCGCGCGCCTATGCGCTGACCAAGCGCGCGAGCGACGCGGGGCTCGGCATCGCCTCGGCGCGGCTCGTCCAGCTCGACAATCTGATCCCGCTCGACCAGCGGCAGGCGGGGCTCGCCATGCTCCCCCAGATCGAAAAGGACGAAGCGCGCGCGCGCCTCGCCGCGGTCAATGCCGCCGCGCCCGAGCCCGCAAAGCCCGCGCCCTCGCCGATCAGGACCGCGAGCCTTCCCGTCTCGACCCCCGGCGCCACCTACACGCCGCCGCCGGTGATCGCTCCGGCCAAACCCGCACCGGCGCTCTCGACCCCGGCCGCCGTCGCCGCCGCGACCGCCGCCAGCGAAGCGACCGCCGCCGCCACAGCGGCCAAGGGCGGCGCCCCCGGCACGACCTACGCTGCGCCGCCCGAAAGCGGCAAGCTGCCGCCCAAGCCCGAGCCCAAACCCGAACCGAAACCCGCACCGAAACCCGCCAAAGCCGCTGTCGCCGTCCACACCGGCACCAGCCCATGGCGCGCCCAGTTCGGCGCCTTCGGGGTCGAAGCGAACGCGCGCGGCCTTTGGAAAAGCCTCGAAAAATCCTATTCAGCCCTTGCCGGGCGCACCCCCGTCTATGCCAAGGCCGGCGCCGTCACTCGCCTCCAGACCGCCGGCTTCGCGAGCAAGGCCGACGCCGAAAGCCTTTGCGCCGCGGTCCGCAAGGGCGGCCAGGCGTGCCTGGTGGTGAGCCAGTAGCGGACGGTTTCATCCGCCGGCTTTGGGGGTGGCTAGGGTCAGGACCCTAGCTGTCGGCCCGGTTGAATTTGGTCGAGGACTATACGGCGCTCCGACGAGCCGCGCACATCCAAAGGACAAGTCCGTTACCCGCTCCTGTGAGAAGGTCTCGGGGATGAACGGCGCCGGCCACGGCCGGAAAGAAAATAGCGAGCGTCGAGACGATACACATACCTACCGCAATGTATATGAAGCGCGGGGAGCGCGTTGCTGCCCAAAGCCCGATAAAGTGCAGTCCGACGATTATACCGACGACCTGGATGAAATAGGCCTGCAACCCGATACGCGACAAAAGCAGGGAAGCCAGATAGATCGATATGACCTCGGCGACCACCGCGAATTGGTAGGGTCGTTTGGTGAACAGGCGCTCACCCTCCCTCGCTGATCCGCCAGCTGTCCAGAGCAGGACAATCAGCAATAGGGTTGCGATAACAACCGCCACGGTAGCTGGAAGGTTCCACGCCGGGGGCAAGGCCAAGACGCCGATGTACGCCCACAATCCACCAAACACTGTACCGATCGTGGCTGGTATCGGCTTTGGTCGCGCTGAATTAGACATGGGGGCACCAATGACGTGGCCGAGCGCCAAAAGGAAGGTCCAAACTTGTTCCGTCCGACTGCATTCTCACTTGCGGGCCGAAGCCGGGAAAGAAGACAGGCCGACGCACGCCATCCGGGACTGATCCGGGATCCCGCTTTTCTTCGGTCCGCGCGCGAAAGGAAGCGGGACCCCGGGTCAAGCCCGGGGTGACGGTGATGACAGGAACTTTGATTCCACCATAGAGGGCGTGCGTCGGCTGACCCCACTCTGGGTTCCCGCTTTCGCGGGAATGACGAAATTATGGGACGAAGGGCGCGGTATCCGCCAGAACCCTGATTACCCCAGCACCCAGCTCCGCCGCGGATAGCCCTGCGCCCAGAGCAGCGCGGTCAGGTCGTGGTGGCGGACCACCGCGTCGGCGGCTTCGGCCGCGGCGGCGTGAGGGTAATAGCCGATGCCCAGTCCCGCCGCGGTCAGCATCGGAATGTCGTTCGCGCCGTCGCCCACCGCCAGCGTCTCGGCGAGCGGCAGGCCGTGCTTCGCCGCTTCGCTCTTCAGCGTCTCGAGCTTCGCATCCTTGTCGACGATCGGTTCATTGACCGTGCCGGTCAGCTTGCCGCCCTCGATCCGCAATTCATTGGCGACGACCCGGTCGAAGCCGATCGCCTCGCCCACCGGCCCCGCGAAGGCGGTGAAGCCGCCCGTCACCAGCACCGAATGCGCGCCATGCGCCTTCATCGTCTGGACGAGCGTGCGCGCGCCGCGGGTCAGGCGGACGCGCTCCATCCGGCACTGGGTCAGCACATCCTCGCCCAGCCCGCGCAACAGCGCGACGCGTTCGGTCAGCGCGCCGCGGAAATCGACCTCGCCGCGCATCGCCCTTTGGGTGATCGCCGCGACCTGATCCTTGATCCCGGCGTAATCGGCCAGTTCATCGATGCATTCGCAGCCGATCATCGTCGAATCCATGTCGGCGATGATCAGCTTCTTGGTGCGGTCGCCGAACGGCTGGACGACGATATCGAGCGCGCCATGGTCCATCTTCGCCAGTTCGGCGCGCGCGCTGACCAGGCTACCCTGAAAGAAAATGTCGGCGGCGTCATGCTCGTCGATCCAGTGCGGCGCGCCGACATCGTGCCCCGTCATGTCGAGCCGGTCGATCGCTTCGCGAACCACCTCGTCGGTGAGCTTTCCGGCTGCTATCAGCGTGGCAACGAACATGGCTTCTCCTTCTGTCTCTTCCGTTCGCGGGCGGCCGCCCGTCGCACTTATCGCCGGACCCACGGCCAGCGGCAAGAGCGCTTTGGCGGTCGCGCTCGCAAAAGCCTGCGGGCGCGCAGTGGTGATCAACGCCGACGCGAGCCAGGTCTATGCCGACCTCGCCATCCTCTCGGCGCGCCCGGCACCGGCGGAGATGGAGGGCGTGCCGCACCGCCTTTTCGGTCATGTCGATGCCGCCGAGGCGTGCAACGCCGCGCGCTGGGCGGTCGAAGCGCGCGGCGAAATCGCGCGCGCACACGCCGCGGGCGATCTCCCCATCCTCGTCGGCGGCACCGGCCTCTACATCCGCACCCTGCTGTTCGGCATCGCCCCGGTGCCCGAAATCGACCCCGCCATCCGCGCAGCCGTCCGCGCGCTGCCCGTCGCCGAAGCCCATGCTGCGCTGGCAAAGGCCGACCCCGAAGCCGCCGTCCGCCTCCACCCCGCCGACGCCACCCGCGCCGCCCGCGCGCTCGAAGTGGTCCGCTCGACCGGCCGCCCCCTCGCCGACTGGCAGCGCGCGCGAGAAGGCGGCATCGCCGGCGATATCGCCCTCGCCCCGCTGATCCTCCTCCCGCCGCGCGATGCGCTCCGCGCCCGCTGCGACGCGCGCCTCGTCCGGATGTTCGAACAGGGCGCGATCGCAGAAGTCGAGGCGCTGCTCGCGCGCCGCCTCGACCCCGATCTGCCCGCGATGCGCGCGATCGGCGTGCCGCAGATCGCGGCCCATCTGGCGGGTACGATCAGCAGGGACGAGGCACTCGCCCAGGCCCAGGCCGCGACCCGCCAATATGCGAAGCGCCAGTATACGTGGTTCCGCCACCAGCTTCCTGCCGACTGGCCGCGTCACGAAGAATCATTAAACATCGATTCTATCAACAAAATAGCAATAATATTACGTGATAGACTGTTGACAAGATAGAATCATGCACCTATTGCCCGCAGCCCTGTTGCAGCGCACAAGCGCTGCCTTACGGCTGTTGAAAGGAGTTTTGTCGTGACGGAAATGAGCGGTGCCGACATGGTGGTTCAGGCGCTGGTCGACCTTGGGGTCGACACGGTGTTCGGCTATCCGGGCGGCGCGGTCCTTCCCATCTATGACGCGCTCTACAAGCACCCGACGATCAAGCACATCCTCGTCCGCCACGAACAGGCGGCGACCCACGCGGCGGAGGGCTATGCGCGCTCGACCGGCAAGCCCGGCGTCGTGCTCGTCACCTCCGGGCCCGGCGCAACCAACGCGGTCACCGGCATCACCGACGCGCTGATGGATTCGATCCCGATGATCGTGCTGACCGGCCAGGTGCCGACGACGCTGATCGGCACCGACGCCTTTCAGGAATGCGACACCGTCGGCATCACGCGCCACTGCACCAAGCATAATTATCTGGTGATGGACCCCGACCGGCTCGGCCCGATCCTGCACGAGGCGTTTCACATCGCGACCCACGGCCGCCCCGGCCCGGTGGTGATCGACATTCCGAAGAATGTGCAGGTCGCGACCGGCACCTATTCGGTGCCCGAGATCATCCAGCACGCCAGCTATCGCCCGCAGATCGAGCCCGACGCGGGCGCGATCGCCGCCGCGATAGACATGATCGCCGCGGCCGAGCGCCCGGTCTTCTACACCGGCGGCGGCGTGATCAACGCCGGGCCCGGCGCGAGCGCGGCGCTGCGCCAGCTCGTGTCGCTGACCGGCGCGCCGATCACCTCGACGCTGATGGGGCTCGGCGCCTTCCCCGCCGACGATCCGAAGTGGCTCGGGATGCTCGGCATGCACGGCACGTACGAGTCGAACATGGCAATGAACCGCGCCGACCTGATCATCGCGGTCGGCGCGCGCTTCGACGACCGCGTGACCGGCCGCCTCGATGCCTTCGCGCCCGAGGCGAAGAAGATCCACATCGACATCGACCGCAGCTCGATCAACAAGATCGTCCCCGTCGACCTCGCGATCGCTGGCGACGCCGGGCGCGCGCTCGACGCGCTGGTCGCGGCGTGGGCCGACAAGGGCCACAAGGCGCGCGACTATGGCGAATGGTGGCGCCGCATCGACGGCTGGCGTGCGGCGCGCTGCCTCGACTTCCCCGAAAAGAAGGACGCGGCGGCCGAAATCATGCCGCAGCGCGCGGTCAGGGCCTTGTTCGACGCGACCCGCGGCCGCGACCCGATCATCACCACCGAGGTCGGCCAGCACCAGATGTGGGCGGCGCAGCATTTCGGCTTCTCGGCGCCGAACCGCTGGCTCACCTCGGGCGGCCTCGGCACGATGGGCTACGGCTTTCCCGCCGCGGTCGGCGCGCAGATCGGCAACCCCAATCGCCTCGTCGTCTGCATCGCGGGCGAGGCCTCGCTCCAGATGAACATTCAGGAGATGGGCACCGCGGCGCAATATCGCCTGCCGGTGAAGATCTTCATCCTCAACAATGAATGGATGGGGATGGTCCGCCAGTGGCAGGAACTGACCTATGAAAGCCGCTATTCGAACAGCTATTCGGACAGCCTGCCCGATTTCGTCAAGCTGGCCGAGGCTTATGGCTGGACCGGCCTGCGCATCGACACGCTCGGCGAGCTCGAGGACGGCATCCAGGCGATGCTCGACACCCCCGGCCCGGTGATCGTCGACTGCCGCGTCGCCAAGCTCGCCAACTGCTTCCCGATGATCCCGTCGGGAGCGGCGCATACCGACATGATCCTCCAGCCGAGCGACGTCACCGGCACGATGGACGACGAAGCGAAAGCGCTGGTGTGATGCAACATTCCAGACAAATCTTCTCCCCCCCGGAGGGGGAGAATAGACTTGGCTTGGCGGCTTGCCGCCTAGCAAGTCTTAGAGAGGGGGAGCGGCCCGCCGGGCCGCGCGCGCCGTCGGCGCGCATCCCCCTCACCCAGCTCCGACTAGGCAGCAGGCTGCCAAGTCTTCACATCCCTCTCCCGCAAGGGGAGAGGGGAAGGTTTGCACAATGAAAATCACCACCGAAGCGGGCGAGCGCCATGTGCTCGCCGTCACCGTCGACAACGAGGCCGGGGTGCTCGCCAAGATCACCGGCCTGTTCACCGCGCGCGGCTATAATATCGAAAGCCTGACGGTGGCGGACATCACCGCCGACCATGCGCTGTCGCGCATCACCATCGTCACCTCCGGCCCGCCGCCGATCATCGACCAGATCATCGCGCAGCTCGACCGCCTCGTCCCCGTCCACAAGGTCGTCGATCTTGCCGACCACGAGGCGCATGTCGAGCGCGAGATCGCGCTGGTCAAGGTCGCGGGCACCGGCGACAAGCGCATCGAGGCGCTGCGCATGGCCGACGTCTTCCGCGCCAAGGTGGTCGACACGACGCTGACCAGCTTCATCTTCGAGATCACCGGCAACAGCGACAAGGTCGACCGCTTCATCGCGTTGATGCGCGAATGCGGTCTCGTCGAGGTCGGCCGCACCGGCGTCGTCGCCATCGCCCGCGGCGCGGAGGCGCTTTAGAGTTTTGGGTTTCAATCACCGTCACCCCGGACTTGATCCGGGGTCCCGCTCAGCAACGGTGGAAAGCGGGACCCCGGATCAAGTCCGGGGTGACGAAGAAGAATAGGGAAGAAAGACATGCAGGTTTACTACGATCGCGACGCCGACCAGGATCTGATCAAGAACAAGAAGGTCGCCATCCTCGGCTATGGCAGCCAGGGCCACGCCCATGCGCAGAACCTCCGCGACAGCGGCGTGCGCGAGGTCGCGATCGCCCTCCGCCCCGGTTCGGCGACCGCGAAGAAGGCCGAAGGCGCGGGCTTCAAGGTATTGTCGAACAAGGAAGCGGCCGCGTGGGCCGACGTCATCATGATCGCCGCCCCCGACGAGCATCAGGCGAAAATCTATTATGACGACCTCGCCGACAATCTGAAGCCCGGCGCCGCGCTCGCCTTCGCGCACGGCCTCAACATCCACTTCGGCCTGATCGAGGCACGCCCCGACATCGACGTCTTCATGGTCGCGCCGAAAGGCCCCGGCCACACGGTGCGCAGCGAATATCAGCGCGGCGGCGGCGTCCCCTGCCTGATCGCGGTCGCACAGGAAGCCAGCGGCAATGCGGGCAACGGCCACGCCAAGGCGCTCGCTCTCTCCTATGCCTCGGCCGTCGGCGGCGGCCGCAGCGGCATCATCGAGACGACCTTCAAGGAAGAGTGCGAAACCGACCTGTTCGGCGAACAGGCGGTGCTCTGCGGCGGCGTCACCCACCTGATCCAGGCGGGCTTCGAAACGCTGGTCGAGGCGGGCTATGCCCCCGAAATGGCCTATTTCGAATGCCTCCACGAAACCAAGCTGATCGTCGACCTCCTCTATGAGGGCGGCATCGCCAACATGCGCTATTCGATCTCGAACACCGCCGAATATGGCGACATCAAGACCGGCCCGCGCATCATCACCGACGAGACCAAGGCCGAAATGAAGCGCGTCCTCGCCGACATCACCTCGGGCCGCTTCGTCAAGGATTTCGTCCTCGACAACCAGGCCGGCCAGCCCGAGCTGAAGGCCAGCCGCAAGGCCGCCGCCGCGCACCCGATCGAACAGACCGGCGCCGCGCTGCGCGCGATGATGCCGTGGATCGCCAAGAACAAGCTGGTCGACAAGGCGGTCAACTGACGGCCCCGACAGGCCGCCACCCCGGCGCAGGCCGGGGTCAGTGTCTATCAAGGACGCTTCCGCAATCACGGGCGAGGGGTTAGGACCGGATCATGGCATCCGCCCTCCCCTTCGCCTGCGAATGCGGCACCGTCTCCGGAACGCTGACTATCGGCCCGGAGGGCGATCACGTCATATGTCATTGCACCGATTGCCAGAACCTCGCCCATTATCTTGGCCACCCGCGAGTGCTCGATGCGGAGGGCGGCACCGCGCTGTATCAGACGCGGTGCGCGCGGATGCGGCTGGCGTCGGGCCGCGACCGGCTCGCCTGCGTCCATCTGACCGACAAGCCGACGCTGCGCTGGTATGCCGGATGCTGCCGCACGCCGCTGTTCAACACCGTCGGGACCGGCAAGCTCCCCTTCATCACGGTCCAGCTCGCGGCCTGCGACGCCGCGGCGCGCGAACGGCTGCTCGGTCCGCCGGGCGGGCATCTCTTTGTTCAGGACGCGATCGGCGACGCCAGCGGCCTGCGCAAGATGCGCATGGCCACGCTGATGCGGCGCTTCGCCGTGCGGGCGATCAGGGACATCGTCTCGGGCGACCGCCGCCGCGCCGCGCTCTTCGATCCGCAGACGCTCGAACCCATCGCCGTTCCGCACCGCCTGACCAGCGAAAAGCGGCGGGCTTTGCGCGACCGATCCCACTAATAAACTTCGTCATTGCGAGCGGAGCGAAGCAATGACGGGTAAGGGAATTTAATGACCGCCTCCCCCTTCCACGCGCACCGCAAGGACCTCGACGCGCTCGCCGCCGCCGACCGCCGCCGCGCGCTCGCGCCGCGCACCGGCGCCGATTTCGCCTCGAACGACTATCTCGCGCTCGCCGGTTCCTATGCGCTGAACGAAGCGCTGGCGGCGGGGCTTCAGCGCGGGCTTCCGGCGGGCTCGGGCGGCTCGCGCTTGCTGCGCGGCAACCATGACGAGCATGAGGCGCTCGAAGCCCATGCCGCGCGCCATTACGGCAGCGAGGCGGCGCTCTTCTTCCCGACCGGCTTCGCCGCCAATGCCGCACTGTTCGCGACGCTGCCGCAGCGCGGCGACCTCGTCGTCCACGACGAACTGATCCACGCGAGCGCGCACGACGGGATGAAGCTCGGCCGCGCCGGGCGCGTCGACGCGCGCCACAACGACGCGCAGGCGTTCGACGACATCATCGCGCGCTGGCGCCGCGGCGGCGGCAGCGGGACGCCGTGGATCGCGGTCGAAAGCCTCTATTCGATGGACGGCGACCGCGCCCCGCTCGCCGATCTCGCCGCGGTCGCCGACCGCCACGACGCGGTGCTCGTCGTCGACGAAGCCCATGCGACCGGCGTCTACGGTCCCGCGGGGCAAGGCCTCGCGCACGATCTCGGCCGCCGCGACAATCTGATCACCCTCCACACCTGCGGCAAGGCGCTCGGCTGCGAGGGCGCGCTGCTTTGCGGCCCGGCGATCGTCCGCGATTTCCTCATCAACCGCGGCCGCCCCTTCATCTTCTCGACCGCGCCGTCGCCGCTGACGGCGTGGCTCGTCCGCCAGGCGCTCGAAATCGTCGCGAACGAGCCCGAACGCGCCGCGCGCCTCCACGGCCTCATTCGCCATGCCGAGACCCGCCTCGCCGCACTCGGCCTTCCCGCCAGCGGCAGCCAGATCATCCCGGTCGTCATCGGCGACAATGGCCGCACGATGCGGATCGCCGCCGCGCTGCAGGCCGCGGGCTTCGACGTCCGCGGCATCCGGCCGCCGACCGTGCCGGAGGGTAGCGCGCGCCTCCGCATCGCGATCACCCTCAATGTCGGCGAGCGCGAGGTCGACGCGATGATCGGCGCGCTCGCCACCGCGATGGCAGAGGCATGACCCGCTTCGTCGTCACCGGCACCGATACCGGCATCGGCAAGACGATCTTCGCCGCCGCGCTCGCAGGCGCGCTCGGCGTCCCCTATTGGAAGCCGATCCAGTCGGGCCTCGAAGAGGAGACCGACAGCGAGATCGTCGCGCGCCTCGCGAGCGTTCCCGTGCGCCCCGAGGGCTACCGCCTCGTCACCCCCGCCTCGCCGCACCTCGCGGCCGAAATCGACGGCGTGATCATCGACCCCGATGCCCTCACGCCCCCCGATGGCGCTTTGATCGTCGAGGGCGCCGGCGGCGTCCTCGTCCCCGTCACGCGCACATTGCTCTACGCCGACCTGTTCGCGCGCTGGCAAATCCCGGTCGTCGTCTGCGCGCGCACCGGCCTCGGCACGATCAACCACAGCCTGCTGACGATCGAGGCGCTGCGCGCGCGCGGCATCCCGATCCACGGCCTCGCCTTCCTCGGCGACGCGGTGGATGACAGCGAGGCGATCGTCGCCCGGATCAGCGGCGCCCGCCGCCTCGGCCGCCTGCCCATCGTCGATCCGCTGACCCCCGAGGGACTCGCCGAGGCCTTCGCCGCAGGCTTTGATTCGGCCGATTTCCGCTAAGGCGTCCGTGGCAGCAGTTCGAGCGTCGCGAGCCTTTGCATCTGCGCTGTCTCGGCCAATATGGCCTCGCGTTCCAGCCCGCTTTCCGCGTGCAGCAATTCGGTGGCGACATAGCCGAACTCGACCAGCATCCGCATCCGCAGCCAGATGCGCTCGCGCGGATATCCGGGCAGCATCGGAGCATAGACGTCGGTCAGCTTGTCGGTGACATAGCGGTGCGATTCGATCCGGACATGCTCGAGGCGCGGGCTCGAATGGAGGGCGCGTTCGATCCAGATGCCGCCCGGTTCGGCTTCGGTGATCTCGGCGGTTTCGCGCAACAATTCCAGCGTGTTTTCGGCATAGGCGCGGATGCCGCCGTCCAGATGCCGGTCGAGCCAGCGTTCGAGCGCTTCGTTCTGGCGGTCCATCAGCCTTTTGCCGAGGGCGACGACGACCTCATATTTGTCGGCGAAATAATAATAGAGCGCGGGCGGGGTGACGCCGGCGCGCTCGCAGATCAGGTTCGTCGTGACGCGGTCGATGCCGAACTCGGCGAGCAGTTCGCCTGCGGTATCGAGCAGTTTCTCGCGGGTCGACGGCTTGCGCTTGCCGGAAGGCTTTCCATTCGGCTTCGCCACGCTGCTTCCAATCCTTTCCGCCCGCCCAATATCAGCCCTGCCTAGCACATTCGCCCGTCATCGGTGCAATCGCCATTGCAGGTTTATAGCAAACACTATAATATAGTAATAGCTATAACAGGTCTGGGGATGTAAAAATGTCGAAATTCAAGGGTGAACTGCGATTCTCCGCCGCCGTGCTGGCGATCGCCGCGATGTCCGCACCGGCCGTCGCCACGGCGCAGGATCAGGGAAATGGCGCCGAATCCGGCGAAGGGATCGGCGACATCGTCGTCACCGCGCAGCGCCGCGAACAGAATTTGCAGGACGTGCCGGTCGCGGTCACCGCTTTCTCGGGCGACACCATGGCCGACCTCGGCATTCAGTCGAGCTCGGACATCGCGGGCGTCGTTCCCAACCTCGAGATCGGCCTTCCCGGCGGCGAAGGCAACCAGCCGCTGATCTATATCCGCGGCGTCGGGCTCGCCGACACCAACTCCAACAATGCCGGGCCGAACGGCGTCTATGTCGACGAAGTCTATATCGCCTCGCCCGGCGCGCAGACCTTCCAGCTTTTCGACCTCGACCGCGTCGAGGTGCTGAAGGGTCCGCAGGGCACGCTCTATGGCCGCAACGCCACCGGCGGCGCGATCAACTTCATCACCGCAAAGCCGAGCCAGGATTTCCAGGCGCAGGCCTCGCTCTCCTATGGCTCGTTCGACACGATCACCGGCGAAGCCGCGATCGGCGGGCCGATCTCCGACGCCGTGCGCTTCCGCATCTCGGGCACCGGCACCCATGCGAACGGCTATGTCCACAATCTGCTGACCGGCCGCCGCGAGAACGGCCAGGGCAGCTTTGCGCTGCGCGGCCAATTGGCCCTCGATATCACTGACAATTTCGACGCGCTGCTGAATGTCCACGGCGGCAAGGTCGACGTCCGCTCGCCGCAATATCGCAGCCTCGGCCTGCTCGATCCCGACACCGGCTTCACGACGCCCTGCGCGCCCGATGCGATCATGGCGAACCAGTGCGGCAACGTCTTCGGCTATGTCAGTCCGGAAGGCTTCTACGACGGCAATTACGACCGCAGCGACCGGCTGGTGGTCAAGAATTGGGGCACGTCGGCGCGGCTCAATTGGCATTTCGGCGACATCACGCTGACGTCGATCTCGGCCTATGACTGGAACGACAAGCTGCACCGCGAGGATACCGACGCCAGCCCGTTCCGCCTTCTCGACATCGACTATGGCGTGCGGTCGAAAGCCTTCACGCAGGAGCTGCGCCTGTCGGGCACGGGCGGCGGCGTCAACTGGGTCGTCGGCGGCTATTATCTGCACGAGAGGCTGGACCAGAACCAGACCGGCGACCTGTTCGGCGAAGTGCGCGCCGCCCTGCCGGGCGGCGCGGGCGATCCCGACGGCGTGGCGACGGGCGGCGTCCCCGTGCTCTTTTCGCGCACCCTCAACCGCCAGACCACCGACGCGGCGTCGATCTTTGGCCAGGCCGAGATCGAGCTGACCCCGGCGCTGCGCGCGACCATCGGCGGCCGCTACAATTATGAGCGCAAGCGGTTCCAGGCCGCGCTCCAGCTCGAAGAGAATGAGATCCTCGCGCTCGACGATGACGACAATGTCGTCGTCGTGCCGATCCCCGGCGGCGTCATTCCCGTCTACGCCTTCGACAACCGCAAATCGTTCAAGAATGTCTCGTTCAAGGTCGGGCTCGATTACGATATCGCCCCCGACGTCATGGCCTATGCGAGCATCTCGACCGGCTTCAAGAGCGGCGGCTTCAACGGCGGCTTCCTGAGCTTCGATCCCGCCGAGGCCGCGGTGCAGGCGCAGCCGTTCGAGGAGGAGACGCTGACCGCTTACGAGGTCGGGCTGAAATCGACCCTGTTCGACCGCCGCCTGCGCTTCAACGCCGCGGCCTTCTATTACGACTATAAGGATTTGCAGCTCTATACGCTGATCAACACCGGCGCGATTCCGCTGTCGCTGCTCGACAATGCCGCGAACGCGACCATCTATGGCGCCGAGTTCGAGGTGATCGCCAAGCCCGCCGACCGCTTCGACATCACGCTCAACCTGGGCCTGCTCGACACCGAGGTGAAGGATTTCGTCACCGCGACCGCCGACTATTCAGGCAACCGCCTCGCGCTGTCGCCGACCGTGACCTTCAGCGGCACCGCCAATTACGAGGTGCCGGTGTCGGCGGGGCTGGCGATCGCCTTCCAGCCCTCGGCCTCCTATCGCAGCGGCCAATATTTCTCCGCCGACAACAATCCCCTCCTCAAGCAGAAGGGCTATTGGCTGCTCGGCGGGCGTATCGCGCTCAAGGATGAGGACGGGCGCTGGGAAGCGGCGGTGTTCGGCCGCAACCTGACGCGCAAGAAATATATCAATTACGCCGTCGACCTGTCCGATTTCGGTTTCATCGAACAGTTCCGCGGCGAACCGCGGATGTTCGGCGTCGAATTCCGGGTCAAATATTGATGCGCGCGCTCCGCCTTCTGCCTGCGGCGCTCCTGCTGTCCGCGTGCCAGTCGGAGCCGCCGCCGGCCAAGCCGCTGACGCCCGAGGAGAGCGCGGCGCTGAAGCCCGCCGACGCGCGCATCGCGGGCCTCTACGACCAGGCGTGCAAGTCGTGCCACACGGTCGCCGACACCGGCGCGCCGCTCACCGGCGACCGCACCCAGTGGGACAAGCGCTGGGCGAAGGGCGAGGACGCGCTGCTAACCAGCGCGGTCCAGGGCCTCAATGGGATGCCCGCGGGCGGACAGTGTTTTTCGTGCACGCCCGACGATTATAAGGCGCTTATTCGCTTCATGGCGGGGAGGAATTGATGGGCAAAGTAACGCGGCGTGCGCTGATCGCGGGGGGGAGCGTCATCGGGATCGGCGCGATCGGTGCCGGCGGTCTGGCCGGGCGCAACTGGCTGCGCGACCGCGAACCCGCGGCCTTGGCAACGCAGGACGCCAAGGGCCATCTCCTCTGGTCGAACTGGTCGGGCATCGCGCACAGCTATCCCGAAAAGCGCGGCGCGCCGAAAAGCGAGGAGGAATTGCTCTCCATCCTGACGAGAGCGCCCGCGCCGGTGCGCCCGGTGGGATCGGGGCACAGCTTCACCGCACTGGTGCCAACCGACGGCACGCTGGTGACGCTCGACGGCATGGCGGGGCTGGTCAGCCATGACGCCGCGAAGAATCAGGCAACGGTGCGCGGCGGCACCCGCCTCGCCGACCTCGGCCCCGCGCTCGCGGCGGTCGGGCAGGAGATGATCAACCTTCCCGACATCAACAAACAGTCGATCGCGGGCGCGATCGGAACCGCGACGCACGGCACCGGACGCGGCATCCAGGCCGTGCACGGGTCGGTCGTCGCGATGCGGATCGCGACCCCGTCGGGCGAGGTCATCGACTGCGACGCCGCCACCCGCCCGGAAGTGTTCAACGCCGCGCGCGTCGGGCTGGGCGCTTTCGGCGTCGTGACGCAGGTCACGCTCCAGAACCAGCCGCTCCACCGCATCCTCAAGCGTACCGAAGTGCGCCCCACAGGCGAGGTTCTGGAGGATTGGCCGGCGCTGCGCCGGAAGCATCGCAACGTCGAATTCTATGTCCTGCCCTTCACCGGCCACTCGGCGGTGATCACCAACGACATCACCGACCGGCCGGTCAAGCCGCGCGGCCCCGACGCCGATACCGAGACGCTGATGGGCCTCAAACAGCTTCGCGACTGGTTCGAATTCGCTCCCTCGCTGCGCCGCAAGCTCGCCGCCGAGGAGTTGGCGAAGGTTCCGCCGGAGGAGATGGTCGACGAAGGCTGGAAACTGCTGTCGAACGAGCGGCCGGTGCGCTTCAACGAATGCGAATATCATCTGCCGATCGAGGCGCAGATTCCGGCGCTGCGCGACGTCATTGCCGCGATCGAGGAGCATCGCAAGGATGTCTTCTTCCCGATCGAGGTGCGCGTGATCGCACCCGACGACGCCTGGCTCTCGCCCTTCTACCAGCGCGAGAGCGGGTCGATCGCGGTCCACGCCTATTACCGCGAGGACCATGATTTCTTCTTCACCATCGTCGAGCCGATCTTCCGCCGCCACGGCGGCCGCCCGCACTGGGGCAAGCTCCACAGCCTGAAGGCGCGCGACCTTGCGGCGCTCTATCCGCGCTGGAAGGACGCGGGCGAGGTGCGCCGCGCGCTCGACCCCGAAGGGCGGATGCTCAACGATTATCTGAAGGGAATCTTCCTCGATGGCTGACACTGGACGGACGAAACGCTGGACCCGCCGCGCGGCGATGGTCGGCGGCGGGCTCGCGGTCGTCGGCGGCGCGGCGGTGCTCGCCGCGCGCAAGAGCGATCATGGCGGCGCGCACGACGCCTATTTCCTCGCGCTGACGGCGGCGCTCCGCAAGGCGGGGATCGCGCATCCGGTGCTCGTGATCGACCAGGCGCGGCTCGACCGCAACATCGCCGCGGCGCGCGCGACGCTGAAGCCCGCCAATCTGCCGCTGCGCGTCGTCGTCAAGTCGCTGCCCGCGACCGGACTGATAGATCATGTCGCGCGCGGCATGGCGACGAACCGCTTCATGGTGTTCAACGGCGCGATGCTGGAGATCATGGCCGCGCGGCCCGACGCCGACCTGCTGCTCGGCAAGCCGCTGCCCGCGATGGAATATGCCGACATCGTGGACAAGGTCGGGGCCGAGGCGGCGGGCCGCATCCAGTGGCTGATCGACACGCCCGCGCGGCTGAAGCAATATGCCGACATCGCCGCGGCGCGCGGCGCCAAGCTGCGCGCCAATATGGAGATCGACGTCGGCCTCCATCGCGGCGGCTTCGCCGACGGCCAATCGCTCGCGGCGGCGGTCGACCTCGCCCGCACCTTCCCGCATGTCGCCGTGAGCGGCCTGATGGGCTATGACGCCCATGTCCCGAAGATGAGCGATCCCGACGACGCCTATGCCGCGTCGCAGGCGCTCTATCGCACCGCGACCGGCGTGCTGCGCGAGAAGCTCGGCGTCGATCCCGCGACGCTGACGCTCAACGGCGCGGGCAGCCCGACCTATGCGCGCCATGCGCAGGGCACCGCGGCGAACGAGGTGTCGGTGGGATCGGCCTTCGTCAAGCCGGCCGATTTCGACCTCCCCTCGCTCGCGCGCCACGTCCCCGCCAGCTTCATCGCCACGCCGGTGATCAAGGCGAAGCGCATGGAACTGCCCGGCAACGAATGGCTGACCGGGCCGCTGACCTTCATGGACCCCAATGCCGCGCGCGCCTTTTTCATCTACGGCGGTCACTGGCTCGCGACGCCGGTGTCGCCGCCGGGCTTGCAGTTCAGCGACCTCTACGGCCGGTCGAGCAATCAGGAGATGCTGACCGGATCGACCCATGTCGCGCTGAAACCCGACGACCGCGTCTTCTTTCGCCCCAACCAGAGCGAGGCCGTCTTCCTGCAATTCGGCGATATCCTGCTGTTCGACGGGACGGCGATCACGGGCACCTGGCCGACCTTCCCGGTATCGGCCTGATCGGCTCGCCGCGCTAGTCTCCTGAATCCGAAGTTCGGTTCATTGATTTCGTCACCCCGGGCTTGACCCGGGATCCCGCTTTTCTTCGCTCCGTGCGCGAAAGGAAGCGGGA
>NZ_JAOZVW010000148.1 GCF_025869345.1 Sphingopyxis sp.
CTCTCCCAACCCTCTCCCCTGAAGGGGAGAGGGCTTTACGCCCGCTCACCACCCCTAAGCCGCCTGCAAACCTAAACCCGCGCCAGCGCCGCCAGCAATTCCCGATGAAGCGCCGGCGTCGATGCCAGCACCGTGCCGTTCATCAGGTCGAGCGCATGGCCGCGCGTATCGGTGACGATCCCGCCCGCCTCGCGGACGATCGCGACCCCGGCGGCCATGTCCCACGCGCTGACGCTCTGTTCCCAATAGGCGTCGTGGCGGCCGCAGGCGACCCACGCCATATCGATCGCGCCCGCGCCGAGGCGGCGGATGCCGGTAACGCGCGGGGTCAGCCGCCCCATCTCGGCGTAAAATTGCGCGTGGTCCGGCTTGGTCGCAAAGGGAATGCCGACCCCCAGCACCGATTCCTCGATCGTCGTGCGCGCCGAAATATGGATGCGCTGTTCGCCCAGCCACGCGCCGCTGCCGGTCTCGGCCCAGAACAGCTCGTCCATCGCGGGAACATAGGTGACTCCGGCAACGACCTCGCCTTGCCGCGTCAGCGCGATGTTGACGGCGAAGAGTGGGGATCCTGTCAGGAAGTTGGTCGTACCGTCCAGGGGATCGACCACCCACACATGGTCGGCGTCGCGGCCGGGGGTCAGCCCGCCTTCCTCGCCGAGGAAGCCGTAATCGGGGGCATGGGCCATCAACCGATCGCGGACGGTGGCCTCGGCCTTCAGGTCGGCCTCGGTGAACATGTCGGCGGCGCCGGCCTTGCTGTGGACCGTGAGCGTCGCGATGCGCTGCCGGTCGGCGATCAATCCTTCGCCGGCGGCGTGAGCGGCGGCGATCATGGCGGAAATAAGGGATGACATCGGCATGGAATGAATATACGTTCTGTTTTCTAATAAAGATAGAAAAAATATTCTGAAAATAAACGGTCGTGCCGTTGCAGCGGTCCCGCCGCTTTCCGGGTGAAGAGGGAGGGTTAGAGTGAAAACCAGTTTCTATGCAATCGCCGCCGCGCTGGCGGCCGTTCCCGCCATCGCGAGCGCTGCCCCCGATGGCGCCGCACTCCCTGCCGTCGCCGCATCGGCGGAGACGCAGGCGACGCAAGGGTCGGGGGCCGATGGCGCCGCCGTGATCGCCGATCCCGGCGATCCGTCGCGCACGCTGATCCTCGCGGGCGCCGAATCGGCGGGGATCGAGGTTTTCGATTTGAAGGGACAGCGCATTGCGACGCACAAGGTCGGTAATGTCCGCGCGCTCGATCTTCGCGCCGGTGCCGCGCCGGGCGGTGCGCCGTTGCTTGCCGCGCTCGACGGCAAGGCGAACGCGCCCAAGCTGTTCCGCGTCGGCACGGGCGGCGCCCCCACGCCGCTCGCGCTGACCGGGGTCGCGCCCGCAATGACCGTCGCGGGGCTCTGCTTCTCGCGCAGCCACCGCGACGGCACCCTCTATCTCTTCCTCGTCGGCGACCAGGGCGAGATCGAGCAATGGGGGCTTTCCGCCGACGCTTCGGGGGCGATGAGCGGCCGCATCGCGCGGCGCTGGTCGCTGGGGTCGGAGATCGGCTATTGCGCCGCTGACGATCGCGGTTCGGTCTATTTTTCGCAGGAAGCCGTCGGCGTCTGGCGCTTCGCGGCCGAGCCCGAGGCCGAGATCAAGCCCGAGATCGTCGACATCGTCCGCCTCGGCCATATCATCGACGAAGCGAAGGGCGTCGCCATCGCCGCCGACGGGCGGCTGCTCGTTTCGGACGCCAAGGCCGACCGGCTGAATATCTACGACCCCGCCGACGATCATGCCTATCTCGGCTCGGTCGCGCTCGCGGCGGGCACCGACAAGGTCGAGGACGCGGGCAGCATCACCATCGCCGGTCCGGTCGCGGTCGTCGCCGACGACGACAATGCGCCCGAACAGCCCAATTTCAAGATCGCAAGCTGGCCCGCGCTGCTCGCCGCCGCGGGCCTCTCCGAACGCCCCGCCGCTCCGGGGCCCGCGACGATGCCGCTGGCGCGTCCGACGGTCGAGACCGTCCCGGTCGAAACCGGCGGCGATGCGGCCGACGATCCCGCGATCTGGATCGACCCTGCCGACCCCGCGCAAAGCGTCATCATCGGCACGCAGAAGCAGTCGGGGCTCTATGTCTATGGCCTCGATGGCAAGGTGCTCCAATATCTGCCCGACGGACGCATGAACAATGTCGACCTGCGCAGCGGTTTCCGTCTCGGCGGACGCGACGTCGCGCTGGTGACGGCCAGCAACCGCACGACGAAGGGCATATCGATCTATGCGCTCGACCCCGCGACGCGTCGGCTGACCGATGTCGCCGACGGGCTGCAGAACACCGGCTTCGAAGACCCCTATGGCCTGTGCATGTATCGCAGCGCGAAGACGAAAAAGACCTATGTCTTCGTCAACCAGACCGACGGCAGGATGCGCCAGTGGGAACTGGTCGGGACCCCCGCGGGCAAGGTGCGCGCGAAGCTGGTGCGCGACCTGCCCTTCGCGAGCCAGGTCGAGGGCTGCGTTGCCGACGATGAGACGGGGATGCTCTATACCGGCGAGGAGGATGTCGGCATCTGGCGCGAAGGCGCCGAACCGCGCGGCGGCCCTGCGCGCACGATGCTGGCGAAAATTACCGACAATCCCGCGCTCAAGGACGATATGGAGGGCATGGGCCTCTATGCGATGGCGGGCGGCAAGGGCTATCTGGTCGTCTCGAGCCAGGGCAACGACAGCTATGCGGTCTTCCGCCGCGAAGGCGGCAACGCCTATGTCGGCTCGTTCCGCATCGGCGCCGACATGGCGGCGGGGATCGACGGCGTCTCCGAAACCGACGGCCTCGATGTCAGCAGCCTCGCGGCAGGGCCCAACTTCCCGCACGGCCTGATGGTCGCGCAGGACGGCCGCAACGTTTCGCCGCCCGAGAATCAGAATTTCAAGCTGGTGCCGTGGGAACGGGTGGCAAAGGCGCTCGGCCTCGATCTTTGATCGCATCCCGCTGTGCACCTGGTGCGCAGCGGGTCTGCCTCGGCCCGTGGTCGATGTTGTGTCGGAATGGTGACCCCTACGGGAATCGAACCCGTGTTTCAGCCGTGAGAGGGCCGCGTCCTGACCGCTAGACGAAGGGGCCTTATGGTCGGATGTCTAGATGGGCGAGCCGACCGCCCGCTTCACCGTGGTGACCCCTACGGGACTCGAACCCGTGTTTTCGCCGTGAAAGGGCGACGTCCTAGACCGCTAGACGAAGGGGCCGTCAAACCGGTGAAGCGGCGCCTTAGACGGGCGCTTCCATGCGGTCAAGCGCCGATTGGCGCGGGAACGCCCGCCGGTTCCTCGAGTGTTTTCAAGTCAGGTGGAATCACCCGACGATTCGGAAAACACGGTATCGCAAGAATCCAGAGCGCTGGTTTGGATTCCATCAAAACCGAACGCCCCCTAGTCGGCCCAGGCGGCATCTTCGAGGTGGAGTTCGGCGGCGGGGCGGCTGCCCCAGTCGTCGCGCTTCGCGCGCCCCGCGAGCCACAGCTTGCGCCCGCGCGCATTCAGCAGCGATTGCCCCAATTCGCTCTCGGCGCTGCGAAAGGCGATCGCCTTGAAGCGCGCGCCGTCGTCGCCCGCCACGATCAGCCGGACATGGTCGGTGCCGACGATCCCCGATTCGACGATCCGCACCGGTCCGGTCGCGACACGCGGCGCGGGCCAGCCGGCACCGTAAGGCCCCGCGCTCTCGATCGCGTCGCACCACAGCGGATTGATTCCGCGCGGCGCGAGCACCGCGTCGATCAGCAGCGCCTTGTCGCCGCTCGCGCGCTCGACGTCGGCGGCGAGCCGGTCATTGAGGAAGGCGCCGAGCGCATCGACCTGGCCCGCCTCGACGGTCAGCCCCGCCGCCATTGCATGGCCGCCGCCCGCGACGAGCAGCCCGGTCTCCTTCGCGGCGAGGATCGCGGCGCCGAGGTCGACGCCCGAGATCGAGCGCCCCGACCCTTTGCCGACGCCGTCCTCGTCGACCGCGATGACGATCGCGGGGCGATGCAGCTTTTCTTTCAGGCGTCCGGCAACGATCCCGATCACGCCGGGATGCCAGCCTTGCCCGGCGACGATCGCGACGGGCGCGTTGGCGCAGGCGCCGCTCGCCGCCATCGCTTCGTCAAGCACCGCCGCTTCGATCGCGCGGCGCTCCTCGTTGAGGCGATTCAGCTCCTGCGCGATCTCGGCGGCTTCCTGCGGATCGCTCGTGGTGAGCAGCCGCACGCCGAGGTCGGACTTGCCGACGCGGCCGCCTGCGTTGATCCGCGGGCCGAGCGCGAAGCCCATGTCGCTCGCACTCGGCGGCCTGGTCAGCCGCGCCGCGTCCATCAGCGCCGCCATGCCGATATTGCCGCGCCGTGCCATCACCTTGAGGCCCTGCGTCACCAGCGCGCGGTTGAAGCCGGTGAGCCGCGCGACGTCGGCGACGGTGCCCAGCGCGACGAGGTCGAGCAGTTCGATCAGCGCGGGCTCGGCGCGGCTGCCGAAATGCCCGCGCGCGCGCAATGTGCGGAGCAGCGCGGCGCCGAGCAGGAAGGCGACGCCGACCGCGGCGAGGTTGCCGTGGATCGCCGCTTCGGCCTCCTCGTCGAGCCGGTTCGGGTTCACCACCGCGAAGGCGTCGGGAAGGATGGTCGCGCATTGATGGTGATCGACGATGATCACCTCGACTCCCGCCGCCTTCGCTTCGGCGATCGCATCGAACGCCTGGGCGCCGCAATCCACCGTGACGACAAGCCGCGATCCCGCCGCGCCGATCTTGACCAGCGCGGCGCCCGACGGGCCATAGCCTTCCATCAATCGGTCGGGGATATAGGCGCCGACCGGCACATCGAGGGCGCGGAGCAGGCGGACGAGCAGCGCCGCCGAGGTTGCGCCATCGACGTCGTAATCGCCGAAGATCGTCACCGCCTCGCGGGCCTCGACCGCGTCGGCGAGCCGCGCGGCGGCGGCGTCCATATCGCGGAACAGCGACGGGTCGGGCATGAAGCCGCGCAGGGTCGGGGCGCGCTGACGCTCCAGATCGTCACGCTCGACGCCGCGCGCGAGCAGCAATTGGGTGACGAGATCGTCGGGCGCGAGGCTTTCGCCGCCCATCTCCGCGCTCGTCCGCCGCCAGTGCCACGGCTGGCCGAGGATCGAGCGCGTGATGCCGAGTGCAGCAGTCATGTGCGCGCTCCCGCGCCGAGAATCCGGGCGCGTAAATCTTTCGCTGTGCCGAGCGGGATCGCCGGAATCTCATGCGCGCCGAGCGCGCTGCCGCCAGGCACCCCGAAGACGAGCGTCGCGAGGCCGAGCGGGCGGAGGATGAAGTCGGTCTTGAGGTCGATGCTCTGCACCGAGGCGTGCGGGAGCAAGGTCGTCCGAGGCTTCCAGAAGCCGCTGCGGATCGCGACCATGTCGCCGGTGTCGGTCCACTGGTGGAAGCGCGTGCCGATCAGCGCAAAGGCCGCGATCAGCCCCGCCGCGACGACCGCGATCCAGCCGATCGGCTGTCCGAAAAAGACCGCCAGGCTGCCGCCGATCGCCGCGCAGGCGGCGCCGACGAGCCCGCCGAGCGCGATGATGCGGTGGCTGTGCGACCAGGGACCGCCGGGGGCGGGGCGCTCGATCGCGACCTCGGCCAGCACCGGATCAATATCGTCGAGGGTGCCGAAGGGGACGATCTGATGGTCCTTCTCCTTCTCGCCATCGGTCGCCAGGCTTTGCAGGCGCAGTTCGTGCCAGCCGAAGCGCTGCCGCAGGCAGCCGGTGACGAGGATCGCCGCCTGCACGCGCTTCACCGGCACCGCGACGTCGGTGCGTGTCGTCAGGCCGCGCGTGCGGCGCAGCGCGCGGGGCTCGCGCATCAGGCGGAAATTCCAGTTGGCGAACGCCATCGTCGCGATGCCGCTCGCGAAACCGATGAAGAGGAGCGAGATCGCGGCGCCGAGACCGGCGACCCAGCGATGCGCGAGCAGCCAGCTATCGAGGCCATAGCGTTCGGCAAGGTCGATCCAGTCGACGGGATTGAAGACGTTGAAGTCGAAGGGCAGCAGCCCGTCGAAGAATTGCATCGCGGCGCCGACGATCGCGAGCGCGGCGAGCGAGAAATTGAAGAGGCCGGCGATCAGCAATCGGCGCGGCCCCATCGCGAAGAGCAGCCGGTCTTCGGCGGGTGCGGGTGCATCGGATGCCGCGACGGCGACCGGGATGCTCCGATGCGCGCGGATCGTCGCGCGCAGCGCTTCGGCAGCGTCGAGGCCGATTGCGTCGAGCGTCGCGTCATTCTCCTTGCCGCTGCCCGCGCCGGTCTCCAGCCCCACCTTCGCGATGCCGAGCGCGCGCGCGACCAGCCCCTGCTCGATCCCGACATCCTGGATGCGGTCGAAGGGGATGGTGCGGTGCTGGCGCGACAGCACGCCGCTTTCGATGACGATCTCGTCCACACCGACCGCGAAGCGGAAGCGCAGCCAATGGAGCCAGGCGAAGACGAGCGAGACGAGGAGGAAGAGGAGCAGCGCGGGGGCGACATAAGCCCATTTGCCCGCGATCCCGATCGCCGCGAGCGCGGGCACGAAATTGAGCGTGCGCGGCCCAAGCTGAACGATCGACAGCGCCAGCGTCGCGGGGTGGAGCCGCTGCCAGTGCGGCTCGGCCGCATCGGTCGCGGGCAGGGCGGCGGCGTCGCTCATGCGAAATCGGTCTGGATGTGGCGGCGGATCGTCTCGCGCATCGCGGCGGCGAGATCGGCATGCAGGCCGGGCAGCGTCACCATGGAGTTGTGGGTGCCCGAGGTGTGGACGACGAGGTGCGACAGACCGAACAGGCGCTCGACCGGCCCCTGCCCGACGTCGATATGCTGGACGCGCACGAAGGGGACGATGGTGTCGGTGCGAAACAGCCAGCCGCGCGCGACGCGAAGCTGCCCCTCGCCGATCTTGAAGCCCCAGCGCGTGACGCGCCGCGCCGGAAAGCTGACGATCATGGTGATCGCGATCAGCCACGCCGCGACGCTGAGCAGCCCGAACGGCCCGCCGATCCGCGGCATCACGAGGATATCGACGAGCGTCGCCGCGACCGCGAGCGGCAGCAGGGTGAGCGCGGTCGTCACGCGCAGCACATGCACGAAAGCCGGATCGACCGGATCGAGCCCCTCGCGCGCATTGAGCGCGTCGGGTGCGAAAGGGTCGGTGGGCGCTGCGGGCGTGTCGGTCATGCGTAGGTATTTAGGGGGATCGCCGCAGACTGAAACCTCTAATTCGGTTCGGGCAATGGCTGAAGCCGAACTTTCGACCATCCTCCCTCGTCATCCCCGCGACGGCGGGGATCCAGCTTTCTTTGCGCCTTCGTGCCTTTGTGCGAGACATCATGATCTCGCACAAAGGCACGAAGGCACAAAGAGAAGGGTAATAGCTGGGGGCCCGCCTTCGCGGGGATGACGAAGACAGGGTCGGCCTCTTCCTTCTTACGGCTCGACCACATGAAACCGCGGGTCGGCGGGCGGATGGAGCGCGAACCACGACAGGAAGGCCATTTTGTCGCCGTCGATGCGGATCGCGCCCGACTGAAGCAGCGCCGGGAACGCTGCCTGCCCCAGCATCACATCGTCGAGCGTCCCCCGGTCGATGGTGATCGTCGCGGTCGGCGCGGCGTCGGTCACGCCGTAGCGGGGAAACTCGACCCCGCCCTCGACGACCACCGCGACCGCTTCCTTGCTGTCGGGCAGCACGAACTGGAACGTCCCTTTCAGCGCCGATCCCTTCGCCGCGTCGAACCGCGTCGTGAGCGCATCGAAAAAGACGCCGGTCGGGATCGCGCTGACGAAGCTGCGGCTCTGACCGTTGCTCGTCGACGCCGCGACCTCGGTGCCGCGCAAAGTCGCGGCGGCGGCGAGATAATAGTTGCGCCACGCCCCCGACTCCGCCTGATAGCCCATCTGGTCATAGGCCGAGGCGAGCGCGCTGCGTGCTGCCTTGTTGGCGGGTTCGGCAAAGACGAGCTTGTTCAAAAGCTCGGCCGCCCAGCGATAATCGCCCGCCGCGATCGCCGCCTGGCCCGCCGCGAGCAGCTTGTCGGCGCCGCCCGCGAGCGCGACATATTTGGGCGCCGACTGTTCGGGTGGCAGCGGGTTGAAATTGGCGGGATTGCCGTCCCACCAGCCGAAATAGCGCTGATAGGTCGCCTTCATGTCGTGGTTGAGCGTGCCGTAATAGCCGCGCGTCGAGAAATCGTTCGCCTGCACCGGCGCCTCGGGCGTCTGGTCGGCGAGTTCGTGCAGCGTCGCGCCGCGATTGGCGAGAAAGAGCGTGCGGTCGTGGACATAGCGATAGGCGTCGCGCTGATGGGTGAGCAGTTCGCTCACCTCGCCCGCCCCCCAGGTCGGCCAGTGGTGCGATCCCATCGCGACCTCGGCGCTGCCGCCCCATTTGAGCAGCATCGCGTCGATCACCTTCGACCAGCGCAGCGCGTCGCGCACCTGCGCCCCGCGCAGGGTCAGGATATTGTGGAGATTGTGCGTCACCACCTCGGTCGTGTGCAGCGCCTTGTAAGCGGGAATGTAGAAGACGAATTCGGCGGGCGCCTCGGTGCCGCCGGCGTCCATGAAGTCGAACGCCAGCCCGTCGATGGTCAGCGTGCCGCCCTTCTCGCTCAGCGTCTCGGTCGGCTCCATATAGCCGATCGTCCCTGACGACAGCTTGGGGCCGAGCCCGGTGTCGACCTGTCCCGCCGGGCCGGGGGGCAGGATCGCACCGAACATATAGAGCGCGCGCCGCCCCATCGCGGCACCGGCCAGGACATTCTCCGCCGTCGCTTCCTCCGAAAAGCCGTGCGGCGCGATGATGCGGACCTTGCCCGCCTTGACGTCGGCCGCGCTGACGATCCCGCCGACGCCGCCGAAATGGTCGCTGTGGCTGTGGCTGAAGATCACCGCCTTGATCGGCCGCTGGCCTTCCTTCGCCTCGACCGTGTCGGCGAACAATTTCCATCCCGCGGCGGCCGCCTCTTCGGAGAGCAGCGGATCGACGACGATCCAGCCGCTCTTGCCGCGGATGATCGTCATCACCGAAATATCATAGCCGCGAAGCTGCCAGATCTTGCCCGGCACCACCTCGAACAGTCCGTGGACCGCGTTGAGCCGCGCCTGCCGCCACAGCGAGGGATTCACCGTGTCGGGCGCCTTGGTCTGGTTCAGGAAATCATAGGGGCGGCGGTCCCACACGGTCTTGCCGTCCTTGCCCAGGATCACCCCGCCCGGAATCTCGGCGAGCTTGCCGCGCATGACATTGGCCTCGTCGCGCGGATCATCGAGCGGCAGGCGCTTTGCCAGTTCGGCCTGCGCGGCGCGGGTCGCTTCGCTCGCGGCGTCCTGCGCCAGAGCGGTGGCGGGCAGGGCGGCGGTCAGCAGCAATAGGATCAGTCGGCGCATGTCTCTCTCCCCTGATATCGTCCTGCTTGCGCCGCGCGCCGCGGCTTGGCAAGCGATGGCTCCGTGGGCGCGGGCGAGCGCAGCATAGAGGATTGCTCGATGGAAGAATGCAAACTTCTTGTCATTTGGCACAGCCGCACCGGCGGCAGCCGTGCGCTTGCCGAAGCCGCCGCCGCTGGGGCGGCGGGCGCGAGCCTCGTCGCGGCGGATGACGTCACCCCCGATCGCCTGCTCAAGGCGGGCGGCTATCTCTTCGTCGGCCCCGAAAATCTCGCCGCGCTGTCGGGGGCGATGAAGGAGATGTTCGACCGCTGCTACTATCCCTGCCTCGGCCGGATCGAGGGGCGCCCCTATGCGACGATCATCTGCGCGGGCTCCGACGGCGAAAACGCCCAGCGCCAACTCGACCGCATCGCGACCGGCTGGCGGCTGCGGCGCGTCGCCGATCCGGTGATCGTCAACACGGCCGCGCAGACGCCCGAGGCGATTCTGGCGCCGAAGACGATCCCGGCGAACCGCCTCGCCGAAGCACGCAACCTGGGCGCGGCGCTGGCGGAAGGGCTAGCGGCGGGAATTTTCTGAAGGGGGCGGGCCATTGCCGGGTCCGCTTTGGGGCGGTGAGCGGACGTAGCTGATCCTCCCCGGCACGGGGAGGGGGGCCATGCGAAGCATGGTGGAGGGGCACCCTCGGTTTACGCTTCGATCCAGAAAAGGCGCGCCATGACGCACCTGCCCCTCCACCACCTTCGGTGGTCCCCCTCCCCGTGCCGGGGAGGATATTAAGTCCGCAATCGGTCGAAACCTGCCACCCCATAAATTCGCGCAGAAGCCGCAGAGAAGGAAACTCTTCATCTCTGCGGCGTCTGCGCGAATCCATATCAAAGCCGTCTTCGCGGCCACCATAGCTATCGCCCGAAAACCCGCGTCTATTCCCCGCTTTCAGCCGCCCGTTCTCGCGCCAGTAGCGGATGCGCTGCGGATAATCATGCGCCGGGCTGGCGAGCTCGATCATCGGCCCCCCGCCGCCCCCATCGGAAATTCGGCCGTGGGGCGTCCGAGCGGCGGAGCGAAGCAGGACAGTGTCCCATCGGCCTTTTCGCACGATCCGCCTATGCTCAAAGACGGCGAGCGCCTCGCCGCGCCCATGCGCGCCGCACTGATCGTCATCCCGCCGCGCGGCGGGGTCCAATATTCGTCGGCCCAGCGATTTTCGGACGCCGTCTGTTCCCACGCCCCCGCCATCCAGGCCGGAAACGGTGCAGGAGCTTCCGACGCTGCGGCTCCGCCCGCCGCAGCCAGCACTGCCAAGACCATGATTGCCTGCCGCGTCGGCAGCCCCTTTGCGCCGCAACATATCGCCCCGCGCACGCCGCAAAGGCAAGGCCATAGTATTATTTAACCCTATCGCCGGCTGAGGCTATTCACCGGCGCTGGCGGCATCCGGCACATTGCGATAAACAAAATGCCGCATCGCAAGATAGGTCCCGACGGCAAGCCAAGGGATCAGCAGAAGCTGCGCCAGCAGCGACCCGAGCCCCAGGACGCCCAGCATCATCAATAACCCGCTGTTCACGGCGCATTGCCCTGCATAAACGCCCAGAAAACGCGGCAGCAGCGCGACATCCGTGTTGCGGAACACCAAATGTCCGATCGACCCGAAGTTGAACAGCGCGCCCAGTGCGGTCGATGCCATCACCCCCGACAGCGGCGGCGCGCCGAGCGCGATCAACGCCGCGAACAATAGATAACCGACAAGCGTGTTGACGACGCCGACCGCCAGAAAGCGCAGAAAGCGCGAGCGGCGCATCGCTGCGATCGACCGGGCGGTCATGGCTGCGAGGTCTCGAACAGACAGGCTACCGGATCGAAACGCCCGGCGGGGCGGCACTCGTAGCGCGGATAACGCGCCTGAAGCCGCGCGAGCAGCGCCGGGTCCTTCGGCCACCCCGCCATGCGCCCGGCGACCAGAATGACGCCGACGCGCGAACCCGCCGGCAAGCGATCGTCGATATGGGGATGGCTCTCCGTGGCCGTGCGGGCGACAACCGGAATCGTTCGGTGCGACCGGGTCAGGAAAAAACCGCCGACCTTTGCCAAATTCGCCGTCCCGATATGGCGACCGGCCGGATCATCGAGAACGAAGAGCATGGCGTCGGGGTGCCGGGCTTCGACCCAGTCGGAAGCATCCTCCCACGCGAGCCAGCCAGCGCTTCCATAGGGGGGCGACCAGAACTGCATTGCCAGAACCGCCGTAGCCGCCGCCGTCATGACCGGCAGGCGCCAGCCCGGCCGCATGGCATGATAGAGGTTGACCGCGATCAACGCGGCCATCGGCACGAAGACCGCCATATAACGCGGCACCACCAGCGGCGATCGCTGCGAAACCAGCGCCAGCACCACCGCGACCACCAGCATGGAAACGAGGTAGCCCGTGAACGGAAAGGCAGGCAGCGCCAGCCGGCGCTGCGACCGGACCCGCAGGGAAAAAGGCAACAGGGCGAACAGCAGCCAATAGACGGGATCGCTCCACATGCTGAAAATCAGGGCGATCAGCGATTCGCCGAACCCCAGCGGCGCAATCCAGAAATTCCCTCCCGTCTTGCTGAGCATATAGGGCAGATGCCAGGCGAGCCAGGGCGCGAGCAGCAAGGCCGTGGCAACGCCGCCCAGCACGACATGGCCGACCCGCCTGGCGCGCCAGCCGTCATACAGCAGCACGGCCCAGATGCACGCCGCGAACAGAAATCCGAAATAATGGGTGAGGCAAAGCAGGATCGAAAGGCCGATCAAGGCCAGCCATCCCTTTCCGTCCCATTTTTCGCGAACGCGCCAATGCGCCAGCATCAGCAGCAGCGCGAGGAACATCTGCATCGCATAGCTGCGCGCTTCGCTTGCCTGCCACACGGCGGCAGCCGGAACGGCCAGCGCAATGGCGGCCAGCAACGCGGCGTCGCGTCCGTGGCGGCGCCCCATCGCCCAGGCGCCGACCGCAATGACGGCCAGCGAGAATAACAGGCTGGGCATACGCAGCGCGATATTCGATGCCCCGAACAGACGGGTCCAGACATCGATAAGCAAATAGTGCAGGGGAGGATGGACATCCGCCGCCAGCCACGTCGGCAGCAGCGCACCGATGCGCGACTGGCTCACCGCGCCGGTAAAGATTTCGTCGAGCCATAGCGGCTTGCCGGTCATCAGCATGACCCGCCGACTGATCGCCACGCCCACGAGCAGCACCGCGCAAACGGTCAGGAGCGTACGCGTAAACCTTGACGTTCCCATCGCATTCATGCCCGCATAGGCTGATCGGTCCATTGATCATCTCCTGCAGGAGGCGAGGCCGTTTCGGATGAGCGGATGCTATCTGTTTCAACGACATAGAGGGGACGATTGCGCACTTCCTGCGCGATGCGCCCGACATATTCCCCCATAATCCCCAGGCTGATGAGGTTGAAGGCGCCGAGGAGGAGGATGCTGACCATCAACGACGCGTAGCCCGGCGTTTCGACACCCGAAATCATCGTCCGGATTATCAGAAAGCCCGCATAACCCGTCGCGGCCAGCGCCACCGTCAGCCCGACATAAGTCCATATCCGAAGCGGGGCGGTGGTCGATGCCGTGATGCCGTCGAGGGCGAGCCGCCACAATCCGCGCATGCCCCATTTTGTCGAGCCATGCTGGCGCACCTCGCGAGCATAATGGACTTCCGCAACGCGAAACCCGACCCACGAGAACAGTCCCTTGTTGAATCTGGCCTTTTCGCCCAACTGGTTGATGACATCCACCGCCGCGCGATCGAGCAGGCGATAATCACCGACATTTTCGGGAATGGGATCGTCGGCCACCATATTGATCAGCCGGTAAAAGGCCTTGGCACTGACGCGTTTGAACCATCGGTCGCTGGTTCGGTCCGTCCGGCGGGCGTTGACGACCCGCGCGCCATCCAGCCAGCACCGAACCATGTCGGGAATGATGTCGGGCGGATCCTGCAGATCGACGTCCATCGGAATGACCGCGTCGCCGACAGCGTGACGCAGCCCGGCAGCCAGCGCTGCCTCCTTGCCGAAATTGCGCGACAGGCGGATCGATCGCACGTCGGCGCAGCTTCCGGCCAATATCGCCAGCATGTCGGCGGTCCGGTCGCTGCTGCCGTCATCGACAAACAGAAATTCGCCCCGCGCGCCGGCCCCCATCAAAGACAAGGCTTTCGCGAGATAGGGGCGGGTCCGCTCAAGGAATGGCGAGATCGAATCCTGTTCGTTGAACACCGGCACGACGATCGAGAGAATCTTGCTCATGCTTGCCCTATCATGGCGCGCCGGGCCGGGTGCCGAACGACGATTCCTGCTAGGAGAAAATGGTTAATGAAGGGTGAGTTTGCGGCGGGCCGGACGCGTTCGGGCCCGGCGCCGGGGAATGAACTCCGCTGTGAATCTGGTCGGAATTTGCGATGGACCGACGTCTTCCACCGCCCTTGCCTTTCCTTCCCATCGATTCCGAAGCCCGAATATCGCCATCAACCGGCAGGTCCCGTCTCACTTTCCGCATTAGGAGATTATCAAAGTTTCCCATTTATTCACCTTGCCCAATGGGGGTTCGTCCGCGCGGTGCGCGGCAATGTCCAACGTGTTGATTTGAAGCAGGACAAAGCGAATGAGTGCATTCGGACGCCGACCCGGAACCGCTGGCCGCCCCGCCTTTGGCGTAGCGAAGCCGATGCAGACGGGCCCTGGCATGGGCGGCTCGCAATTCCCCGCGATCGACACGCCCGCGCCCGAGGCGCCGCTGGCGATTCCGTCGAACCTGACCCCCGAACAGGAAGCGATGGAGCGGCTGAACCAGCGCTCGACCGCCGAAATGGCCGAACCCGAAAAGGCGCAAGGCTTCGAGGCGTCGGTCCACAAGATCAAGGAACAGGTGCTGCCGCGCCTGCTCGAACGCGTCGACCCCGAGGCCGCGGCGACGCTGAGCAAGGACGAGCTGACCGAGGAATTCCGCCCGATCATTCTCGAAGTGCTCGCCGAGCTTCGCATCACCCTCAATCGCCGCGAACAGTTCGCGCTCGAAAAGGTGCTCGTCGACGAACTGCTCGGCTTCGGGCCGCTCGAAGAGCTGCTGTCCGATCCCGACATTTCCGACATCATGGTCAACGGGCCGTATCAGACCTATATCGAACGCAAGGGCCAGCTCGTCATCGCGCCGATCCAGTTCCGCGACGAACAGCATCTGTTCCAGATCGCGCAGCGCATCTGCAACATGGTCGGCCGCCGCGTCGACCAGACGACGCCGCTCGCCGACGCCCGTTTGAAGGACGGCAGCCGCGTCAACGTCATCGTGCCGCCGCTGTCGCTTCGCGGCACCGCGATCTCGATTCGTAAATTCTCGGCCAAGCCGATTACGCTCGACATGCTCTGCCAGTGGGGCGCGATGAGCCAGAAGATGTGCACCGCGCTGAAAATCGCGGGCGCCAGCCGCTTCAACATCGTCATCTCGGGCGGCACCGGCTCGGGCAAGACGACGATGCTCAACGCGCTGTCGAAGATGATCGACCCCGGCGAGCGCGTGCTGACGATCGAGGACGCCGCCGAGCTTCGCCTGCAACAGCCGCACTGGCTGCCGCTCGAAACGCGCCCCGCGAACCTCGAGGGCAACGGCGCGATCCACATGGGCGATCTCGTGAAGAACGCGCTGCGTATGCGTCCCGACCGCATCATCATGGGCGAGGTTCGCGGCGCCGAATGTTTTGATCTTCTCGCCGCGATGAACACGGGTCACGACGGATCCATGTGCACGCTCCACGCGAACAGCCCGCGCGAATGCCTCGGCCGTATGGAGAATATGGTGCTGATGGGCGACATCAAGATTCCGAAGGAAGCGATCTCGAAGCAGATCGCCGACTCGGTCGACCTGATCGTCCAGATCAAGCGCCTGCGCGACGGCTCGCGCCGCGTCACCAACGTCACCGAGGTGATCGGCATGGAAGGCGACGTCATCGTCACCCAGGAATTGTTCAAGTTCGAATATCAGGACGAGGACAAGGACGGCAAGATCATCGGCGAATATCGCGCGATGGGCCTGCGCCCCTACACGCTGGAAAAGGCGCGCCAGTTCGGCTTCGATCAGCCCTATCTGGAGGCGTGCCTGTAACATGGCGTCGCCCCCGCGAAGGCGGGGGCCGCTGTCGGCCTTTTCCTGCGTCGCAGCGTAAATCGACGGCGGCCCCCGCCTTCGCGGGGGCGACGCAGTCTTTCTAACCCTTCAACCCGAACGCCGCCGCGAACAGCGCCACGATGACGCTGACCAGCGCGATGCCGCGCCAGGGCATGAAACCGACCGCATCGACGTCGCGCCGGTTGCGGCGACGATGGTCGGCGACCTCGGCGACCACCGCGAGCACGGCGCCGACTGCGCTCACCGTCAGCATCGACCCTTGCATTGATGCGCATCCCTTCGCAAACAGGGGGCGTCTTCTCCCCCGGAAAGAGGTGCCCATATGCGTCCGCTGATCCTTGTTGCAAGTGCTCTCGTCGCCCTCGCGGCGCCCGCTCTCGCCGAAAGCCCGCAGGGCGACGCCATCGCGGACGCGGTCGCCGCGCCGACGCGCACCCCCGCCAATGTCGCGCGCGACCGCTATCGCCACCCTGCCGAAACCCTCGCCTTCTTCGGCGTGAAGCCCGGCGACACGATCGTCGAGCTGTGGCCCGGCGGCGGCTGGTACACCGAAATCCTCGCGCCGCTGTCGAAGGCAGGCGGCGGCACGCTCTACGCCGCGGCGCCCTGGGAAAAGGGCCTCAATCGCATCCGCGAATGGCAGGGCGCGAAGCCCGGCGTCTATGGCGCGGTCAGGCTCGCCGAATTTCCCGCGACCGGCGCGGGGCCGAAAGTCCCCGACGGCAGCGCCGATTTCGTCCTGACCTTTCGCAACATCCACAATTGGCGCTTCGGCGGCAAGGATAACACCGCCGAGGCCTTTCGGCAGATCTATGCGATGCTGAAGCCCGGCGGCGTGCTCGGCGTCGAGGAGCATCGCCTGCCCGAGGACATGGATTCGGCGCTCGAGGAAAAGAGCGGCTATATGAAGCGCTCGTCGGTCGTCGCCTTCGCCGAGGCCGCGGGCTTCCAGCTCGCGGGCGAAAGCGACGTCAACGCCAACCCCAAGGATACGCACGATTATCCGGGCGGCGTGTGGACGCTGCCGCCGACGCTGGCGAAAAAGGACGTCGACCGCGACAAATATCTGGCGATCGGCGAATCGGATCGCATGACGCTCAAATTCGTGAAGCCCGCGCCCTGAAACATCTGGAGAGCATCGACCCCGCGCTGCTGCTCAGCGCCTATGCGCAGGGGCTGTTCCCGATGGCCGACGCGGCCGACGACCCGTCGGTCCACTGGGTCGAGCCGCGGCTGCGCGCGATCCTGCCGCTCGACGGCTTTCACCTGTCGAAAAGCCTCAGGAAAATCATCGTCTCCGATCGCTTCCGCGTTACCACCGACACCGCGTTCCGCGCCATGATGGCGCTGTGCGCCGAGCCTGCCGACGACCGGCCGACGACCTGGATCAACCCGGTCATCAAGACGAGCTACGAGCGCCTGTTCCAGCTCGGCCACGCGCACAGCGTCGAATGCTGGCTGGACGGCGAACTCGCCGGCGGCCTCTATGGCGTGTCGCTCGGCCGCGCCTTCTTCGGCGAATCGATGGTCAGCCGCGCGCGCGATGCCTCGAAGGTCGCGCTCGCGCATCTCGTCGCGCGGCTAAAGGCGGGCGGGTGGAAGCTGCTCGACTGCCAGTTCATCACCCCGCATCTCGCCAGCCTGGGCGCGATCGAAATCCCCCAGGCCGATTATCTGGCGCGGCTTTATTCGGTGCTGTCGGACGGTGCCGCCTTGGGCGCAGGGGCAGGCGTGGGGGCGGGTGCGGGCGCGGGGGCGCCCTCGCCGCCGTTCGTCGCCGGCGACTGGGGCGCGCTCGACGCCTTGGGTGCGGGCGCCGCCGATTTGGGCGCTGCGCGCTGGACAGGCTCGCCGCCCGGATATGTCATCGCGCAGCTTTTGACATAGACGTCGAAGATCGGGTGCTGGATCACGTTGCGCTCGGGGCGCTCCTTGAAGATCCAGCCCGAAAAGACGCGATACCATTTGTCGTCGCGCTGGTCCTGCACCGTCAGCTGCACGAAGGCGCCGGTTTCGGGCGGGTCCTCCCACGGCGCGGTCTGTTCGCAGGCGCGCAGGCGCACGATCGCGCGGCCGACCCGCGCGGTCTCGCCGGGCTTCATCTCCAGCTCGCGGACGAGGCCGTTGCGCTTGTTGAGCAACCCGAGCACCGCGACGCGCTGACCCATCGGGGTCGCCCCCTCGATCCCGCCGACTTCCTGCGGCACATGCTCCGACTTGGCGAGCTGCGCCGTGGTTTCGCCCGGCCGCTTGCCGCCGTTCCGGTCGCACGCGGTCAGCGCGGTCGCGGCCAGCAGCGCGAGCAGCGCGGTGCGGGTGAGAGCGGCGGTCACGACCTCAGTCGGCGCCCGGACGCCAGGCCTCGTAATCGCCGGTCGCCGCAGCGCGGTGCCCGCCGCGTTCGAGCGCGCCGGCGGGGCGATAGGCGCCGAGGCTGCCGGTCAGATTGGCGCTCGGTTCCTTTTCCCACGCGCGCGGCGCGGGCAGCGCCTCGCCGGGCAGTTCGTCGAGCGTGCCGTGCAGCCAGCCGTGCCATTCGGGCGGAACGCGGCTCGCATCGTTGGAGCCGTTGTAGAGGACCCAGCGGCGATCGCCCTTCCTGGCGCGATAGTAGCGATTGCCGAGGCTGTCCTCGCCGACCTTCTCGCCGCTGCTCCAGCTGTTCAGCAACGTGCCGACGGTCGCGCCGTCCCACCAGGTGAAAATCTTGCCGAGGATGCTCATGGCTGCGGCGTTTACAGGCAAGGGCGCGCGGTTCGCAAGCGCCAAACGGTGCGGCGCGCCGCTATTTTCCATCTTTCCACGTCACCCGGGCGCTCTCGTCGAGCCCGAGCCGCGCCGCGGTGCCGCCCGCGAGTTCGAGCACCGCCGCGACCTCGCCGCCGCTGACCACGGGTTCGAGCGATTCGGGGATCGTATTCTCGGCGATGCGATCGATGCTGCCGTCGGCGCGCACGAAGACCATGTCGAGCGGGATCAGCGTGTTCTTCATCCAGAAGCTCGCGAGCTTCGGCTTGGCGAAGGGAAACAACATGCCGCCGTTCGCGGGCAAGCTGGTGCGGAACATCAGACCCTGCTCCTGTTCGGCTTCGGTGCGCGCGACCTCCACATCGAAACTGTGCGTCTTGTCCGCCATCGCGATCGTCAGCGGGATCGTCGTGCCGCTTTCAGCTTTGTTACACGCCGCCACCGGCAGCGCGAGCGACAGGGCCAGGGCGGTGAACAGCGCGCGCATCGACAGATCCTTATCCTTGAAATCGTGACGGCGGGACTAATCGAGCGCCGTTTCGGCGTCCAGTGCCGCCAGCGCGTCGCCGTCCCCCGGCGGGACGGCCAGGATACGCCGTGCCAGCGCGAGGCTGTGGCCGGCGCGCGCGAAGGCCGCGACCTGCCGCTCTCGCTCCTTCGGATCTTCGCTGGCGCGCGCCGAAAAGGGCCCGAGTCGCCGTCGGCGCGCGAAGCCGATCGCCGATGCCATCGCCTTGTCTTCGGCCTCGGCGATCGCATCGCCGCTGTCGTCGGGCGCTATGCCATCGACGAACAGCTGCGCCTTCACACGCCGCACGCCGAGGCCGCGCCGCGTCATCGCGCCGGCGCGCATCGCGGCATATTGCTTGTCGTCGAGGAATTGCAGCCGTTCCATACGGTCGGCGACAGCTTCGCACGCCGCCATGGCGTCGCCATCGTCCGTCCATTCGGATTCGCGAACCTTTCTCGTCAGATAGCGCGTCAGCTTCGCCCGGCTCGTCGCGAATCGCGCGACATAGGCGAGCGCCAGTTCGTCGAGCCGGGCTGCGCCGAGCGGTTTACGGGAACGGTCGGACCGAGAAGCGCGAGACACCATGCCATGTTTATGCCACAGTCGAGCCCGATTGAGAACGATCAGCACCGCCATATCGGGGGCTAACGCCCGAAAATGGGCCTTTTTGTTCCAACCTTAGAGGGTCGCGCAAGGCAACATGGCTGAAAAAAATGACATGATTGTTGCCGCGCGCCCCGATTCCCGGGACCCCGCACGCCCTATGACCGAAAATCCCATCCCCGCGGTGGACGACCTCGTCTCCACGCCGACCCTGTGCGCCCAGCCGCGCCGTTTTTCGGACTTCGCCACCGTCGGCGAAGCGCTCGATTATGCCGCAAGCGGCACGCGCGGGCTCAATTTCCACGATCCGCGCGGAAAGCTGATCCGTCCCTATCCCTATCGCGAGCTCAAGGCCGACGCGCTGGCCGCCGCCTATCGCCTCGTCGCCGCGGGCGTCCGGCCCGGTGAACGCATCGCGCTGATCGCCGAGACCGGCCCCGAATTCGCCGCGCTCTTCTTCGGCACCATCTACGCCGGCGCCTGGCCGGTGCCGCTGCCGCTGCCGACCAGCTTCGGCGGGCGCGAATCCTATGTCGGCCAGCTTGTCGTCCAGCTCACGAGCTGCGACCCTAAGATGCTGTTCTTCCCGCCCGAAATCGCCGCGATGGCGACCGAGGCCGCCGAGCAGCGCGGTGTCGCGCCGATGGACTGGAGCGCGTTCGCGACGCGCGCCGCCCCGATCGCCGCGCTTCCCGAGCAAAAGACCGACGAAACCTGCTACCTCCAGTACAGCAGCGGCTCGACGCGCTTCCCGCATGGCGTCGCGGTGACGCATGGCGCGCTGCTCAACAATCTCGCCGCGCATTCGCACGGTATGCATGTGCAGGACAGCGATCGCTGCGTGTCGTGGCTGCCCTGGTATCACGACATGGGCCTCGTCGGCTGCCTGCTCTCGCCCGTCGCCAACCAGGTTTCGGTCGATTATCTCAAGACCGAGGATTTCGCCCGCCGCCCTCTCGCCTGGCTCGACCTGATCAGCCGCAATCAGGGCACGACGCTCAGCTATTCGCCGACCTTCGGCTACGACATCTGTGCGCGCCGCGTGTCGAGCCAGACGCATGTCGCCGACCGCTTCGACCTGTCGCGCTGGCGCGTCGCGGGCAACGGCGCCGACATGATCCGCCCCGACGTGATGCAAAGCTTCGTCGACGCCTTCGCCGACGCGGGCTTCAAGGCCAGCGCCTTCCTGCCGAGTTACGGCCTCGCCGAAGCGACGCTCGCGGTCAGCATCATGCCGCCGGGCGAAGGCATCGTCGTCGAACTGGTCGAGGAAACCGAGCTGTCGGGCGCCTCGACCGACGCCGGCCGCCCGACCCGCTATCGCGCGATCGTCAACTGCGGCCGCGCGGCGCGCGACATGGTGATCGAGGTCCGCGACGAGGCGGGCAACATCCTGCCCGACCAGACGGTCGGCAAGGTGTGGTGCACCGGCCCGTCGCTGATGACCGGCTATTACCGCGATCCCGAGGCGACCGCCGCCTGCATGGCCGACGGCTGGCTCGATACCGGCGATATGGGCTATTTGTCGGACGGTTACATCTATATCGTCGGCCGCGCCAAGGACATGATCATCATCAACGGCAAGAATCACTGGCCGCAGGACATCGAATGGGCGGTCGAGCAGCTTCCCGGTTTCAAGTCGGGCGACATCGCCGCCTTTGCGATCACCACGCCGGGGGGCGAGGAAACCCCCGCGGTGCTGGTCCAGTGCCGCACCAGCGACGACGCCGAACGCATCGCGCTGCGCGAAACGATCCGCGACCGCGTCCGCGCGATCACCGGCATGAACTGCCTCATTGAACTGATCCCGCCGCGCACGCTGCCGCGCACCAGTTCGGGCAAGCTCAGCCGCTCGAAGGCGCGCGCGCAATATCTGGCGGGCGAAATCCAGCCGCTGGCGATCGCGGCCTAGGGTCCTGACCCTAGCCCACGCGCGACGCCAGCGGGATCACCCCGGAATTGATCCGGGGGCTCTTTCGCGCAGCGCCGGATTCCTTACTTTGTCATCCCCGCGAAAGCGGGGACCCAGAGCGTGCGTCGGCTAACCCCACACTGGGTTCCGCTTTCGCGGGAATGACGAAGGGGAGGAGGGGGCCGCTCCCCACCCCGAAACGGACGCCGCTCGTGGCTATGCCGCCAGCATCGCCTTCTTCATCACCCGCTTCGCGGGCTTCGGCCGGCGGAACCAGAAGGTCCACACCGCGAAGCTGCCGAGCATCGTCAGCGACAGGCCCGAAATCGTCATCACCAGCCGCCACGGCAGCCCGCCGATCTTGGCGGCGTGGATCGGGAAGGCCTTGTTGAACGCCTGCGCGCCGCTCGGCATCGCGAGCGCGTCGCGCGCGCCGAGCAGCTTGCCGGTCGCAGCGTCGAACCACAAGGTCGAGCGGCCGTTGGGCAGCCATTCGGCTTGCTGGCGCATCCTCAGCATGATCGGATCGCCAGCCTTGCGCGGCAGACTGAGGATGCGGAACTCGGCATCGGGGAAGCGGCGGCGCGCCTCGGTCAGCATCGCGGCATAGTCGGGCTGTGCGGCGAGCGGGCCGCTCGCATATTTCGGCGGCTTCATCGCCCTGGCGGCCGCGGCGGGCGAACCGAAGGGTGCGATCATCGCCATTGCGAAGGGCTGAAAGATCATCATCGTGCCGGTGACGACCGACAACAGGAGCAGCGGGGCGGCGACGATGCCGAGGTCGCGGTGATGCGTGACGATCGCCGGACGGCTCATCCGCTTCGGCCAGAGCCGGAAGGAGAAGGTGCGCCGCGTCCGCCACCAGAGGATGACGCCGCTGATCACGAAGAACAGCCCGCACAGGCCCGCGATGCCGATCACCCATTCGCCGCTGTCGCCCGCGAAGAGATGGTGGTGGAAGTCGAATATCCAGAGCTCGGGCCGCTCCCACTGGCTCGCCCAGCGGGTGACGATCTCGCCCGACTGGCTGGCATAGGCGCCCGCTTCCTTGCCGAGGCGGAGCTGGTGGAGCCCGAAGCGCTCGTCGGCATAGATGATGCCCTGCGCCCCCGGCGTCGCCATCAACCGCTCGGTCGCGGCGACCACCGTCGGCAGGTCGCCGCGCAGCGCGTCGCCGCTATGGGGCAGGGCGATCCAGCTTGTCTCGTGGAGCAGGATCGTGCCCGACAGGCCCATGAGCGCGAGCACGAGGCCGATCAGGCCGCCGGTCCAGCGGTGGAGCGTGTCGAGCAACTGCATCATCAGAACCGGTAATCCCACCCCAGCGTGAAGGTCCGCCCGCGGCCCGCGAAATAGGCCGCGACCGGCGCGTCGGTCGCTTCGCGCGTATCGCTCGAATAGTCGATATAGAATTTGTCGAACAGATTCTGCACCGACAGGCTCAGCCCGCCGAAGCCGGTCTGATAGCGCAGGCTGGCATCGGTGATGACGTAGCCGCCGAAATCGTTGAGCGGTTTGGGGTTCGCCTTGCCGTGGAAGTCGCGCTTCAGGAAGAATTGCGTCTGCACGAGCGCCGAGACGGGCCCCTTGTTGTAGCTGGCGTTGAGGTTCAGGCGGTCGGGCGAGATGTTGCTGCCGTCGAGGTCGGTGTCGACGATCCCGTCAGGATTGGCGCTGTCGCTGTCATAGCGGCCCTTGAGATGGGCATAGCCGACCCCGACTTTCAGCCCGTCGACCGGCAGCGCCACGCGCAGGTTGATCTCGAGGCCCTGGATCTCGACACGCTGGCGCTGGACGTCGAAGATGCGGTCGGGGCGGGCGATGAGGAGCTGGCCTTTGTCGCTCGACGACCAGAAATAGGTCGCGCTCGCGTCGAGCGGGCCGCGCTTCAACTCGACGCCGATCTCGCGGTTGTTCGAGACGATCGGCGAGATGTCGAGATAATTATCGATGTCGATCCCGGCGGTCTTCACCGCGCGGGTGATGCGGCCGATGTCGGGGACGGTGAAGCCCTCGGCATAGCTCGCATAGGCGCGGATGCCCTGCCACGGCTCGACGATGATGCCGCCGTTGATCAAGAGGTCGTCGAACTTGGGCTTGCCGCCCCCGACATCGACGCCGCCATAGGTCGAAAGGCCGCAATTGGTGGTGACGGTCGCGGTGCAGGCGACATAGGTGGTCGAGGCGAGGGTGTGATAATCGTCGATTTTGATCTTCACATTTTCCCAGCGCACCCCGCCCGCGAGGCGGACGAGCCCATCGAACAGCTTGAGGTTCGCCTGGCCGAAGGGGGCGAGGCTGCGAAAATCGCTCGGCGGCACCCAGACGCGGCCGGTGGCGATCAGCGCCTGCTCGGTCTTGTCGACGAGCGCGTCGAAGCCGAGGGTGACGGTCAGCGCCTCGAAGCCGGGGACCGCGCGCTCATAGCTGAATTTGGCGCCGAGCTTGCGGCTGCGGTTCTGCGACTGGTCGAACAAGGTGCCTTGCGGCGCGAGGGCAGGATCCTGGAAGGTCGCCTGCGTCAATATCTCGCCACCAAAGGTGTCGCGGCTGCGGTTGAAGAAGATCTGGCTGACGAAATTGCCGCCGCCAAGGTCGGTGTCGGTCAGCGACAGCGCGACGCTTTCGGTGCGGTTCTGCGCCGGCTCGCCCGGCGGATCGCCGCGCACCGCGCTCGTCGGGATACCGAGCGCGCGGTTGCCCGCGACCGCGACATAATCGCCGTCGCCCTTGAGCTCGTAGCGGCTGGCGATCAGGTCGAGCCGCGCGGTCGGCGACACTTCATAGCCGAGGCGTGCGAAGAGCGAGAGGGTCCGCGAATCCTGCGTCTCGCCCTGCGTCAGGTTGAGTCCGACGCGGCGCCCTTCGCCGTCGTAGAAGGCGCCGCGCTTTTCCCACGCCGCGCCGAAGGTCGCATCGAAGCGCCCGGCCTTATACTGGACGAGCCCCGCGACCTTGCCGCCGAGCCCGTCGCCCGAAAAGCCGTCGTCGGCGGTGCCTTGCAACAGGAAACGGCCGCCGAGCCCCTCTTCCTTCGGCGCTCCGACCGTCACCTGGTTGACGATGCCGCCGGTGCCGCCGATCCCCTGCAGAGCGTTCGAACCATAGATCAGCTCGACGCGATCGACGAAGAAGCCATCGATCGTGAAGCCGTCGCGGCTGCCGTCGCGCATCGGGGTCGATTGCGGAATGCCGTTGATCGCGTAGAGCGGCGAGCGCCCGCGCAGCGATTCGCCCGAACCCGACAATTTCTGCCGCGTCGGCGAAAAGCTGGGGGTGAGGTTCGAGACCGCGTCGGTCACCGACCCCGAAATCGCGAGCTGCTGGTCGAGCGCGTCCTTGCCGATCAGGTCGATCGTCAGCGGCAGCGCGTTGGGCGGCAGGATCGTGCGTGCGGCGGTGACGACGATGCTGTCGTCGCGGGCTGCGCTATCATCGGCGGGCGCGGCGTCCTGCGCGAAAGCGGGGGCGGAAAGCGCGCTCGAAAGCAGCGCCGCGACGATCCATTTGCGATTCATTCTCAACTCCTGTCGAGATTGGCCGCTAGTGCGACACATTCGCAGATGCAAGGGATTTCGGAGGGCCGACCTTCGACCGGAGGCGGACCGATCTCCCTTCGTCATCCCGGACTTGATCCGGGATCCATTGTCTCAGCGCCGGATGAATGGATCCCGGATCAAGTCCGGGATGACGA
>NZ_JAOZVW010000149.1:0-23697 GCF_025869345.1 Sphingopyxis sp.
CAATCCAGGGCGGTTTACGCAGGCTCTGGATTGCTTCGCTTCGCTCGCAATGACGCGGGATGAATTTATCCGGGATAGCGGACCGCCATCACCTCCCACTCCTTCGGCCCGGCGGGAAGCTGCACGGTGCGCAGGTCGCCGACCGCGGCGCCGCGCAGCGCGCGGGCGAGGGGGCTGTTCCAGCCGATCCGGCCGGCCCCGGCATCGGCCTCGTCGTCGCCCACCAGCGTGACGATGCGGCGCGCGTCGTCGTCATCGGCGAGTTCGACCGTCGCGCCGAACCAGATGCGGTCCTTGTCGGGCTGCGCCGCGGGGTCGACGACGCGCGCCGCCTTCATCCGCCGCGCGAGGAAGCCGAGCCGCCGGTCGATCTCGCGCAGCCGCTTGCGGCCATAGATATAATCGCCATTTTCGCTGCGGTCGCCATTGCCCGCCGCCCAACTGATCGTTTCGACCAGCTTCGGCCGCTCCTGCCCGAACAGCGCGTCATATTCGGCGCGCAGCGCCGCGAAGCCCGCCGGGCTGATGATGTTTGTTTTCTCTCCGGCCATCGGCCTTGCCCCCAAATCGTCATCCCAGCGAAAGCCGGGATCTCGCCGATGCATTCACACGCGAGGGCGAGATCCCGGCCTTCGCCGGGAGGACGGTGTGATCATCATTATCCCGGATTGCGCTTGCCGAGGTAGAAGCTCAGCGGAGCGCTGGGGAGCGGGCGGTCGCGCAGCGTGTCGTAGACGACGGCGTTTTCGAGCACGCGCTGGACATAGTTGCGCGTCTCGAAGATCGGGATCGCCTCGATCCAGTCGATCATGTCGATGCCGCCATTGCGCGGATCGCCGTTGGCGCGCAGCCATTTGTTCACATTGCCCGGCCCGGCATTATAGGCCGCGACCGCGAGCGGATAGCTGCCGCCGAAATAGCTCAGCATCTGCTGGAAATAGGTCGAGCCGAGCGTGAGGTTGTAATTGGTGTCGCTGGTCAGCGAGCCCGCGTCGTAGCTGAGGCCCAGCTTGCCTGCGACTTCGCGCGCGGTGCCGGGCATGAGCTGCATCATCCCGCGCGCGCCGGCGTGGCTGATCGCCTGGCGGTCGAACTGGCTTTCCTGCCGCGTGATCGCGTGGATGAAGGTCCAGTTGCCCTCGTGGCCCGAGGGCACGCGCACGGTCGGGAAGCCCGACACCTCGACCGCGTCGAGGCTGTTCGCCTGCGCGCTGCGGCCGATCATCACGCCGAGGTCGGGCCGGCCGATCGACGACGCGAGCTGGCCCGCGAGGACATGGTCGGCGGGCGTGGTCGCGCGCTGCGCGATGGCGCGGAGGAACTGCGACTGCTCGCGCCACGCGCCGATCTCGCCCAGCGCGCGCGCGGCGCGCACCAGCCGGTTGTCGTCGAACGCCCGCCGTTCGTCGCCGTTGACCGTGATCGTCGGGTTCGGCGTCGGCTTGGGCTGCGGCCGGCCGAGCCGTTCGAGCGAAAGCTGGCCGTAGAATTGGTCGTAATGCTGCGCGGCGTCGTTGAAATAGCGGTTCGCCGTGTCGCGATCCCCCGCGGCGAGCGCGGCGCGCCCCGCCCAGTAGAAACCCTTGGTCCGCGTCTGCGCCGAGCGCGCGGCCTCGCCATAGGCGGCGTAAAGCCGCACCGCCTCGCCGGGACGGCGGAGGCTCTTGAAGGCGAGCTGGCCGGCAAGCCAGGCGAGCGAGGTATAGTCGTCGCGCACCCCGAGCGGTTCCTCGCGGATCACGACGCCGGGCGCGAAGCTGTCGTCGATCTGTTTGGCGATATTATAGGCGGTGAGCTTGTCGCCCGCGGCGTCGGCCTGGCGCGCATTGGTGAGCAGCGTTTCGATCCATTCCTCGGCGTCGGTCGGCGCCTTCGCCAGTGAGCGCGGGGCGGCGAGCAGCGCGCGCGCTTCGCCGACGCGGCCCGCCTTGCGCAGCCAGGTCGCCTTGGCGGTGATGTATCCGGGATCGGTGCGGGTGAGCGAGGGATTGGCGCTTTCGACCGCCGAGGCCTGCAGCGCGGCATCGACCGCGCCGCTGCGCATCGCGAGGCGCGCCGCGAACACCGCGCGCTTTTCGGGCGAGACATAGGGAAGCTGGCGGCCCGCCGCGATCGTCGCGCTGGTCCACAGCAGCCGGTCCATGCGCGCGTCATGGTCGGCGAGGCTGAAGACGCCGGGGAAGAGGCTGAGCGCGCGGCTCACCTCCATCTCGTCGATGATGCCGCCGGTCCAGGCGCGGCGCGCGGCGGCATTGGCGTCCTCGCGGCGGCCCGCGGCCTTGAGCGCCAGCGCATAGCGCAGCTCGCCGCTCGGCGTGCGCGGCGGATAGGCCTGAAAGAAGGCGAGGGTGCGCTGCGGGTCGTAGCTGTCGAGCGCGATCGCCTTTTCGGCGCGCACGCGCAGCTTGTCGGCGTCGGGCCAGTCGCGGTTCGCCATCAGGAAGCGCGAAAGCTGGTCGAAGGAGGCGGTGTTGGTCGCGGTGAGGCGCCGCCATTCGAGCACCGCATCGCCGACCGAATTCGTCGACGGCGGCGCCCCCGACTGGGCCGCGAGCCCCATCTGGGCGCGATACCACGCCATTTGTTCGGGGGTGAGTTCGCTGGCGTGAGCGACGGTCGGAAGGGCGAGAGCCAGAGCCAGAGCCAGGCGGGAAATCGAAGGCAGCGAAATCATGCCGGGCATCTTAGTAGCAAACTCCTTGCGGGGCGCTGAATAGGCGTCCAATAGCGAGCGCGCTTCGATCTTCTATCGGTCGAGCGGAGTCCTTGTAAAGGAGCAGAGCATGTTTTCGGGGTCGATTCCCGCCTTGGTGACGCCATTTCGCGACGGTGCGTTCGATGCATCGGCGTTCAAACGGCTGGTCGAATGGCAGATCGACGAAGGAACGAGCGCGCTCGTGCCGTGCGGCACCACCGGCGAAAGCCCCACCCTGGGTTTCGACGAACATTATCAGGTGATCGACACCTGCATCGCGGCGGCGGCGGGGCGCGTGCCGGTGATCGCCGGCTGCGGATCGAACGACACCGCGACCGCGATCCGCCACATGCGTCACGCGCAGGCGGCGGGGGCCGATGCGGCGCTGGTCGTCGCGCCCTATTACAACCGGCCGACCCAGGAGGGGCTGCTCGCGCATTTCCACGCGCTCGCCGAGGCGAGCGACCTGCCGATCGTCGTCTACAACGTCCCGGCCCGAACCGTCACCGACATCAGCGCCGAGACGATGTGCCGGCTCGCCGAAATCCCGTCGGTCGTCGCGATCAAGGATGCCAGCGGCGACCTCGCCCGCGTGACAGTCCACCGCGCGGGGGCAGGCGCCGATTTCTGCCAGCTCAGCGGCAACGACGATCTGTGGCTACCGCACGCGGTGCTCGGCGGTGTCGGCTGCATCTCGGTCACCGCCAACGTCGCGCCGCGCCTCTGCGCCGATTTCGCCGCGGCTTGTGCTGCGGGCGACTGGACCGGCGCGCTGGCGCTGCACGACCGATTGTTCGACCTGCACAAGGCGATGTTCTCCGACGCGTCGCCCGGCCCGGTCAAATATGCGCTGTCGCGCGTCCACGACTGGTTTTCGCCCGAAGTGCGCCTACCTATCATCCCGGCGTCCGATGCATCGCGCAAGGCCGTCGATGCCGCATTGTCCGCGGCGGGAGTAATCTAGGTTCCGTTTCATGGCCCGTCCGCAGTCCGCCGCCGAATTCGACAAGAAGAAGGTCGTCGCCGAGAACCGGCGCGCGCGCTTCGACTATGCCATCGAACAGGTGTTCGAGGCGGGGATCGCGTTGCAGGGGACCGAGGTCAAATCGCTGCGCTTCGGCGAGGGGACGATCGCCGAAAGCTATGCCGAGGTGACGGGCGGCGAGGTGTGGCTGATCAACGCCAACATCCCCGAATTCAGCCACGGCAATCGGTTCAATCATGAGCCCAAGAGGCCGCGCAAGCTGCTGCTCAACGGGCGCGAGATCAACAAGCTGCACGCCGGGGTGATGCGGCAGGGGATGACGCTGGTCCCGCTGTCGGTCTATTTCAACAGCCGCGGCCGCGCCAAGGTCGAACTGGCGCTCGCCAAGGGCAAGAAGGCGCACGACAAGCGCGAATCGATCAAGGAACGCGACTGGAAGCGCGACAAGGAACGGCTGATGAAGGATCGCGGATGAGCGGGGGAGGCCAGCCGCGCGACCCGAAATCCCGGGACAAGGCGTTCCTGATGAACTGGATTCGCCGCAACTCGCCGACGCGCGAGGAATTGCTGGCGAGCCGCTTCGTCAAACCCTTTGCGCACCGCGTCGCGCACAGCCATTTGTGGCGCTTCACCCGCACCTCGGTGCGGCGCGGCACCGCGCTCGGGCTGTTCGTCGGCATCTTCTTCCTGATCCCGGGCGTGCAGATTCTGGGCGTCGCGCTGCTCGCGCTGCCGTTCCGCGCCAATATTCCGATCGGCGCGGCGATGACCTTTCTGTCGAACCCGGTGACGACCCCGCTGATCCTCGCCGCGTCGGTCTGGCTCGGCAATGTGCTGTTCGGGATGCACACCAATATGGCGGGGCTCTATGCGCTCTACGAACGTTCGGCCTCGCTTTCGGACTGGTGGCAATGGTTCACCGCGAACGCAGGGCCGGCGCTGCTCGGCGGGCTGGGCGGACTGTTCGTGATTTCGGCGGCCTCGGCGGTCGTCGGCTATATTCTGGCCTCGGTCATCTGGGACAATTGGATTCGCCTGCGCTGGCGGCGCAAGGTCCGCCGCGCGCGCGACCAACGACTTGAGGCATCGACGAGCGACACCGCCGCCGGTTGAACCGTAGTCGCCCGCGCGCCTATAGCTGTTCCCATCGCAAGATCGCGCCGCGGCGCGCCCTTCGCACTGTCTATCTGGGGAATATCATGACTTTGAACCTTTCTTCGCGCCTGATGGCGACCGCCGCGCTTGGCGCGATGCTGCTGACGGCGGCACCCGCTTTCGCTCAGGACGCCGCCGCTCCGGCGCCCGCGGCGGACACCGCCGCCAAGCCCGAAATCGGCGATTTCGGCTTCGATTTCTCGGGCATGGACAAGAGCGTCCAGCCCGGCGACGATTTCTACGCCTATGCCAACGGCACCTGGGCGAAGGATACCGCGATCCCGGCCGACAAGTCGAATTACGGCATGTTCACCGCGCTCGCCGACCTGTCGCAGAAGCGCACGCAGGAGATTCTCGAGGCCGCCAAGGGCGACCCGAACAGCATGATCGGCCGCGCCTATGCCGCCTATCTCGATTCGGCGGCGGTCGAGGCGAAGGGGCTGGCCCCGATCCAGCCGTGGCTGACCAAGATCCGCGCCGTCGACAAGGCCGGGCTCCCCGCGCTGCTCGCCGAGGCTGACCGCAGCGGCGTGTCGCATTTCTTCGGCGGCTATGTCGGGCAGGACGACAAGAATCCCGATGTCTATATCTACACCATGTTCCAGGGCGGCATCGGGATGCCCGACCGCGATTTCTATCTGAAGGACGGCGAGCGCAACCTGAAGCTGCAGGCCGCCTACCTCAAGCATCTGGAGAATGTCCTGACGCTGGCGGGCGAAAAGGATGCCGCGGCGCGCGCCAAGGCGATCTATGACTTCGAAAAGCAGGTCGCGACCGTCCACTGGGACAAGAACGACAGCAGCGACGCGACCAAGGTCTATAACAAGATGACGATCGCCGACCTGACCAAGGCCGCGCCGGGTTTCGACTGGACGGCCTTCATCCGCGGCGTCGGCGTTAAAGAGGACACGATCCTGGTCGCGCAGCCGAGCGCGCTGACCGGCGAGGCGAAGCTGATCGCCGACGCACCGATCGGCGTGCTGCGCGACGCGTTGCTCGTCCGCAGCCTCGACGGCTTTTCGGACGTGCTGCCCGACGCGGTGGCGAAGGAGGCCTTCTCCTTCTATGGCACCGCTTTGTCGGGGACGCCGCAGATGCAGGAGCGCTGGAAGCGCGCGGTCGATTTCACCACCAACAATCTGGGCGAAGCGGTCGGCCAGGACTATGTCGCGAAATATTTCCCGCCCGAAACCAAGGCGGCGATGGATGTCCTCGTGAAGAACGTCCTCGCGGCGCTCGACGCGCGGATCGGCAATCTGACGTGGATGCAGCCCGCGACCAAGGTGAAGGCGAAGAAGAAGCTCGCCAATTTCACGACCAAGATCGGCTATCCTGACCGCTGGAAGGATTACAGCAAGCTGGAGATCAAGGCCGACGATCTGTTCGGCAATGCGCTGCGTTCGAACCAGTTCGCGCATGACGACAATATCAGCCGCCTCGGCGGGCCGATCCGCCGCTGGGAATGGGGGATGACCCCGATGGAGGTCAACGCCTACGCCAATTTCGGGATGAACGAGATCGTTTTCCCCGCCGCGATCCTGCAGCCGCCCTTCTTCGATCCGAAGGCCGACGCGGCGATCAACTATGGCGGCATCGGCGCCGTCATCGGCCACGAGATCAGCCATCATTTCGATGACCAGGGCGCCAAATATGACGAGACGGGCAAGCTCGCCGACTGGTGGACCCCCGCCGACGTCAAGGCGTTCGAGGCCGCGAGCAAGGCGCTCGTCGCGCAATATGACGCCTATGAAGTGCTGCCCGGCGAACATCTCGACGGCACCTTCACGCTCGGCGAGAATATCGGCGACCTTGCGGGCCTGACGATCGCCTATGACGCCTACAAGAAGTCGCTCGGCGGCAAGGAAGCGCCGGTGATCGACGGGCTGACCGGCGACCAGCGCTTCTTCCTCGGCTGGGCGCAGGTGTGGCGGCGCAACTATCGCGAGCAGAATCTGTCGCAGCGCATCACGACCGACCCGCATTCGCCGTCGATTCAGCGAGCCTGGGTCTCGCGCAACCTTGACCCTTGGTATAAGGCCTATAACGTCAAGCCGGGCCAGAAACTCTATCTGGCGCCGAAGGATCGCGTCCGCATCTGGTGATGCGCCCATAAAAGAGAGTGCCGTTGACCGCGCCAAGCCTGCCTGCCGCTGATGGAGATTTCAGTCGGGGGGCGGGCTCCGCGGGGCCGCCGCCGGCGCTTGCGGCGTTGTCGCGGCTCGATGCCGCGCTCATCGGCGGGCTTGCCTTGCTGTCGGTCGCGCTGCTGTTCTGGGCGACGGGGAATGCGGTGCTGGCCGCCGGTTTCCTCGCCGGACTTGCGATTGCCGCGGGCGGGTTGATCCTCGCACGGCGGCTGTTTCCGGCCGCGGCCGGCGGCGAGGCGGCGCTGCCCGACTGGACGATGCTGCGCGCGGCGGTCAACCACGACGATGTCGCGATCGCGGTGACCGACCGCGCCGGGCGGCTCGTCTGCGCCAACGATTTGTTCGCGACGTGGATGGGCGGCTTCGTGACCCCGCCGGGGCTGCCGCTCGACGGACGCGGCGCCGACCTGCTCAAGAACGCCGGGCGTGCCGCGTGGCGCGATGGCGAGGGGCACGCCAGCGACATCGCGGTCGGGCCGCTGCAATTGCAGGCGCAGGTGACGCGGACCGGGCAGGCCGAGGATTATCTCGTCTGGCGCTTCGCCGCGCTCGAACGGCTCGACCTGACGAGCGAAGTGATGCGCCACCTCGACGGGCCGGCCGGCCGGACGCTGGCGCGCGCGGGGATCATGGCGGCGCTGGTCAGCGCCGAGGGCCGGCTGCGCACCGCCAACCAGGCCTTTCTGCTCCGCGCCTTCGACGAAGGCGACCAGGCGCATTATGCCGGACGCGACGTCGCCGCGATGCTGCGGCTCGACGACGCGGGCACGCTTTACTTCGCGCGCGAGGGCGACCGCGCGACGCCGGTGCGGATGCTCCAGATTCCGTTGACGCCGGCCGACGGCCATGGCCCGGTGCTGCTCGCGATGCTCGACGAGGAAATGGGGCCCGCCGACCGCGGCACCGCGCAGACCTATGTCGAGACCTTGCTGTCGCTGCTCCCCTTCGGGCTCGCGCTGGTCGATCGCGACGGCCGCTTCCTCTATATGAACCGCGCCTTCCTCCGCGCCGCGGGGATCGGCGAGGGCCGCCCGCCGCGCTATCCCGGCGACCTGGTCGTCGGCGAGGACAAGGGGCCGCTCGCCGACATGATCCGCCGCCACAGCAGCGGCCAGCAGGTCGGCGGCGACCTGTCGATCCGGCTGATCGGGCAGGGCGACGACCCGGTGTCGATGCGCGTCGTCGGCGTGCGCGGGCTCGGCGAGGCGGCGGTGCTGCTGAGCCTCAAGGATTCGAGCGAGGAATCGCGGCTCAAGCGCCAGGTCGCACAGGCGTCGAAGATGCAGGCGGTCGGCCAGCTCGCGGGCGGGGTCGCGCATGATTTCAATAATATCCTGACCGCGGTGCTCGGCGCCTGCGACCTGATGCTGATGCGCCACACGCCGGGCGACAGCGATTATGACGACATCCAGCAGATCCGCAGCAACGCCAACCGCGCCGCCAGCCTGACGCGGCAATTGCTCGCCTTCTCGCGCCAGCAGACGCTGCGTCCGCAGATTTTGCAGCTTCCCGACGTGATTTCGGAGGTGTCGCACCTGCTCAAGCGGCTGATCGGCGATACGGTCCAGCTTATGGTGCATCACGGCCGCGGCCTCGGCGCGGTGCGCGCCGACCCGGGGCAGCTCGAACAGGTGATCATCAACCTCGCGGTCAATGCGCGCGACGCGATGGCAGGCGCGGGAACGCTGACGATCGAGACCTATCCGGTGTCGGCCGCCGACGTCCGCCAGATGGGCAATGAGTTCATGCCCCCCGCCGATTATAGCGCGCTCAAGGTCAGCGACACCGGCAGCGGCATTCCCGCCGATGTGCTGCCCAAGATTTTCGAGCCCTTCTTCACCACCAAGGATGTCGGCAAGGGAACCGGGCTCGGCCTGTCGACCGTCTATGGCATCATCAAGCAGTCGGCGGGCTTCATCTTCGCCGACAGCCGGCCGGGGGAGACGAGTTTCACCATCTATCTCCCCGTCCACCGCGCCGATGCCGGGGCGCCCGCCGTGCCCGCGGCGCCGGTGAAGCCCAAGAAGAGCCAATGGGGCACCGGCACGATCCTGCTCGTCGAGGATGAGGATATGGTGCGCGCGGTCGCGGAACGCGCGCTGGCCCGCGCGGGTTACAGTGTCGTCACCGCCTCACAGGGCGAGGAAGGACTGGAGCGTTTCGCCGGGATGGAAAAGATCGACCTGATCGTCAGCGACGTCGTGATGCCGACGATGGACGGCCCGGCAATGGTGCGCGCGATGCGCGCGAAGCGGCCGGCGCTGCCGGTGCTGTTCATGTCGGGCTATGCCGAGGAGCAGCTCCGCCAGTCGATCGATATCGCCGACGTCGCCTTCCTGCCGAAGCCCTTCTCGGTCGCGCAACTGACCGAGGCGGTGTCGGCGGCGCTCGACGAGGCGGCGCATCGGGCGGGCCATGGCTGACGCGCCGCGTATCCTGCTCGTCGAGGACGATGTGCTGATCGGCATGATGCTGGCCGATATGTTCGACGCGCTCGGCCTGCCCGAGCCCGCGCAGGCGACGACCAACGATGAAGCGTTGGCGGTCATCGCCGCCGAATCGCTCGCCGGCGCGCTGATCGACATCAACCTCGGCGACGAAAAGGGCTGGCCGATCGCCGACGCGCTCGCGGAGCAGGGCATTCCCTTTGCCTTCACCTCGGGCGGCGGCGACGTGATCCCGCCCGCGCACGCGCACCGGCGGCTGGTGACCAAGCCGTTCCGCCTGACCGACATCGAGGCGGCGATCGCCGAGTTCGGCGCCTGAATCGTCGCCCCGCAGAGGCGGGGGCCGCCGTCGTCCTTGCTCTTCGTCATTGCTTCGCTTCGCTCGCAATGACGATTTCAGGATATTGCATGTTCCCCTCTTGTTCCATGAGAACAAATGTGGCACACGAGGCAGGCGTTGCGATGCTTCCGCGGTCGCTCTAGAGCAGGAAAGGGACGGCAATGGCCGGACAATTGTCACTCGTCGAATCGGGGAAATCAGTGAACGGAACGGACAGGCAGAAGGCGCTCGACGCCGCGCTCGCGCAGATCGATCGCGCGTTCGGCAAGGGCTCGGTGATGAAGCTGGGCTCGAAGGAAGCGATGCAGGTCGAGGCGGTTTCGACCGGATCGCTCGGGCTCGACATCGCCCTGGGGGTCGGCGGCCTGCCGCGCGGCCGCGTCATCGAAATCTATGGTCCCGAAAGCTCGGGCAAGACCACGCTTGCGCTGCATTGCATCGCCGAGGCGCAGAAGATGGGCGGCACCGCGGCCTTCGTCGACGCCGAACATGCGCTCGACCCCGTTTACGCGCGGAAGCTGGGGGTCGATATCGACGAACTGATCGTGTCGCAGCCCGACACCGGCGAGCAGGCGCTGGAGATTGTCGACACGCTGGTGCGATCGAACGCGATCGACGTGCTGGTCATCGACTCGGTCGCCGCGCTCGTCCCGCGCGCCGAGATCGAGGGCGAGATGGGCGACAGCCACGTCGGCCTCCAGGCGCGCCTGATGTCGCAGAGCCTGCGCAAGCTGACGGGATCGATCAGCCGCTCGCGCTGCATGGTGATCTTCATCAACCAGCTCCGCATGAAGATCGGCGTGATGTACGGCAATCCGGAGACGACGACGGGCGGCAACGCGCTCAAATTCTACGCCTCGGTCCGTCTCGACATCCGCCGCACCGGCCAGATCAAGGATCGCGACGAGATCGTCGGCAACACGACGCGCGTCAAGGTCGTCAAGAACAAGGTCGCGCCGCCGTTCAAGCAGGTCGAGTTCGACATCATGTACGGGCAGGGCATTTCCAAGATCGGCGAAATCCTCGACCTCGGCGTCAAGGCTGGGCTGGTCGAGAAATCGGGCGCCTGGTTCAGCTATGATTCGATCCGCATCGGCCAGGGCCGTGAGAATGCGAAGACCTTCCTGACCGAGAATCCCGAGCTGATGCAGCGCCTCGAAAGCGCGATCCGCACACGCACCGACGCGGTGGCCGAAGAGATGATGGCCGGCCCCGACGACGACGGCGACGATTGATCGACCCTGAACGCCATCCGGCCGGTTTCCCCTCCCATGGACCGGCCGGCCGACGGCGGCGGGCCCCGCAGCCTCCTTGCGGCTGCATCGCACCTGCACCTGTCCCTCTCGCAGGTCGGCCCGCCCGCCGTTGATTCGCCGCCGATCGGTATGCGGCTTGCGGTTTGGCGGTCTGGTGGTGGCGACGGAAAATGGGTTGGGAAGCGGCCATTCCCCTTCGTTCCCTCTCTTCGCCATTCCCGCGAAAGCGGGAACCCAGTGTGGGATCAGCAGACGCACGCCCTGGGTTCCCGCTTTCGCGGGAATGACGAAGTGATGAGATGCGGGCCGCCGCTTACCGGCCGCTTTGCGTCCCTCCTCTCGTCATCCCGGGCTTGACCCGGGATCCCGCTTTCGACGTTCGCACAGAGGCGCGAAGCGGCGGAGTCGGCCGCGACGGGCCCCTGTTCCCGCAACGCTGCGACGAACGCTCCGCGGCGGGCGGGAAGCGGCCTATCGGTCGCGGCCATCGTCTCCGCATCTCCGCGCGAACTATAATCTCTGCGCTCTTTGCGTCTCTGCGCGAATTGTCTTCCTTTCTGCGCCCGGCCGCTTCAAATCATTATCGGCCCCAAACCTGCGCCGCCCGGCCGGGTGCGGCGCCAAGGAGAATGCGATGAGCCTGATCGTCCACCACCTCAACAACAGCCGTTCGCAGCGCATCCTCTGGCTGCTCGAAGAGATCGGCGCACCCTATGAAATCAAATTCTACGACCGCGATCCGGTCACCAATCTCGCGCCGCCCGAGCTGCTCGCGGTGCATCCGCTCGGCAAATCGCCGGTAATCGAGGACGGCGGCAAGGTGATCACCGAATCGGGGGCGATCGTCGAATATCTGTGCGAACGCCACGGCGGCGGCGCGCTCGTCCCCGAACGCGGCACCGACGATCATGTCCGCCACCTCGAATGGCTGCATTTCGCCGAAGGGTCGGCGATGACGCCGATCCTGCTGCGCCTCTATACCGCGCGGCTCGGCGCGGCGGCGGCGCCGCTCGAAGCGCGCATCGCGCAGCAGCTCGATTCGCATTTCGCCTATATGGAAAGCCGGGTGAGCGACGCGGGTCATTTCGTCGGCTCCAGCCTGTCGGCGGCCGACGTGATGCTGAGCTTTCCCGCCGAGGTCGCGATCATGCAGGGCATGGCGCCGCGCTATCCCAAGCTCGCGAATTTCGTGAACGCCTGCCACGACCGGCCGGCATGGCGCCGCGCACGCGACAAGGGCGGGGCCTATTATGGCTATTGAACACCGGGGCCTTATCGCCGCGGCGGCGGCGCTGCTGTTCGCGGGCACCTCGGCCGCGCTTGCCGCGCCGCCGGCGCTGGGCCCCGAGGTCGAGCGCAATATCGTCGTCCCCGACGGCGGGACCTTCGCGCCAACCGCGGCCGACGAGGAGGGGGCGATCGACCGCTTCGCTACCTATACCGCGGCGTTGGCGCGGCGCGACTATGCCGCCGCCTATGCGATGCTGCGCCTGTCGTTCCAGGCGTCGAACCCGCGGCTCGAATGGGAAATGAACCTGCGCAAGCGTTCGGCGTTGTGGGCCGACGGCAAGCTCCGCATCCTGCGGCTGAGCTGGTATCCCGACCCCGCGGGCCAGCCGCCGGGGCTTTACGCGGCGTTCGATTTTCGCGGCGACCGCAAGGACGGCTCGATGGATTGCGGCTATGTCGTCGTCCACCGCACCGACCCCGCGAGCCCCTTCACCGTCGTGCGCACCGACACCTCCGAAGTGCCGCCCGAACTGATCGAGGACGGCGTGCCCAAGGCCGATGTGCTGCATCAGCTGCCCTGCTATCTGGGCAAGGGGATCGCGACCTCTTTCTGAATGAAGGCGCCGATCAGCGTCATCGCCACTAACCGACTTGTCGCATCGCCGCAAAATCCCTAATTCGCGCGCATGACATCGACCAACGACATTCGCCGTTCCTTCCTCGACTATTTCGGGGAGGCGGGACATCATATCGAAGCCTCGGCGCCGCTGGTGCCGTACAACGACCCGACGCTGATGTTCGTCAACGCGGGCATGGTGCCGTTCAAGAATGTCTTCACGGGGCTGGAGAAGCGCCCCTACAGCACCGCGACCTCGTCGCAGAAATGCGTGCGCGCGGGCGGCAAGCACAACGACCTCGACAATGTCGGCTATACGGCGCGGCACCATACCTTCTTTGAAATGCTGGGGAATTTCTCCTTCGGCGACTATTTCAAGGAGCAGGCGATCACGCACGCCTGGACGCTGCTGACCAAGGATTGGGGGCTGCCGGCGGAAAAGCTGACCGCGACCGTCTATCACACCGACGACGAGGCGTTCGATCTGTGGCGCAAGATTTCGGGACTGCCCGAGGAGCGCATCATCCGCATCCCGACCAGCGACAATTTCTGGTCGATGGGCGACACCGGGCCGTGCGGGCCGTGCAGCGAAATCTTCTATGACCATGGCGACCATATCTGGGGCGGCCCGCCGGGATCGCCCGAGGAAGACGGCGACCGCTTCGTCGAGATCTGGAATCTGGTGTTCATGCAATATGAGCAGCTTCCGGGCGGCGAGCGGCTCGACCTGCCGCGGCCGAGCATCGACACCGGCATGGGGCTGGAACGCATCGCGGCGGTGATGCAGGGCGTCCACGACAATTACGACACCGACACGTTCAAGGCGCTGATCGCGGCGTCGGTCGACCTGACCGGCGTCCCGGCCGAGGGCGCGACGCAGGCGAGCCACCGCGTGATCGCCGACCATCTTCGCGCGTCGAGCTTCCTTGTCGCCGACGGCGTGCTGCCGTCGAACGAGGGGCGCGGCTATGTGCTGCGCCGGATCATGCGCCGCGCGATGCGCCACGCGCATCTGCTCGGTGCGAAGGACCCGCTGATGCACCGGCTGCTGCCGTCGCTGACCGCCGAGATGGGCGCCGCCTATCCCGAGCTGATCCGCGCCCAGCCGCTGATCGCCGAGACGCTGGAGCGCGAGGAGACGAAATTCCGCCAGACGCTCGACAAAGGGCTGCGCCTGCTCGACGAGGCGACGGTGGGCATGGGCAAGGGCGACACGCTGCCCGGCGAGACGGCGTTCAAGCTCTACGACACGTTCGGTTTTCCCTATGACCTGACCGAGGATGCGCTGCGCGCGCAGGACATCGCGGTCGATCGCGCGGGCTTCGACGCGGCGATGGCGCGGCAGAAGGCGGCAGCGCGCGCGGCGTGGAAGGGCAGCGGCGACAAGGCGTCGGACGAAATCTGGTTCGACCTCGCCGAGGCGAACGGCAGCACCGAATTCACCGGCTACACCTCGACCGCGGGCGAAGCGACGGTGATCGGGCTGGTCAAGGACGGCAAGTCGGTCGACGAAGCGAAAGCCGGCGACGCGGTCGTCGTGCTGACCAACCAGACGCCCTTCTATGGCGAGAGCGGCGGCCAGATGGGTGACGCGGGGACGATCGCGACGCTGGATGGCGTGAAGGCAAATGTCAGCGACACCGGCAAGCCGCTCGGCCGCCTGCACACGCATCAGGCGAAGCTGGAGGGGGGGACGCTGAAGGTCGGCGATACGGTGCAGCTCGCCGTCGACGCCGCGCGGCGCGACCGCATCCGCGCCAATCACAGCGCGACGCACCTGCTGCACGCGGCGCTTCGGGGCCGGCTCGGCGAGCATGTGACGCAGAAGGGGAGTCTCGTTGCCGAGGATCGCTTCCGCTTCGACTTCTCCCACCCGAAGGCGCTGACGCCGGAGGAGATCGCGACGATCGAGGCCGACGTCAACGCGCAGATTCGCGCCAACGAAACGGTGACGACGCGGCTGATGACCCCCGAGGATGCGATCGCGGCGGGCGCGATGGCGCTGTTCGGCGAGAAATACGGCGACGAGGTGCGCGTGCTCAGCATGGGCAAGACCGACGACCATAGCTATTCGGTCGAACTGTGCGGCGGAACGCACGTCCGCGCGCTGGGCGACATCGCGCTGTTCAAGATCGTCGGCGAAAGCGCGGTTTCGTCGGGGGTGCGGCGCATCGAGGCGCTGACCGGCGAAGCGGCGCGGCAATGGCTGACCGCGCGCGACGAGGCGCTGAAGAGCGCGGCGGCGGCGCTCAAGACCTCGCCCGACGAGGTGCCCGCGCGCGTCGCGGCGCTCGCCGAGCAATTGAAGAAGGCCGAGCGCGAGCTGGCTGACGCGAAGAAAGCTCTCGCGATGGGCGGCGGCGGAGCGGCGAGCGGCGCGCCGGCGGTCGAGCAGGTCGGCGACACCGCCTTCCTCGCGCAGGTCGTCGATGGGCTCGACCCCAAGGAACTGCGCGGCACGGTCGACGGGCTCAAGCAACAGGTCGGCAGCGGCGTCGCGATGCTCGTCGCGGTCAACGACGGGCGCGCGTCGGTCGCGGTCGGGGTGACCGACGACAAGACCGCGAGCCACAATGCCGTCGATCTCGTCAAGGCCGCGGTCGCGGCGCTCGGCGGGCAGGGCGGCGGCGGACGCCCCGACATGGCGCAGGGCGGGGGGCCCGACGGCAAGGCCGCCGACGATGCGGTCGCGGCGGTCATCGCGGCGCTGGCGGCGACCATTTGAAACCGACGAAGAAGACGCGGCGCACCGATCACGCCGAACGGCTGATCGCGGCGCCGCTGCCCGATGTGTTCGCGGCCTTCACCAGCGCCGCGAAACTGGCGCGCTGGCTGCCGCCCGAGGGCGCGACCGGGACGTTCGATCACTGCGACCTGCGCGCAGGGGGCGGGTTCCGGCTGCGGCTGACGTTCGACGATCCCGATATCGAGACCAAGAGCGACGACGACAGCGACATCGTCGAGGTGCAGATCCCGACGCTCGACGACGGGCGGCTGATCGTCTGGGAGGTCGAGTTCGAGTCCGACGATCCGCGCTTTTCGGGGACGATGGCGATGCACTGGTATCTGTCGCGAAAGGGCGGCGGCACGCTGGTGACGATCGACGCGCATCAGGTGCCGCCGGGGATTTCGGCGAAGGATCATCAGGCGGGGCTGAATAGCTCGCTGGCCAATCTGGCGGCGGTAGTGGAATAGGATTCGCGCAGAGATCGCAGAGGATTTGGTTCACGCGGAGACGCGGAGACGCGGAGGAAAAAGGAGATGGGCGGCTTTGCCGCCCTTTCTTTTTCTCAGCCTGCTCCGCGATCTCTGCGCGAATATTTTCTTCTCCGCGGCTCCGCGTCTCCGCGTGAACATTCAAAGATCGTGTTCCCGCCCTTCGACGCCGCCTGCGGCGGCGCTCAGGATAAACTGCCCCTTCTGGGCAGGCGGGGACCCATCTCCTGTCGGTTCAAAATAGCGCCGTTCGGTGATGGGCACCCGCCTTCGCGGGTGCACACGGCTATTTCGGCGGTGCTTTCAGCCGCTCACGCCTTTCGCCTGACCCCATGCCCGCGCAGCGGTGTAGCCGAGATAGCCGGTGCCGAAGAGCGCGTAGAGCGGTTCGGGGATGCCCGCGAGGTAGGCATTCATGCCCTCGGCGATGCTTTTCGCCATCTCGGGGCGCGCGGCGGCGATCAGGCCCATCGGGATCGCCCACAGCAGCAGCGCATACATGACATAGAGGAAGCTCGGCCGCGCGCGGCTGGTCCAGGGGTCGGCGCTGTTCGCCTCGGCGACGATCGCGGTCATCCGCGTCTTGATCGCATCCATTTCCTGGCTGCCCTCGAGCTTCAAGAGTTCGAGCTTGGCGCGGTCGCGCGCTTCGGGGTCGGGAATGATCTTGTCGATCAGCTTGGCGACGGGGCCGATCAGGCCGGTGATGATGCTCATGTTTCGCTGTCCTTTTGCTGGAAGTTGTCAAAGTTCACGATACGTCCCGGTAAAATGATACCCGTCACGCATTCCCGATGCGGTTGGCCAGCCAGCCGTAGAGGAAGGCCTCCTGGCTCGGGCGGCGTTCGGCGAGGGCGATGTAGCGTTCGCCTTGCAGCGCCTCCATCGCGCGCAGCAGCACGGTTTCGCCGCTCGTCCCGCGCGCCCGAAGGAAGCCGTCGAGTGCCGACAGCGTGCGCGGGCCGATCTCGCGATCGACGGCGATGTCGGGATAATCGCGCGCCGCGCGGTTGAGCGCGTTGAGCGCGCGCTGGAGAAAGCCCGCCGCCGTGCCGGTGCCCATGTTGACGCCGGTGTCGAACAGCTCGGCGGCGACCTTCGGGGCACGCAGCGCGACCTTGTCGAAGCCGGGGCGCAGCCAATAGAGGCGGCGATAGATCGACGCGGCCTCGGCGCGCGGCAGCTCGCGCATCGCGCCCGCATAGCCCTGCGACCGCGCGACCGCTTCGGTGATTCCCCAGCAGGTCGGGCCGCCGCGATCGGCGGGATGGTTTACATAGCGGCCTTCGCGGTCGATGACGGCATCGATCAGCGCGTCGGCGTCGCAGCTCGACGGGTCGGGTCGTGGCATGATTCGCTCCTTCGGGTTCGTTGGATGGATACAACGAACCATATGGGAACAATGTAGGAAAGGTTTTTCTCCATGCGGGCTTTGCAGGTGCGCGAACTCTTGCCCGGCCATGCGGGCGCCGCGCTCGCCGATCTGCCGGTTCCCGAGCCGGGGCCGGGCGAGGTGCGGGTGCGGGTGCGCGCGGCGGCGGTGAATTTTCCCGACCTGCTGATGACGCGCGGCGATTATCAGTTGAAGCCCGATCTGCCCTTCGTTTCGGGGCTGGAGTTTTCGGGCGAGGTCGATGCGGTGGGCGAGGGCGTGTCCGGCTGGCGCGCGGGCGACGCGGTGGTCGGCGGCAATCGCTTCGGCGCGATGGCCGAATATGCTCTCGTCCCCGCGGCGGCGCTGCGGCGCAAGCCCGAAGCGCTGGGCTGGGACGAAGCCGCCGCCTATCCGGTCGCTTATCTGACCGCTTATGTCGCGCTCGTCCGCTGCGCGCGGATCGAGCCGGGCGAAACCTTGCTCGTCCACGGCGCGGCGGGCGGCGTCGGGCTGGCGACGGTCGATCTGGCCAGGGCGCTCGGCGCGCGGGTGCTCGCGGCCGCGAGCAGCGCGGCCAAGCGCGACGCGATCATGCGCGCCTATGCCCCCGACGCGGTGATCGCGGCCGAACCCGGTTTCCGCGAGGAAGTGAAGGCGCTGACCGGCGGCAAGGGCGCGGATGTGATCTTCGACCCCGTCGGCGGCGACGTCTTCGACGAATCGACGCGCTGCATCGCTTTCGGCGGGCGCTTGCTGGTGATCGGATTCGCGTCAGGCCGCATCCCCGAGGTGTCGGTGAACCGGCCGCTGATCAAGGGCTTTTCGGTCGTCGGGGTGCGCGCGGGCGAATATGGCCGGCGCTTTCCCGAGCGCGGCGCGGAGAATGTCGCGGCGATCGACGCGCTCGCGGCCGAGGGACGGATTCGCCCGCATGTTCACGCCGCGCTCGACCTTGCCGACTGGCGCGAAGGCTTCGCGATGCTCGAACGGCGCGAGGTGGTGGGGAAGGTCGTGCTGCGGCCGTGACGAACCGTTTCCGGCTGCCATAATTTTGCGACATTCGCGCCCCCATCTCCGCGCCGGGGTGCCCCGGCGGTTTCGCCGAACGAGATGAAGGATGGGAAATGAAGAGATTGATGTTGACGGCCGTGATGTTCGGCGCGGCGCTGCCGATTGCCGCCTCCGCGCAGCCCCCGCACGACGGCGGCCGCATGTTCGACATGATGGACAGCAACGGCGACGGCAAGCTCGACAAGGCCGAGATCACCAAAATGGCGCAAATGCGCGCCGAGCGGCAGGGCGACGCGTCGCTGGCCTCGCCCGAAAGGGTCGATGCTTTCTTCAAGCATCTCGACGCCAACGGCGACGGTTTCATCGACAAGGGCGAGATGGAATCGATGCGCAAGGCGCGCGCCGCGCCGCCGCCGCAGGACGAGCCGGGCCCGGACGAGCCCGGCGACGCGAACTGAACCAACCCGCCGCGCCTTCCCCTCCTGCTTGCGGGCGGGGAGGGCGCGCGATCCCGGCGCCGGCCCGCATCGGGCGGCGCTTTCGCCACGCAAACATTATGGATCATATTGGTCGGGACGAGAGGATTCGAACCTCCGACCCCCACACCCCCAGTGTGATGCGCTACCAGGCTGCGCTACGTCCCGACCGGCCCGATTGGGCAGGCGAGGCCCCTAGCGCGGCTTGGCGGGGGATGCAAGCGGGTTCGCCCCGGCGAAATGGTTCAGAGCGTGCGAACGATGCAGGGGGGGTAGCGGACTCTGTCCGGTTGGGCCTTTCCCGTCATTGCTTCGCTTCGTTCGCAATGACGATTTATCTTTGGGCTTGATCCCCGGATGCGCCTCCCCATCTCGGCCCCGCCCGCGAGGGGGAGGGCGCGCAGCGAGCGGTTGCGTCGAAATTCCCCGCGTGATAGGCGCCGCGCCATTATTTGCGCGCCCGTTCCCGGGGGGAGGGGGTGATGCTGCAAAGAGAAAGTCTTTCATTCATGTCGACCAATCTGCTTCTGACCCAGGCGGCTGGCTCCGGGGGCGGGGCCGCCGGTTTCATCATGCTGGTGCCCTATCTGCTGATCTTCGTCGTTTTCTGGTTCTTCCTGATCCGCCCGCAGCAGGTGCGGATGAAGGAGCATCGTGCCAAGATCGCGGCGGTGAAGCCGCGCGATCAGGTCGTGACCGGTGGCGGCATCGTCGGCAAGGTGACGCGCGTCGACGATGATTTCGCCGACATCGAAATCGCGCAGGGGGTGAAGATCAAGGTGGTGAAATCGACCATCTCCGACGTCCTGCAGCCTGGCGCGAAGCCCGCGAACGACTGACGCCTCCGGCGCCGCCGGCGTCGGCGGCGCCCAGAACCGGAATTTCCCTATGCTCGATTTCCCGCGCTGGAAGACCATCGGCATCAGCATCATCCTGCTGCTCGGCATCCTCTTCACCATTCCCAGCTTTTTGCCCGAAAAGACCTTCGACAAGCTGCCGTCCTTCGCGCAGGTGAAGGTCAATCTGGGCCTCGACCTTGCGGGCGGCAGCCATCTGCTGCTCGAGGCCGACGTCTCCGATCTCCAGAAGACCCAACTCGCCAACATGGAAAAGACCGTGCGCGCGGCGATGCGCGGCGAGCGCGGACCCGACGACGACATCGCGATCGGCGAACTGTCGACCGCGGGCGGCAAGATCAGCTTCCTCGTCCGCGACCAGAAGCAACTCGACGAGGCGCGCGACCGGCTGTTCAAGGAGACGGGCGGCGCGGGGATGACCGGCCAGCGTGATTGGCGGATCGATGTCGTCGATACGACGCGTCTGGTGCTGACGCCGACCGCGGCGGGGCAGAAGCAGGCGATCGCCAACGCGATGGATACCGCGCGCGATATCATCGACAAGCGCGTCAACGCGCTCGGCACGCGCGAACCGACGATCATCCGCCAGGGCGACGACCGGGTCGTCGTTCAGGTGCCCGGCCTTCAGGACCCGCAGCAATTGAAGGATCTGATCGGCAAGACCGCGCGGCTCGAATTCCGCATGGTCGACGCCAATGCCGACCCCAATGAAGCCGCGGCGGGCCGCGTGCCGGTGGGCAGCGAGATCGTCCCTTATGCCGAGGGCGCGGGCGCCGGCGTCCCGTTCGAGGTGCTGCGCCGCCAGGTGATGATCAGCGGCGAACAGCTTCTCGACGCGAAGCAGGGCTATGACGGACAGTCGGGCCAGCCCGTCGTCAACATCCGCTTCGATTCGGGCGGGTCGGCGACCTTTGCCAAGGTGACGGCGCAGAATGTCGGCAAGCGGTTCGCGATGGTGCTCGACGGCCGGGTGCTGTCGGCGCCGTCGATCAACGAGCCGATCCTGGGCGGCAGCGCCCAGATTTCGGGCAGTTTCTCGGTCGCCACCGCGAACAACCTCGCCATCTCGCTCCGTTCGGGCGCGCTGCCGGTCAAGATGACGGTGGTCGAGGAACGGACGGTGACGCCGGAGCTTGGCGCCGATTCGATCCGCAAGGGCGCGATCGCGGGCATCATCGCGACGGTCTCGGTGCTCGTGCTGATGCTCATCGTCTATGGCCGCTTCGGCGTCTATGCGTGCCTCGCGCTCTTCTTCAACATCTTCCTGATCATCGCGATCATGGCGGGGTTCAACGCGACGCTGACCTTGCCCGGCATCGCGGGCTTCGTGCTGACGATCGGCGCCGCGGTCGACGCGAACGTGCTGATCAACGAACGCATACGCGAGGAACTGAAACGAGGGCGACGCGTGTTTCAGGCGGTCGAGCTCGGCTATTCCGAAGCGAGTCGCGCGATCTTCGACGCGAACGTCACCAACGTCATCGCCGCGGCGCTGATGTTCTGGTTCGGCACCGGCCCGATCAAGGGCTTTGCCGTGGTGCTGACCATCGGCATCGTCACCAGCGTCTTCACCGCCGTCACCGTCACGCGTCTGTTTGCCGCCCGCTGGCTCCATGCCAAGCGTCCGGCGACGATCACCATTTAAGAGAAAGGGAGCGAAACGATGCGTCTGCTGAAACTCGTCCCCGAGGACACGAATATCGATTTTCTGCGGTGGCGGAAAGTCGCGTCGGCCGCGAGCTTCATCCTCGTCGCCATATCGATCGCGCTGGTCGCGGTGAAAGGCCTCAACCTGGGTGTCGATTTCGTCGGCGGCCAGTCGGTCCGCGTCGAATTCCCCGGCACGATGCCGAAGATCGACGAGATTCGCGAAAAGGTCGGCGACATCGGCCTCGGCGAAGCGACGATCCAGCAATTCGGGTCCGACAAGGCGGTGGCGATCCGCACCGCGCTGCCCGAAGGCGACAAGGCGGCGGCCGACCGCGCGGGCAAGCAGCTCGTCGACGGCATCCACAAGGCCTTTCCGACCGCGCACACCGGCTCGGTCGAGACGGTGTCGGGCAAGGTGTCGGGCGAGCTGATCCGCACCGGCGCGCTCAGCCTTGCGCTCGCGATGATCGGCATCTCGATCTATATCTGGATTCGCTTCGAATGGCAGTTCGGCGTCGGCGCGCTCGGTCGTCTGTTCCACGAGGTGGCGCTGACCTTTGGCCTGTTCGCGGTGACGCAGCTTCAGTTCGACCTCAACAGCATCGCGGCGCTGCTGACGATCGTCGGCTATTCGCTGAACGACACGATCGTCGTCTATGACCGCGTGCGCGAGAATCTGAAGAAATATCGCAAGATGGAGATCGTGCCTTTGCTCAATCTCTCCATCAACGAAACGCTGTCGCGCACCGTCATGACCAGCGTGTCGGTGATGCTGGCGCTTGGGGTGCTGCTCGTCTTCGGCCCCGACGTGATCTTCGGCTTTACCGCGGCGATGCTGTTCGGCGTTTTCGTCGGCACCTATTCGTCGATCCTGATGTCGACGCCGGTGCTGGTGTGGCTGAAGGTCGGTCCGCAGAGCTTCGTCCCGCGCACCAGCGCCGCGACCGAAGGCGCCGAGCGCATCACCCGCAAGGACGACGGCGCGGTGGTGTGATTAAATAGGGACTGTCCCTATTTAATTGCTCGCGCAGCGGCGGAGATGCTCCGCCAGTTCGCGGCCGTTGCGGTCCCAGTCGAAGCGGCCGCCAAGACTGGCGGCGACATCGGCCGGGGCGGGCGGGGCGGCGAGGATGTCCTGGACTGCCGCCGCGATGGCCTGCGGCGTGCGCCGGACGATGCGCCCGGCGACGGGCGAGGTGACGAGTTCGGCGGCGCCGCCCGCCTCGCTGATCACGATCGGCGTGCCGCAGGCCAGCGCTTCGACCCAGGCGTTGGCAAGCCCTTCGCTGACCGACGGCATGACGACGACGTCGGCCGCGCGATAGAGAAGCGGCAGATCGGCGTTGGCGACCGACCCCATCAGATGGACGCGGTCGGCGGCGCCGAGCCGATCGGCCAGCGCGCGGTAGCGGCCTTCCTCTTCACCCGCGCCCGCGAGCCAGTAATGAACGCCGGGAAGCGCGGGCAGCGCCTCGATCACCAGCGCCTGGCCCTTGCGGGGGATGAGCGCGCCCACGGTAGCGATGACGGCGCCGTCGCCCATCCCGAGCGCGGCGCGCGCGGCGGCACGGTCGCCGGGGTGGAAGCGCGCGGTGTCGATGCCGGTGTAATGGACCGCGACCTTGGCGGCATCGATCCCGATCGCGCCCATGTCGCGGCGCATCGCATCGGAGACCGCGAGCAGGCCCGCGGCGCGATCGGCGGCTTTCAGCACCGCGGCCTTGCTGGACGGATCATGCCCGAAATGGCTGATGTCGGCGCCGCGCGCCTTGACCGAAAAGGGCAGGCCGAGCGCCGCGGCGACGCGCATCGCGGCGGGGCCGTCGGGGTAGAAGAATTCGGCGTCGACGACGTCGAACGCCTGGCCGCGCACCGCCGCCAGCACCGCGCGCGCGACCTGCGCCGGGTTGAAGCGCGCGCCGTAGCGCGGAACCAGCGCGAAGCGCGGACGATGGACGGTGAGGCCGTTCCATTGTTCGGTTCGCGGAAGGTTGCGGAGTGCACAGTAACGGCGGTGCAGCGAGAGCGGGAAGGGCGGCAGGCCGACCGGCGCGACGACGGTGAGTTCGACGCCCGGCTGCGCGGCGAGCGCCTGCAGGCTTCTTTCGACGAACAGGCCGAAGGTCGGCCGCGCGGCATCGGGGAAGAGCGTGGCGATGGAGAGGATGCGGAGGGTCACGCCGCTGTTCCACTTCGCGCGTCATTGCGAGCGGAGCGAAGCAATCCAGAGCAGGCATAAAC
>NZ_JAOZVW010000149.1:23707-24988 GCF_025869345.1 Sphingopyxis sp.
ATAAACCGCTCTGGATTGCTTCGCTCCGCTCGCAATGACGATGGATATGAACGGCATTACAGCGACCGGATCAACCGCACCGCGACCGCCGCCCACGGCGGATTGCTCACGACCTGCTGGCGCTGGCCGGTGCCGAGCGGGAGCAGGTGGAGCTTTTCGCCGTCGACATTGAGCAGGCGTGCGAAGAAGAAGCGGCCGGCGGGGCGCGGGACGAGCAAGTCGCGGTTGAGGACGCTCGCCCAGTCGCTTTCGATACGGCGGCACCAGATTTCGTCGCCTGCGCGATAGTCGCCGATCGACGAGGTGACGCGCACCGCAACCATATCTTCGCCGGGCCGCGCGGTGAGCGCCTGCTCGACGCGGGTCGGCGCTTGCGCGCCATCGGCGCCGAGATGTGCGGTGATGGTGAGCTGCGCATCCTGTGGCAACTGGACGAGCTCGGCCGCCTCGACCCCCAGCGCCCTGGCGATGCGGTTCATCCAGCCGAGCGACAATGTCCGTGTTCCGGTTTCGAGGCGGCCGATCGTCTGCGCGGTCGTCGGCGGATCGCAGCGCTGCCCCACCTCCTCGAGCGTCAGACCCTTGGCGCGGCGGACGGCGCGGATGCTGTTGATCATGGCGACACTCCGATAACCAAATCGGTTTCTTCTTTCCTACAAAATCATCCAATGTCAAGCGGGCGTGTCCTGAAGGAGATTTGCATGACCGCCCGCCGCCTCGAAACCCGCCTGCATCCCGACGACCGGCTCGATCCCGGCAAGGCGGGGCCGCAGGTGATGCGGCACGTCACGGTCAATGCCGCCGAGAGCCCGGTGGCGTGGCTCGCGTCGCGCGGGATGCTGAGCCCGGCGCAGCTTGCGGCGGGCGAGCGGCTGCGCGCCGATTATGAGCGCGCCGGGCTGTCGGCGCGGGTGACGATGCGCTGGGATGCGGCGCCGCCCGCAAAGGGCCGCGGCGGCGCGCGCGCGTCGGATGCCTCGCTGGCGCGGATCGACGCGCATCGGCGGTTTCACGCGGCGATCGACCATGCGGGGCCGGGGCTCGCCGACATTTGCTGGCGCGTGATCTGCGCGGGCGAGGGGATCGGCGGCGCGGAGAAGGGACTCGGCTGGCCGGCACGATCGGGGAAGCTGGTGCTGGGGTTGGCGCTCGACCGGCTGGCGCGGTTTTATGGGGTGGGGTGATGGTTTTGGGGGCTGGAGACGAGCGGGAGCGAAGCCATCCTTCATCGTCATCCCGGACTTGATCCGGGATCCATTCATCCGGCGCTGAGAGAATGGA
>NZ_JAOZVW010000150.1 GCF_025869345.1 Sphingopyxis sp.
GCAATCCAGAGCTCGCGTAAACCGCTCTGGATTGCTTCGCTTCGCTCGCAATGACGGATGTTGGCTATTCCCCCAACGCTGCTTGCATCAGCGCCTGCGTCGCGGGGTCGAACTCCACCGTTCCCTCGGCCAGCCCCTTCGCCATTTCCTTGCCCAGCTCGACGCCGAACTGGTCGAACGGATTGATGCCGAGCAGCACCGCATTGGCGAAAACGCGATGCTCGTAGAAGGCGATCAGCGCCCCCAGGCTGCGTGGGCTGACCTGGTCGAGCAGGATCGTCGTCGAGGGGCGATTGCCCGGATAGGCGCGCGCGCCATCGTCGCTCGCACGCCCCGTCATCAAGGCCGCGCCCTGCGCGATGCAGTTGGCGACGAGCGTTTCATGATGCGCGTCGTCGAGCAGATGGTCGGGCTCGCGCGCGACGACGAATTCGACCGGGGTCAGATGCGTGCCCTGATGGAGCAGTTGGAACACCGCGTGCTGCGCGTCGGTGCCGACGCCGCCCCAGGTGATCGCGGCGCTCTGGCGGCCGAGCGGCGCGCCGTCCAGCGTCACCGACTTGCCGTTCGATTCCATTTCGAGTTGTTGCAGATAGGCGGGCAGCAGCCGCAGCCTTTCGTCATAGGCAAAGACCGCGCGCGTCTGACAGCCGAGCCGGTTGGTATAGAGCTGATCGGCGAAGGCCGCGAGCAGGCAGATATTGTCCGCGCCGTCGGTCAGCCGGAAATGCCGGTCCATCTCGGCCGCCCCCTCGAGCAGGTCGGCGAAGGCATCCCAGCCGAGCGCGAGCGCCGCGGGAAAGCCGATCGACGACCAGAGCGAATAGCGCCCGCCGACCGTCTCGCTGAACGGCAGGATGCGCGTCTCGTCGATCCCCCACTCCATCGCCTTGCCGGGATTGGCGGTGAGCGCGACGAAGCGACCGAGCGGATCGGCGACGCCTGCCTCGTCCAGCCATTGCAGCGCCGAATTGGCGTTGAGCAAAGTCTCGGTCGTGGTGAAGGTTTTCGAGGCGACAGCGACGAGCGTATATTGGGGGTCGAACTTCGCGAAGGCTTCGGCCAGCGCCGCACCGTCGACGTTGGAGACGACCGCGACGTCATAGCGCCCGCTGTGCCGCCCCAGCGCATCGACGAGCAGGTCGGGGCCGAGCGCCGAGCCGCCGATGCCGATATGGAGCAGGTGGCGGATTTCGCCGAAGGCGCCCGCCTCGATCGCGTCGATCATCATCCGCATCCGCTGGTGCAGCGCCTGCGCGATATGGACGGATTCAGGCGCCCCTTCGCCACGCTCGGCACTATGCTCGGCGGCGCGGTTTTCGGTCGGGTTGGCGATGCCGCCCGAAAACAGTGTCTTGCGACGACCTGTGAAATCCTGCGCCTCGGCAAGGCCGGCCAGGATCGCAACCGCGCGATCGTCGAGGTGGGTCTTGGCGAAGTCGAACCGGATGTCGGCGACGCTTCGCACCAGTGCATCGAGCCGCGTCCCGGGGTCGGCGGCGACGAGGTCTGAGAGGGTCTGCGGCTGCCAGCCGGCGAGCGCTTGCCACGCTTCGGAGGGGGTGGTCATCGGTGCTTCCTTATGTCCTTGATCGGGACTTTCATAAGCCCGCCGCGGTCCCCGCGCCAGCGCCATCCGCCGATATTCGCTTGACGTGCAGACCTATTCGTCGCCAATGCGCGGCATGACCGACGCCAGCTTTACCGCCGATAATTCGCCCGCGACCGACCCCAGCCCGGCCAAGCCCGAACCCACGCCCCTCTCGGCCAGGGAAGAGGCGGTCGACACGATCCGTTTTCTTGCGCTGCTCGCGGTCGCGGTGCTGATTTTCCGCAGCTTTTTCCTGTCGCCCTTCAACATTCCGTCGGAATCGATGCAGCCACGCCTGCTCATCGGCGACTATCTGCTCGTGAACAAAATGGCCTATGGCTATTCGAAATACAGCCTGCCGTTCAGCGTGCCGCTGATTCCGGGCCGCATCTTCGCGCGCACGCCCGATCGCGGCGACGTCGTCGTGTTCAAGGCGCCGCCGGTCAACGACAATGATTATATCAAGCGCGTGATCGGGCTTCCCGGCGACACGGTCCAGGTCCGCGACGGTATCGTCTGGCTGAACGGCAAGCCGCTGAAGCGCGAGCCGATGGCCGATTTCGTCATCCCGGTGACGCAGAACATGATCGACGCGTCGCGCACCACCGGCACCCTGCCCTGCTATGCCCCGCAGTTCGAGGAAGTCACCGCGGCGGGCCAGCGCGAGTGCCGCTACCCGCAGTTCAAGGAAACGCTGCCCAGCGGCAAAAGCTATGCGATCCTCGACATCACGTCGATCGCGCAGGACAACACCCCCCTGGTCACCGTGCCGGAGGGACATCTGTTCCTGATGGGCGACAATCGCGACCGTAGCGCCGACAGCCGTTTCCCGGCGGAAGAGAATGGCGGCATCGGCCTCGTCCCCGAAAAGAATCTCGTCGGCCACGCGCTCGTCGGCATGTTCTCGACCGACGGCTCGGCAAGCTGGTTCAATCCGATCAGCTGGTTCACCGCGGCGCGCTGGAGCCGTATCGGGGAAGGCTTTTGAGCGAACGGCCGTCCGCGGCGACGATCGCGGCCCTGACCGGTGCCGAACCCCGCGACCTCGCGCTTTACCATGAGGCGCTGACTCATGGCAGCAGCGGCGCGGGCGATTATCAGCGGCTCGAATTTCTGGGCGACCGCGTGCTCGGACTGGTGATCGCGTCCGAACTCTTCCGCCGCTTCCCGAAAGCGGCCGAGGGCGAGTTGTCGTCGCGGCTCCACGCGCTGGCGTCGGGGGAAACCTGCGCGGCGATCGCGCAGCGGCTCGACCTCAACGCGCACGTCCATTTCGGCAGCCAGGCGATCGGCGACGGCGGGCGACACAGCGACAATATCGCCGCCGATGTTCTGGAGGCGTTGCTCGGCGCGATCTGGCTCGACCTCGGCGAGGAAGCCGCGCGCGCCTTCATCGTCGCCAAGTGGGGCGACATGATCGACGGCCAGGTCGCCGCGCCCAAGCATCCCAAGGCGGCGCTTCAGGAATGGGCGCTCGCCCGCAAGCGCAAGCCCCCCGAATATCGCCTCGTCCGCCGCGAAGGCCCCGACCATGCCCCGCGCTTTCGCGTCGCGGTCGCGGTCGGCAAGCTCGCCGAGGCCGAGGGCGAAGGCGCGTCGAAGCAGGCAGCCGAAAAGGCCGCCGCGACCGCGCTGCTCGAACGATTGACACAGGAAGAAGCGAAATGACCCAGCGCTGCGGCTTCGTGGCCGTCGTCGGCGCCCCCAACGCGGGCAAGTCGACGCTCGTCAACGCGCTCGTCGGCCAGAAGGTCGCTATCGTCAGCCCCAAGGCGCAAACGACGCGCACCCGGCTGATGGGCGTCGCGATGGCGGACGACGCGCAGATCGTCCTGATCGACACGCCGGGCATCTTCGCCCCGACCCGGCGCCTCGACCGCGCGATGGTCGCCGCCGCGTGGGGGAGCCTGGAGGAGGCCGAGGCGATCCTCGTCATGGTCGATGCCGCCGCCAAGCTCACCGGCCGCGTCGAGCGCGTGCTCGAAGGCGTCGCGAACCGGCCCGAGAAGAAGTTCCTCGTCCTCAACAAGGTCGATCTGACCCGCAAGGACAAGCTGCTCACCATCGCGACCGAGCTCAACGCGCGGTTGGCGTTCGACGAGACCTTCTTCATCGCCGCGAGCAGCGGCGACGGCGTGCCCGAACTCAAGGCGCATCTCGCCGCGCTGATGCCCGAGGGGCCGTGGCATTTCCCCGAGGACGAGGTCAGCGACGCGCCCGAGCGGATGCTGGCGGCGGAGATCACCCGCGAGCAGCTTTACCGTCAACTCCACGAGGAACTCCCCTATCAGTCGACGGTCGAGACCGAGCTGTTCAAGACGCGCCCCGACGGCAGCGCCGAAATCCACCAGCAGATCTTCGTCGCGCGCGACAACCAGCGCGCGATCGTGCTCGGCAAGGGCGGCAGCCGGATCAAGGAAATCGGCGCCCGCGCGCGCGCCGAACTGACCGAGCTGATGGGCCGCAAGGTTCACCTGTTCCTGCACGTGAAGGTCAAGGAAAACTGGGACGAGGACCGCGGCGTCTATCGCGACATGGGCCTCGACTGGGTCGATTGAGGGGAAGCAAGATGGCGCACGATCCGTTCAACACCCCTGCCGACCGCCTGCGCGGCGTCCTCAAATATTGGATGTGGTATCTGGCGATCGCCGCGGTGCTGATCGTCCTTACCGAACGCAATCTGATCGCGCGCGAAAACAAGGATCACCTCGTGAGCGGCGAGGTCGAGCGCATCGACCGGGTCGGCGACAAATCGCGCGCGACCGTGCGCCTCGGCGAAGCGCAGGAGGCCGTGGTCGTGCTGCCGAACGGCACGCCCTGCCACCGCGGCTCGAAAATCCGCCTCGTCCGCCACGACAATGTAAGCCAGCACGACTTCCGCCCCGCCGATCCGCCCTGCGCGGGTTAGCGCATCGCGCTAAATCCGCCGGCAGTCGTTCGGCGGAGGCTGCCCGTCGAAACGCGCACCGATCCAGGCGATCGTCTCGGCCGCGCTATCCCTGGCGCTCGTGCCATGGTCGCCGGTCATCTCGATCCAGCGCACGCCGGTGCCGCGACGGCAGACCGCTTTCGCGAATTTGCGCGTCACCGCGGGCGCGACGATCGTGTCCTTGCTGCTCTGCGCGATCAGCAGCGGCCCCGGAACGCGCGCCGGATCGACGCTGTTGGCGCGCGCGAAGGAGCCGAAGGGCTCGATCCGGGCGATGTCCTTGTTCTTGGTCGCGCGGGCGATCGTCAGGATGCCGAGGATCGTGCCGAGCTTCGGCTTCTTGTTGAAACTGACGCAATTATTCTCGGCGAGACGGTGGATGATCCCCTGGTTCGCGCGATTGGTGATGCCGTCGAGCGGAAAACCATATAGCGTCGACCAGCTATGAAGCGCGAAAGATAGCAGCAGCGCCCGCGCCGTCTTGTCGCTGCCGTCGCGCAGATTGGCGGCGAGGTCGGTGGGCGGCGCGGCGGCGGCGGTGCCGACGAGCGTCAGGTCGGGCGCGTAGGCGCGCGCCGATACGGCGGTCCAGAGCGCCGCATGGCCGCCCTGCGATTCGCCCCAGACGGCGAAGCTACTGCCCGCTGCCGCGCCCGGAATCTCGCGCGCCGCGCGCACCGCGTCGAGCACCGCATTCGCCGTGTCGGGGCCGACGAGGAACGGGTGCATCGTCGGGCTGGCCAGGCCGATATAGTCGGGCGCGACCACGACATAGCCGTGGCGGACCGCGTCCATTCCCGCTGTATAATCGAAGAAATTAGGGCTGAGCGAGGGCGCGCATTTCTCCGCGACGCCCCACGCGCCGTGCGTCCAGGCGATGACGCGGCGCGGGCGCGGCGGGATCGCTTCCATCGGCGCGGCGACGATGCCGGTGACCGCGAAGCGCTGGCCGCCCCCGCCCGTTGTCCAATATTGCACTCGCCACGCCTGCACGCCGGGCGGCGCGTCCTGCATCGGATCGGCCGAGATCAGATAGCGTGAGGGTTGGGCCGAGGCCGGCGCGGCCAGAACGACGAAGACGGCGAACAAGGCGGCAAGCAAGCGGCGCATCGAAATACCTCCCGATGCGGCACCCTAACATACCGGAATATAATCGTCATCCCGGCGAGGGACAGCCGTCGCCCCCGCGCAGGCGGAGGCCGCTGGAGGTTTGCGCAGCGGCGAAGAATAAGACCGACTGCGGCCCCCGCCTGCGCGGGGGGCGACGCCGGGTTTCGGAATTATTCCTTCGCCGCCTTCTTTTTCGCCGGAGCCTTCTTGGCGGCGGCCTTTTTCTTCGGCGCCGCCTTCTTTTTGCCCTTCGCCGGCCCCTTGGCCGCGCGCGCGTCGATCAGCGCGATCGCTTCCTCTTCGGTCAGTGCGTCGGGCTCGATCGTCTTGGGCAGCGTCGCGTTGGTCGTGCCGTCGGTCACATAGGGGCCGAAGCGCCCGGCCATCAGCTTCATCTCGCCGCCGCTCGTCGGGTGCGCGCCGAACGTCTTGAGCGGTTCGACCTTGGCCCGCCCGCGCCCGCCGCCGTTCGCGGCCTCGGCAATGCGGACGACCGCGGCGTTCATCCCGATGTCGAAGATTTCGGCGGTGCCGGTCAGCTTCCCATATTTGCCGTCATGCAGCAGATAGGGACCATAGCGCCCCAGTCCCGCGAGGATCGGCTTGCCGCTTTCGGGATGCACCCCGACCTCGCGCGGCAAGCTCAGCAGCCGCAGCGCATAATCGAGATCGAAATCCTCCGCCGGAATGTCCTTCGGGATCGACGAGCGCTTCGCCTCCTTGCCCTCGCCGAGCTGGATATAGGGACCGAAACGCCCGCTGCGCTTGGTCACTTCCAGCCCGCTTTCGGGGTCGGTGCCCATCGCCTCCGGCCCGGTGTCGGCCTCACCGTTGCCGCCAGGCTGCGCGAACTTGCGGGTATATTTGCAGTCGGGATAATTGCTGCACGCGATGAACGGCCCGAACTTGCCGCCGCGCAGCGCAAGCCGCCCGGTGCCGCAATTGGGGCAGAGCCTGGGGTCGCTGCCGTCGCCCTTGTCGGGAAAGAGATAAGGGCCGAGAAATTCGTCGAGCGCCGCGGTGATCTCCGACGGCTTCTGCTCCATCACCTCGCCGGTGCGCGGCTTGAAATCGCGCCAGAAACGGTCGAGCACCGCCTGCCACTGAGCCCGCCCGCCCGACACATCGTCGAGTTCTTCCTCGAGCCCGGCGGTGAAATCATATTCGACATAGCGATTGAAGAAACGTTCGAGAAACGCCGTCAGCAGCCGCCCGCTCTCCTCGGGAAGGAAGCGGTTCTTCTCGACGCGCACATAGGCGCGGTCCTTGAGCACTTGCAGGATCGAGGCATAGGTCGACGGGCGCCCGATGCCGAGTTCCTCCATCTTCTTGACGAGGCTCGCTTCGGAATAGCGCGGCGGCGGCTGGGTTTCGTGCTTTTCGACCTCGACGCCGGTCTTCGCAGGTGCGTCGCCCTTGCTCATCGCGGGGAGCAGGCGCGAATCCTCGTCGTCCGAACTGTCGTCGCGGCCTTCGTCGTAGAGCGCGAGGAAGCCGGGGAATTTCACCACCTGCCCCGTCGCGCGCAGCACGGTCTTGCCGGTGCCGTCCGACAGGTCGACGCTGGTGCGTTCGAGCCGCGCCGACGCCATCTGGCTCGCCAGCGCGCGCTTCCAGATCAGTTCGTAAAGGCGCGCATGATCGCCGCCGCCGACCTTGTCCTTGCCGAAATCGGTCGGGCGGATCGCTTCGTGCGCTTCCTGCGCATTCTTCGCCTTGGTCTGATATTGCCGCGGCTTGTCGGGGACATAGCCGCCGTCGTAGCGGTCGGCGATCGCGCGGCGCGCGGCGCTGATCGCGCTGCCGTCCATCTGGACGCCATCGGTTCGCATATAGGTGATCGCGCCGTCCTCATAGAGGTCCTGCGCGACGCGCATCGTGTGGCTGGCCGAAAAACCCAGCTTACGCGCGGCCTCCTGTTGCAGAGTCGAGGTGGTGAACGGCGGCGGCGGGTTGCGCGTCAGCGGCTTGGTCTCGACCGCATCGACGGTGAAATGCCCGGCCTTGACGTCGGCTTCGGCGGCGCGCGCGTCGGCCTCGGTGCCGATCGACAGCCGCTCGATCTTGTCGCCGCGCCAGCGCGCGAGGCGCGCCTTGAAGGGCGTGCCGCCCATCTCGAACAACCCGGTCACCGACCAATATTGCTGCGCAACAAACGCCTCGATCTCGCGCTCGCGCTCGACGATCATGCGCAGCGTCACCGACTGGACGCGGCCCGCCGATTTCGCCCCGGGCAGCTTGCGCCACAGCACCGGCGACAGCGTGAAGCCGACGAGATAGTCGAGCGCGCGGCGCGCGCGATAGGCGTCGATCAGATCGTCGTCGAGCGCGCGCGGATGCGCCATCGCATCGGTCACCGCCTGCTTGGTGATCGCGTTGAAGGTCACGCGATCGACGGTTTGCGGCAGCGCCTTTTTGCTGCGCAGCAATTCCTGCACATGCCAGCTGATCGCCTCACCCTCGCGATCGGGGTCGGTCGCGAGGATCAGACGATCGGCCTGCTTCGCCGCGTCCTGAATATCCTTCAGCCGCTTCGCCTTGTCGGGATAAAGCTGCCACTGCATCGCAAAGCCGTCGTCCGGGTCGACCGAGCCGTCCTTGGGCGGCAGGTCGCGAACATGGCCATAGCTTGCCAGCACCTTGAAATCACGGCCGAGATATTTCTCGATCGTCTTCGCCTTGGCGGGCGATTCCACAATCACCAATTGCATTGAAAATATGATCCCCGAAAACGCTTACGTACGTACGCGCGAGGGTGGCGGGGGTTCGGCTTCCCCGTCAAGAGGGATTTGGAAGATATCGTCGCCCCAACAGCATCTCGCTCGCGAGGCTCGCGGCCTTCGCGGCGCCCTCCTCGTAATTGCCGGGCTTGGCGGTGAAGGCGAACTTACGCGTCTTGCCGAAACGAAGCCCGCCGAATCCCATCGCCGCGGCGACGCCGCCCGCGACGTTCGCGCCCGACTGCAATGCCTTGTCGGTGCCGCTCGACGCGTCGCTTTTTTCGATGAACTCGCCTTCGACCGCGACCGGCGCCTTGACGGTGATCACCACCTGCTTGCCGCTAGGCGCGATCAGCGTCATGCGCGAATAGTCGGCGCTGACCGACAGCGCGCTGTTGACCTGCAGCCCGCCGAAGCTGAACGCGCCGGGGCGCTTCTGCTGCGAGAAATCGATCAGATAGACGACGTCGATCACCCCGATCCCGCTGTCGCGCGCATAATTGTTCAGCGCCCCGACCGCCTGTCCTGCCGCCATGTTGATTCCCATGCTGCTTATGCCCGAGCCGAGGAAATCGCCGGGAACCATCAGCAGCGAGGGAAGCGCGGTCGGTTTGTAATAGGTCGCCTTGCCCTTGCTGCCCTTTTCGAGTGCGATGTTGATGTCGAGTGGCACCGCCTGCGATTTCGTCTTCGCCAGCATCGCATGGCCGAACAGGTCGGCGGCGGGCTGCACCGTGTAGCCGCCCGCGGTCAGTTGCGACACGAAATCGGCATAGGCGGCATCGGTGATCGCCTGCATCATCTCCGCCGTCACGCCGACCAGTTCGCTCTTGGCCTTGGTCGTGCCGCCGAACGCGCCCATCAGCCCGCCCGACGCCGCGGTCTGGTCGATCGATTCGAAGATGAAACCGACATTGAAGGCGCCGATCGCGACGCTAGTGACGCCCTTCGCATTGGCGGGGCCCGATATCTTGACCGGCTCCTGGTCCTTGGCGAATGCGATGGCGGGCTGGGTCAGCAGCGCCAGCGCGGCGGCGGCCGACAGCAATTTTTTCATGGGTCATGTCCTCCGACCCCTCCCCCTGCCAGCCGACCCTACCGACCGAAGCGAGAGGTTGATCGAAGCAACCCACGGCCCCCGCATCGGTCAGATGCGGGGGCGAGTCAATTCCCTACTGGTTCTGCCACCGGAAATCGGCGGGCAGGATGCATTTGCCCGCGTCATATTTGCCGACGCTGCGGATGATCTCCTTATCGTTCGGTTCGATCCGGCGGCCGCTGATCTGGCTGTCGATCACCCGGCGGACGAGCGCGTCGAGGCGGGTGACGAGGTAGCAGTCGATCGCTGGCGGCGCGTGCGGATTGCCGACTCCGCTGTCGTCGGTCAGGAACAGATAGCGCGACTGGGTCGCCGCCGCCATCGCGCGCATCGCATATTCGGCCTTGTCGGCGACGCCCGAGGCGGCGACCGGGGTGATATGGATGCGCTTGGCGCGCGCCGCTTCGGCCGCCGCCCACGTCTGCCCGAACAGCTCGTCGTGCGGCGGCGCGTCGGCGACGAGCAGCAGCGACTTCACCGCATCGGGGCGCCAGTCCTGCCCGACCGCACGGATCATCGCCTGATCCATCGCTTCCGGATAGTCGCCGCCGCCGTTCGCGTCCTGCTGCGCGAGCACGCCCTGCGCGCGCCCGATCTCGCGATCGAAAGCGACGGTGCGCGTGACATAATCGTCGCCAAGATCGCGGTAGAAGACGAAGCCGACGCGGATGTCGAGATCGCGGTGCTTCGCGCTGATCGACGAAATGATCGAGCGCAGTTCGGACTGAAGATAGCGGATCTCGTCGCCCATGCTGCCCGTCGTGTCGACGACGAGCATCAGGTCGAGCTTCGTCGCTTTCGTGGCCATCTGGTTCGCGGTCAGCCCGACCGTCTGGCCGCCCGGCGCATCGGCGACGAGCACGGGCCGCGCATCGGCGATGGTGCGCCCCGCCTGCTTCGCCGACACGGTGATCCGATCGCTCAACCGGTCGAGGCCCGGAAAGAAGACCGCGCTGCCGTCGGCCTGCGTCGCCATGGTGATGCTGTTGCCGTCGCTGCAGGTCACGACGATGTCGGCGAAGGGGATCGGCTGGCCGCTGCGGTCGTTCACCTTGACGGTTACGACGCGCATCGTGTCGACGCGCGGCAGGTCGCGCACCTCCTGCCCCAGATCGCCGCTGCGGTTCACATAGGCGGCATAGAGTTCGGGATTGAGCAGATCGTCATGCTCGCCCGCGGTGAGGATGCCCGATTGCGGCTGCGGGCGCGGATAGGGGCCCGGCACCGGCGGCGGATAGGGACCGGGGCGCACGACCGAACGTTCGCTTGCGCCGACCGCCGATCCGCTGACCGCGACATCGGCTTCGACGGGCGCCGCCATCACCGGCGGTGGTGGCGGCGCGGGCGGCGGCGGCGGAGGTGGCGGAGGCGGCGCATCGATCTCCACCTCGGCGCGGTCCGGTTCGGCGCTTCGCGTCACATAGCGCCTGTCGTCCTGCTGCTGGCGCGGCGGCGCTTCGGCGCCAAGACGTGGCAGTGGAGCGGCGTTGCGGCAGAAGCTCTGTTGGCCATCGGCGGTTCGCGCCTGCGCGATCGCCACCGGCAGCGGCGCGGGTGCCGAGGCCAGCATCGCGACCATCGTCACACCTGTCACATATCGGCTTCGCATCATCCATCTCCCCGGCATGAGATACAATATCATCAACCTGTCGGCGCACCGCTGAACGATGGCTGAACCGGGACGAGTCGTTATATTACCGGGGCTTGGCAGGCAGTGCGGGCGATCACAGCAGCGAAATCCGCGCGCCCGCGTGCCGCTCGATCCGCCCCGCCAGTTCGAGTTCGAGCAGGACGAGCTGCACCGCGGCGGCGGGCCGGCCCGACTGCCGGACGAGTTCGTCGACCGCCACCGGTGTCGGGCCGAGCAGACCCGCCACCGCGTCGCGATCGCCGTCGCCCATCGGTTCGGCCGCGACCGCCGGAACGAAATCGCGCCGCGGCTCGCGCGCCATCCGCGTGTCGATCGGCCCGACCGCCTCCAGCACATCGTCGACCGTCTGGATCAATGTCGCGCCTTCACGGATCAGCAGATTGCAGCCCTGCGCGCGCGGATCGAGCGGCGAGCCCGGCACCGCCATCACCTCGCGCCCGTAATCGCCCGCGCGTCGCGCGGTGATCAGCGATCCCGATTTCGGCGCCGCCTCGATCACCACCGTGCCGTGCGCGAGCCCGGCGATGATGCGGTTGCGCGCGGGGAAATGCCGCGCGAGCGGCTCGGTGCCCGGCGGCTGTTCGGCGATCAGCAGATGATCGCTAGCGATCTTTTCCTGCAAGGCCGCATTTTCGGGCGGAAAGGCGATGTCGATCCCGCTCGCGATCACGCCCGCGGTCGCGCCGCCGAGCGCGCCGACATGCGCCGCCGTATCGACCCCGCGCGCCAGCCCGCTGACCACGGTGACGCCGCGCGCCGCCAGGTCGGCGGCGAGTTGCCGCGCGAAACGGCAGGCGATGGCCGAAGCGTTGCGCGCGCCGACGATCGCGACGCACGGGCGCGCGAGCATCGCGCTATCGCCGCGCACGATCAGCACCGGCGGCGCGCCCTCGACCGCGCGCAGCAGCGGCGAATAATCGGCGTCGTCGACGAAGAGATGCCGCGCCCCGAGGTCCGCGACGCGCTCGCATTCACGCTCCGCTGCTTCGGCCGACGCGATCCGCAGCTTCGCGCGGCCGCCGCGGAGCGCCAGATCGGGCAGCGCGTCGAGCGCGGCCTCGCCCGAACCGAAGCGCTGCATGAGCTGGCGCCAGCTTACCGGCCCGATATTCGGCGTGCGGATCAGGCGCAGGCGCGCGATCCGCTCGGCGTGGGTCACGCCTCCTTCTTTCCGCCGATCCGCGGCTCGGTCCCCGCGCGCAGCCGCGCGATATTCTGACGATGCCGCCACAGCACCACGACCGCGAGCGCGGCAAGCCCCACGGCATAGGTGCTCTGCCCGAGCGCGAGCGCAGCGATCGGCGCCGCGACCGCCCCCGCCATCCCGCCGAGCGACGAGATGCGGCTGAGCAGCGCCGTGCCCAGCCAGACGAGCGCGAAGATCACCCCGATCGGCCAGGCAAGCGCCAGCGACAGGCCGAGCAGGGTCGCGACCCCCTTGCCGCCGCGGAATGTCAGCCAGACCGGATAGCAATGGCCGATCATCGCCGCCGCGCCCGCGATCATCGCGGCGTCGGCGCCGAGCCCGGGCACGAAATGCCGCGCAAGCAGCACCGCGACCGCGCCCTTCGCGCCGTCGAGGATCAGCGTCGCCGCGGCCAGCCCCTTGCGCCCGGTGCGCAGCACATTGGTCGCACCGATATTGCCCGACCCGATCTGCCGCAAATCGCCCGCGCCGAACAGACGCGTCAGGATGACGCCGAACGGGATCGAGCCGAGCAGATAGCCCCCGAGGACCAGCAAAACTATCGTCATGAAACCCCCTGCTCCGTTCGGACACAGTGTGGCGATGTTGGGCGATGCAATCAACGGGTTCGAGATGGATGATCGCCAGAATGGACGAATGAGCCCATCGTTGTCCCCCGCCACCACCCTCGTCGCCCCGCGCAGGCGGGGGCCGCTTGCAGTTTATCCGGCATCGCTAGGCGAAGCCGACGGCGGCCCCCGCCTGCGCGGGGGCGAAGGATGTGGATGGGCGACGCACATGGATTGAGCACCGCCCCGCCGCCTGCTAACCGGCGCGGATGACCACCCCTGCCGCGCACGCCCCCATCCTCTTCTTCGACAGCGGTCTCGGCGGCCTCACCGTCCTCGGCCCGACGCGTGCGCTGCTGCCGACCGCGCCGATCGTCTATGCCGCCGACTATGCCGGCCTGCCCTATGGCGAGAAGAGCGACGAGGAACTCGCGGCGCGCGTTCCCGCGCTGCTCGGACGGCTCGTCGAGCGCTATCAGCCGCGGCTCGCGGTGATCGCCTGCAACACCGCCTCGACGATCGCGCTCGCCCATGTCCGCGCCGCGCTCGACCTGCCGATCGTCGGCACCGTCCCCGCGATCAAGCCCGCCGCCGAGATGACGAAAAGCGGCGTGATCGGCGTCCTTGGCACCGAAGCGACGGTGCGCCAGCCCTATGTCGACGACCTCAGCGCGAAGTTCGCGGGGCGCAAGACCGTGCTCCGCCACGGCAGTCCCGCGCTCGTCGCCGCGGCCGAAAACAAGCTCAACGGGCGCCCGGTCGATGCGGCCGCCGCCGAACGCGCCATCGCGGGCCTTCGCAGCCAGCCCGGCGGCGAGGCGATGGACGTCATCGTCCTCGCCTGCACCCATTTCCCGCTGCTGTCGGCCGAATTGCAGGCGGCTGCGGGGCCGGACGTGCGGCTGATCGACGGATCGGCGGGCATCGCGCGGCGCATCGCGCACCTCACCGAAGGCCAGCCCTGGCCCGCCGAGGCCGCGCCCGGCATCGCGGTCTTCACGCGCAGCGACGCCAATCCGCCGCCGCCGCTCGCCGCGCTCGCGCCCTATGGCATCGGCCGCATTGAGACAATTTGACCTATCTGCTGCGAATCGTTCGCACTGGCTTTCGCGGTTTTTCGGCGGTATTGCGTCCCCCATTGTGTCGCCGGAGGGAGCGGCGCCAAAAGCCAACATGCGGGGCTGAGACGTGAACTATAACGATATTTTCGCGCGCGCGATCGACCGGCTGCACGAAGAGGGACGCTATCGCGTCTTCATCGACATCCTGCGCAACAAGGGCGCCTTTCCGAACGCGCGCTGCTTCGCGGGCCACAACGGGCCGAAGCCGATCACCGTCTGGTGCTCGAACGACTATCTGTCGATGGGGCAGCACCCCAAGGTCGTCGCCGCGATGGAAGAGGCGCTGCACGACGTCGGCGCGGGCGCGGGCGGTACGCGCAACATCGCGGGCAATACCCATTATCACATCGACCTCGAGGCCGAACTTGCCGACCTGCACGGCAAGGAGGGCGCGCTGCTCTTCACCTCGGGCTATATCTCGAACGAAGCGACGCTCGGCACACTCGGCAAGCTGCTGCCCGGTTGCATCATCTATTCGGACGAGCTCAACCACGCCTCGATGATCGCGGGCATCCGCAATTCGGGCTGCGAAAAGCGCGTGTGGCGCCACAACGACCTCGACCATCTGGAAGAACTGCTCGCCGCCGACGATCCGCAGGCGGCGAAAGTGATCGCGTTCGAAAGCGTCTATTCGATGGACGGCGACATCGCCCCGATCCATGCGATCTGCGACCTCGCCGAGAAATATAACGCGCTGACCTATTGCGACGAGGTCCACGCCGTCGGCATGTACGGCCCGCGCGGCGGCGGCATCACCGACCGCGACGAGGCGGCGCACCGCGTCGACATCATCGAGGGAACGCTCGGCAAGGCGTTCGGCGTGATGGGCGGCTATATCGCCGCCGACAAGAATATCATCGACGTCATCCGCAGCTACGCGCCCGGCTTCATCTTCACGACCAGCCTGTCGCCGGTGCTCGTCGCGGGCGTGCTCGCCAGCGTGCGGCACCTCAAGCAGTCGAGCGTCGAGCGCGACGCGCAGCAGGCCGCTGCCGCCTATCTCAAGCAGAGCTTCCGCGATGCGGGGTTGCCGGTGATGGATTCGACGACGCACATCGTTCCGCTGATGGTGGGCGACCCGGTGCGCGCGAAGAAGATCAGCGACATATTGCTCGCCGAATATGGCGTCTACGTCCAGCCGATCAACTTCCCGACCGTGCCGCGCGGCACCGAACGGCTGCGCTTCACCCCCGGCCCGACGCATGACGAGGCGATGATGCGCGAGCTGACCGAAGCGCTCGTCGAGATCTGGGACCGGCTCGAGCTGGAGTTTCAGAAAGCGGCGTGAGCGAAGCGCCGCGCTACGACGAGGTCGTTCTGGGGCGCCGCTCGATCCGCGGCTTCCTCGACAAGCCCGTTCCGAAGGAGCTGATCGCCGAAGTGATCGGGGTCGCGATGCGCGCGCCTTCCTCCTTCAACAACCAGTGCTGGAATTTCTCGGTCGTCACCGGCGCGCCGCTGGAGGCGATCCGCAAGGGGAATACCGAAGGCATATTGGCGGGCAAGCCCGACAGCCGCGAGTTCCGCCGCTTCGACGGCATCGCCGACGACCATCGCGCCCGACAGATCGAGATCGCGAAGCAATTGTTCGGCGCGATGGGCATTGCGCGCGACGACAAGGACGCGCGGCAGGACTGGGTGCTGCGCGGGTTCCGCCAGTTCGACGCGCCGGTCAGCATCGTCGTCACCTATGACCGCGTCCTGCTCGGCGGCGACATCGCGCCCTTCGACTGCGGCGCGGTGACCAACGCGCTCGTCAACGCCGCCTGGTCGCGCGGGCTCGGCTGCGTGATCAACAGCCAGGGCATCATGCAAAGCCCGGTCGTCCGCGAACAGGCCCGCATTCCCGACGATCAGGTGATCATGATCTGCGTCGCGATGGGCTGGCCCGATGAGGCATTCCCGGCCAACGCGGTGGTGTCGGACCGCAAGCGCGTCGAGGATGCGGTGCGGTTCGTGGGGTTCGGCGATTAGGGCGGGGATACCGCTTCAACAAAAAGACCATGTCCCCCCGCGAAGGCGGGGGTCCATCTCCGGTCGGTGCTATCTGGAATCGGCGGGAAATGGGTCCCCGCCTTCGCGGGGACACGGGAGCGTTATGAGGGCGCCGGCCGCATCATGCCCCAGAAGTGCGGCCCGCCGCCCAGCACGTCCCATTCGACTTGCGTCTTGAACCCCAGACGTTCGTAGAGCGGCACGTTCGCAGGCGTCGCAGTCTCCAGCCAGCACGGCAGCCCTTCACTGTCCGCGACCGCCGTCTGCGCACGGATGATCCGCCCGCCATGCCCTTTGCCCTGATGGTCGGGCCGCACGCCGACATAGTGGAGATACCAGAAACGCCCCTTGGGCCGGTGCGCGTCGATCCCGCCCTGCACCTTCAGCCCGCGCGGCAGGGCAGCGCCGAAGGTCGCGACCAGCGGAACGACGGTGCGCAGAAATTCCAGCATGCCGCTATGCGCCTGCCCCGGCGCGCGCCACAGCGATGCGGCTTCGTCACCCTGCGACCGCAGCGCGACGCCGGCGCGCCTGTCACCCGGCACCAGCACCCGGAACAGGCTCCGCAAGGCACGCGCACGATGATCGGGATCGGGCAATATCCACGACAGCGCGGGATCGGTCTGGAACGCCTGCGCCAGCGTTTCGATCAGCGCCGGTTGATGGGCGACTTCCGCCCTTGTGATGTCACTCATGCCCCTCCCCCCCTTCTTCGTCATTCCCGAGAAAGCGGGAATAACGAATTGTCGGCTAGTCGCGACAATATCCCTCACCGGGCTTGACGATCAGACAGTCCTTCTTGCCCGCCAGATATTTGAGCCCGGTCTCGTCGCCGCTGCCGCGGTGGAGCGAGAGCTCTTCGCCACCGCGCTTGAACTTAATGCCATGCTCGCTGTCTTCGCCGTCATAGCTGCCCTTGGTGTCGAGGTCCGACTGCATCTCCAGCTTGTATTTTCCGGGCTCGGCGGGCGCGATGGTCACATACATGCCCTCGACTCCGGTCCATTTTCCGGCCCAGTCCGCAAAGCGGTGCGGCGCGGTCGCCGAATCGTCGGGCATCGTCTCGTCGGGAACGGTTTCGACCGGCACCTCGGTGGTCGTCGTCTGCGCCGGAGCCGGCGCTTCGGCCTTTTCGCACCCGGTCAGCAGCACCAGCGCCGCGGCGCCCGTCAGGATCATGATCTTCTGCATCTCGCGTCTCCTTATCCCTGTCAAACACGCCCCGCGCTCGATAAGTTTCCTATCCGGCGATGATCTCGGCGAACTTCTGCGGATCGACATTGCCCCCCGACAGGGTGACCAGCGTCGCGTCGGTAACGTCGACCTTGCCCGCGAAGATCGCTGCCAAAGCCGCCGCGCCGCCCGGTTCGACGACAAGGTGCAGCCGCTCAAAGGCCAGCCGCATTGCGTTGCGCACTTCATCGCGCGTCACCACGACCCCGCGCACGCCGCGCGCACGCAGCACCGCGAAATTGATCGGCCAGGTCTCGGGCGTCTGGAGTGCATCGCATTCGGTCGGCCAGGCCATATCCTCGACCGACAGAATTTTGCCCGCCGCCAGACTGCGCGTCACATCGTCCCAACCCTCGGGCTCAACCGCAACCACCTCGGCGTCCGGACAGGCGAGCGCCAGCCCCGCCGACAAGCCCCCGCCGCCGCAGCAGGCGACCACCAGATCGGGCTCGCCCGGCCCGCGCGCCGCCATCTGCGCGCGCGCTTCGATCCCGGCCGTCCCCTGCCCCTCGATGATCCAGGGATCGCCATAGGCGTGGACCAGCGTTCCGCCGCGCTCCTCGATCAGCCGCGCCGCGACCGCGTCGCGCGATTCGGTGACGCGATCGTAAAGCACGACCTCCGCCCCTAGCGCCCGCGTCGCGGCGAGCTTCATCGCCGGCGCGTTGCTGGGCATCACGATCGTCGCCTTGATGCCCAATCGCTTCGCCGCCCAGGCGACCCCCTGCGCATGGTTGCCGCTCGACACGCCGACGACGCCGGCCGCGGCCTGTTCGGGCGTCAGATCGGTCAGCCGGTGCCAGGCGCCGCGAATCTTGAAGGCGCCGACCGGCTGCAGGCACTCGGCCTTGCACCAGATCGTCCGCCCATCGACCTCGAGCGGCAGCAGCGGCGTTTGCGGCAGGATGGCAGCGACTTTCGCCGCCGCGCGTTCGACACCCGCGAGGGTCGGCGCGCGCGCCGGGTCGAGCAGGGCTTCGGGGCTTTGTTCTGTCATGGCTTCGTCCTATAGGGCCGCTCATAGATCACAAGCGGCGCAGGTTCGCGACAGGAGATTTTTCACGATGAGCAAGCTATTGGTGATCGGCGCGGGCGGCGTCGGTTCGGTCGCGGTGCACAAGATGGCGATGAACGCCGATATCTTCCCCGACATCACCCTCGCGAGCCGCCGCAAGTTCAAGTGCGACGCGATCGCCGCGTCGGTCAAGGAACGCACCGGCGTGACGATCAAGACCGCCGAGGTCGATGCCGACCATATCGACGCGACCGCCGCGCTGATCCGCCAGATCGGCGCGACGCACGTCGTCAACCTCGCGCTCCCCTATCAGGATCTGACGATCATGGAGGCGTGCCTGTCGACCGGCGCCCATTATCTCGACACCGCCAACTACGAGCCGCGCGACGAGGCGAAGTTCGAATATCACTGGCAATGGGCCTATCAGGACCGTTTCAAGGAAGCGGGCCTCATGGCGCTGCTCGGTTCGGGCTTCGACCCCGGCGTGACGAGCGTCTTCACCACCTGGCTCCGCAAGCATCATTTCGACCGCATCGACACGCTCGACATTCTCGATTGCAACGGCGGCGACCACGGCCAGCATTTCGCGACCAATTTCAATCCCGAGATCAACATCCGCGAGGTGACCGCGGTCGCGCGCCACTGGGAAAATGGCGACTGGGTCGAAACCCCGCCGATGTCGGTGAAGCAGAGCTTCGACTTCGAAGCGGTCGGGCCGAAGAATATGTACCTCATGTATCATGAGGAGATCGAAAGCCTGAAGACCCACCTGCCCGAGATCAAGCGCATCCGTTTCTGGATGACCTTCGGCGACGCCTATATCCAGCATCTGACCGTGCTCCAGAACGTCGGCATGACGCGGATCGACCCGGTGATCTACGAAGGCAGGGAGATCATCCCGCTGCAGTTCCTGAAAGCCGTGCTCCCCGAACCGTCGAGCCTGGGCGAGACGACCAAGGGCAAGACCAACATCGGCGTCATCGCCACCGGCCTCGGCAAGGACGGCAAGGAAAAGACGCTCTACCTCTACAATATCTGCGACCATGAGGATGCCTATGCCGAAACCGGCAACCAGGCGGTCAGCTACACCACCGGCGTTCCCGCGATGATCGGCGCCGCGATGATGGTGACGGGCACCTGGTCCGGCAAGGGCGTCTTCAACATGGAGCAGATGGACCCCGATCCCTTCATGGACATGCTGAACAAGCACGGCCTGCCGTGGCAGGTGAAAGAACTGGATGGTCCGCTCGATTTCTGACTCGAACTATACGTGATGTGTGTTCCGGCGAAAGCCGGGACCCAGGGATGGAAAGCGCAAGCCTTGGGCCCTGACGCCCTGGGCTCCGGCTTTCGCCGGAGAACATGGATGTCGAGAGACCATTGATGACCGCCTATCTCGCCCCCATCGCTCTGCTCTGCCTCTCGAACATCTTCATGACCTTTGCCTGGTACGGCCATCTCGGCGACCTTTCGCGTCCGACGTGGCTGGCGATCCTGATGGCGTGGGGCATCGCCTTCTTCGAATATTGCCTCGCGGTCCCGGCGAACCGCATCGGCCACGGCGTCTACACCACCGCCGAACTCAAGACCTTGCAAGAAGTGATCACCCTGATCATATTCGCCGGGTTCGCGGTCTTCTGGCTCGGGGAGAAGCTGACCGCGAATCATCTCGTCGGCTTCGCATTGATAGCGGCGGGGGCGTTCTTCATCTTCAAGGGGCCGATCGCGGCCTGACAGGAACAACAACGACATGGAAACCCGTGCCGGCGACCCCGGAGCTTTTGCCCGCTTCGACCTGACCCGCGTCCCCTCGCCCGCCTTCGTCGTCGATGCGGCCAAAATTCGCGCCAACCTGGCGGTGCTGCGCCAGATCGGCGATGCGTCGGGCGCGCGGGTGCTCGCGGCGCTCAAGGCCTTTTCGATGTGGTCACTGGGGCCGGTCGTGGCGGAGTATCTCGACGGCGTCTGCGCCTCCGGCCTTTTCGAGGCGAAGCTCGGGCGCGAGGAATATGGCGGAGAGGTCGCGACCTATTGCGCGGGCTACAAGGAAGCCGACCTGCCCGCGATCGCGGCGCTGTCCGATCATCTCATCTTCAACTCGCCGGGTCAGATCGCGCGCTTCCGCCCGCTGCTCGACGAACTGCGGGCAAAGGGCGAGACGTTCGACATCGGCCTCCGCATCAATCCGATGCACAGCGAGGGCGAGACCCCGAAATACGACCCCGCGGCGCCGTGCAGCCGCCTCGGCTTCCCCGTCACCCAATTGCTCCCCGAGCATATGGAGGGGGTCGACGGCGTCCATATGCACAGCCTGTGCGAACAGGATTTCCCGCCGCTCCAGCGCACCTGGAACGCGGTGCAGCCGATGCTGCGTCCCTTCTTCGGCCAGCTCAAATGGATCAACTTCGGCGGCGGCCACCACGTCACCCGCGCCGATTATCAGGTCGACGATCTGATCGCCTTTCTGAAACAGGTGCGCGCCGCGACCGACTGCGACGTGATGATCGAGCCCGGCGAGGCGGTCGCGCTCGACGCGGGCATCCTCGTCGGCGAGATTCTCGACCTGTTCGACAACGGGATGGCCGTAGGCATTACCGACATTTCGGCAACCTGCCATATGCCCGACGTGATCGAGGCGCCTTATCGGCCCGCGATGCTCAACGAAGGCAGCGAGGGCATGGCGACGCGCCTCGGCGGCCCGTCGTGCCTCGCGGGCGACGTGATCGGCGACTATCGCCTGCCCGGCGGCGCCCGCATCGGCCAGCGTTTCGCTTTCCTCGATCAGGCGCATTATTCGATGGTCAAGACGAACATGTTCAACGGCGTCCCGCTGCCGTCGATCTGGCTCTGGGACAGCGAAACCGACGAACTGAAGCTGGTCCGCGAATTTGGTTACGAGGATTTCAGGACGCGGCTGAGCTGATCTCCGCCAGCGCCTGGTGGATGTCGCTGACCACCACCGATCCCTCGCCCACCGACGAGGCGACGCGCTTCACCGACCCCTTGCGCACGTCGCCGACGGCGTAGATGCGCGGCCAGCTCGTCTCGTAGCGGCTCGGCATCCGGTCGAGCGACCAGCCCGCCTTGACCAGTTCGAGCGGCGCGATGTCCGCGCCGGTCTTCACGAAGCCGCGCTCGTCGCATACCATTTCGCGCGGCAACCAGCGCGTGTTCGGGCTCGCCCCGATGAACAGGAACAGGAAGCTGCAGTCGCACCGCCCTTCGGTGCCGGTCTCGCGGCAGCGATAGGTCAGGCCGCCCAGCCGCTCCTCGCCGTGCAGAGCGACGACGTCGGTCGACGCGATGATCTCGATATTGGGATGCTCCTCGAGCCGCCTGACCAGATATTCGGACATGGTGTCGCGCAGGCTCGCGCGGCGGAACACGACCCGGACTTTCTTCGCCACACTCGCAAGATAGATCGCGCCTTGCCCCGCCGAATTGCCCGCGCCGACCACGGTCACTTCGGCATCGCTGCAAAGCTGCGCTTCCATCGGCGTCGCGCCATAAAAGATGCCGCGTCCCTCATAGGCTTCGATCCCATCGATCGGCAGCCGCTGATATTGCGCGCCCGATGCGATCACGACCGCGCGGGAGCGCAGCCGCCGTCCGTCGGCGAGGCTGAGGCAATAGGCGTCGCCGTCGCGGTCGAGCGCGCCCGCACGCACCGGCGCGACGATGCGCGCGCCGAATTTCTGCGCCTGCACCGTCGCGCGTCGCGCCAGTTCGTTGCCTGATATGCCGGTCGGGAAGCCCAGATAATTCTCGATCTTCGACGAGGTTCCGGCTTGTCCGCCCGGTGCGAGCGAATCGATCGCGATCACCGTCAGCCCTTCCGACGCCGCATAAACTGCCGCGGCAAGCCCGCCGGGACCGCTGCCGACCACGATGACGTCGGCGGTTGCGCCATCGGGAAGCAGATCGAGGCCCAGCGCCTGGGCGAGTTGTTCGGGCGTCGGCTGGATCAGCACATCGGCAGCGCCGAGAATGACCGCGGGTAACTGTTCTTCAGCCAGGCCGCGCTCGGCCATCAGATGCGCCGCCACCGGCCCATCCGCCGGATCGAACCAGCGGTGCGCGACGCCATGCTTGGCGAGCAGGTCGCGTAGCGTATAGACGCTCCGGTCCATCGCCGCGCCGATCACGATGACCGCCGCGAAGCCGCGGTGGTTGCTGAACTCGCGCCGCGCCGACAGCACACGCACGAAAATGTCCGAATAGTGCGAATTTCCGGCGATCAGGCGCTGGAAATCGGCGTGCGCGATGCGCAATATCTCGCCATCCTGACCCATCTCGACCCGCGACAAATGCCGCTGCCCCGTCAGCACCGACAGGTCGCCCGCAAACTGCCCGCGCTCCATCCAGCCGACGCGCTTCCGCCCTTCGTCGGTCGATGCGAAAATATCGGTATGCCCCGATAAGGTGATGATGCAGTCGGGCGCCATTGCGCCCTCCTCGACGATCAGGTCGCCCGCAGGGTGCGATTCGACCGCACCGAAGGCTTTCAGCTCATCGAGTTCGGCGTCCGTGAAAGTGTGATTCACCTCGGCGCGGGAAACCATGGGCGCATATCCTCTTTCCTCGTCATCCCCGCGAAGGCCGGGATCTCGACGCCGCGCCATTCCCCAAGGGCGAGACACCGACTTTCGTCCGGACATCGCCTCAAATGGAATGATGCCTCGTTCTAACGTGGCGACCGCCGCTTGTCTCTTCCCCCTTCGGCGCAACCCAGCCCCGTTTCGGCGCTTGTGTCGCCGCCGCGTTACAAAATTGCGCGATAGGGTCTTTACAGGGGAGACCCCCCTCAATATATCGCCCCCGCTGCCCCAGGGGGACTTCCAATAACCGCAAGGCAGCCTTTGTGTTTAACGTTATTTTTGGGGGTCCCTTGAGTTGCACCAGCATCATAGCGCCCACGGGCTGATTCAGGCACTTTCGCCGGTCGAACCTGTTACGCTTGTCCGTCCGCACGCAGCGGCGCGCGCAGCGCGTTTCTTCATCGAGCGGTTTCCCGGCACGACCCTCTATGCGGTCAAGGCGAATCCGTCGCCCGACCTGCTGCGCATCCTCTGGGATTCGGGCGTCACCCATTATGACGTCGCCTCGATCGCCGAGGTGCGGCTCGTCGCGCGCACCCTGCCGCAGGCGACGCTCTGCTTCATGCATCCGGTAAAGGCCGAGGAAGCGATTTCCGAGGCCTATTGGAAACATGGCGTGCGCACCTTCTCGCTCGACACGATGGACGAGCTTCAGAAGATCGTCCGCGCGACCGAAGGCGCCGCCGACCTCAATCTGCTCGTGCGCCTGCGCGTCTCGTCCGACCATTCGAAGCTCAGCCTCGCCGCCAAGTTCGGCGCCGAGCCCGAGGAGGTCGCCGAACTGCTGATGGCGACCCGCCAGGCCGCCGACGCGCTCGGCATCTGCTTCCACGTCGGCAGCCAGGCGATGACGCCGCACGCTTATGCGCAGGCAATGGAGCGCGTCCGCGCCGCGATCGTCGCAGCGGCGGTGACGGTCGACATCATCGATGTCGGCGGCGGCTTTCCCTCGTCCTATCCGGGCATGGAACCCCCGCCGCTCGGCGCCTATTTCGACACGATCCACCGCAGCTTCGAAAGCCTGCCGATCAGCTATTCGGCCGAGCTCTGGTGCGAACCGGGCCGCGCGCTGTCGGCCGAATACAGCTCGCTGATCGTCCGCGTCGAAAAGCGCCGCGGCGACGAGCTCTACATCAACGACGGCGCCTATGGCGCGCTGTTCGACGCCGCGCATGTCGGTTGGCGCTTCCCGGTGACGCTGCTGCGCGAAGCCGCGAGCGAGGCCGAAATGGCCGCGTTCAGCTTCTACGGCCCGACCTGCGACGACCTCGACCATATGGCGGGGCCCTTCTTCCTGCCGGCGGACGTCAAGGCGGGCGATTTCATCGAGATCGGCATGCTCGGCGCCTATGGCTGCGCGATGCGGACCAGGTTCAACGGCTTCGGCGCCGAGGAAATCCACGTCGTCAGCGACGAACCGATGGCGAGCCTCTACACCGGCGAAGTCGAACAGGAACGCCGCAGCGCAACGGTGACCAAGCTCTTCTAAAGCCTGCCGGATACCCGCTTCAAAAGGCCGGTTCGCCATGCGCGGACCGGCCTTTTTTCCGTTCGGGATCGTCATTGCGAGCGAAGCGAAGCAATCCAGAGCGGCTTGTCACACTCTGGATTG
>NZ_JAOZVW010000151.1 GCF_025869345.1 Sphingopyxis sp.
CGCTCGCAATGACGGATACGGATGGGAAAGGGATAATCACCAAACAAGTTCAGGGTGACGAGGAAGGGGTCATGCCCCCCGGTCGGCGGTGAGCGCTTCGCGCATCCAGCCGGGCGCGGCGGCTGGGTCGATATTCTCGACCCGGCGATGCTCGACCGACCAGCCGAGTTCGGGATAAGCGACCACCTGCCGCTTGCCGTCGGCCTCGGCGACCGGCACGACTACCAGCCGCCGATTGACCTTTTGCCGCCAGTTCATCCGTGCCGTATTCTCCTGCCCGACATAGCAGCCCTTGGTGAAGCTGACGCCGTTCAGTTCGGCGGCGTTGCATTCGAGCCAGAGCGTCGTGCCGTCGCCCAGCTCGGCGTGTCCCTCGGTGACGCCGAACGACAGGCGGTGCGCCTGCCATGCGGCGTCGGCGCCCTCCCCTTCCCCGGCGGACGCAAGCCAGCGCTGGCCGAGATCGGACAGACGTGGATCGACGACGCCGAGGTCGCCCTCCTTCGCCCAGTGGACGGCGAGCCCCTCCTCGCGCGCAATCGTGATCGCGCGGCGCAGGCGATAGAGGGTCAGGCGCTTGGCGAGATCGTCCGCGGCGGCGCGCTCGCAGTCGATCAGCACATCATCCTGGTCGCCCCAGATCAGGAAATCGAACAGCACTTTGCCCTGCGGGGTCAGCAGCGCCGCCCACACCGGCAGATTGCCCGAAACATCATTGGTGACGAGGCCTTGCAGAAAGCCGCGCACATCCTCGCCCGAAAGTCGAAGGAGCGCGCGATCGTTGAGGGTGGTATTGGGCATGGCGATAATCTAGGGACGCCCCAGCCAAAACCAACCCACTTATCGACGAGCCGCAGATGACCGACCGCCTGACGATCCGCCGCCCCGACGACTGGCATGTCCATCTGCGCGACGGCGCGATGCTCGAACAGGTCGCGCGCCACACCGCGCGCCAGTTCGCGCGCGCGATCATCATGCCGAACCTGTCGCCGCCGGTGACGACCGCGAAGGAAGGCGCGGCCTATCGCGACCGCATCCGCGCCGCGGTGCCGAAGGAACTCGACTTCACGCCGCTGATCGTCGCCTATCTGACCGACCATAGCGATGCGGGCGAGCTGGCGCGCGGCCATGCCGAGGGCGTGTTCACCGCCGCGAAGCTCTATCCCGCCCATGCGACGACGGGCAGCGCGCACGGCGTCACCGACGTCGCGAATATCATGGGCGTGCTCGAACGCATGGCCGAGATCGGGATGCCGCTGCTGATCCACGGCGAAGTCACCGATCCGGACGTCGACATCTTCGACCGCGAGGCGGTGTTCATCGAACGCACGCTCGCGCCGCTGGTCCGGAAACTGCCGGCCCTCAAGATCGTCTTCGAGCATATCACCACGGCCGAAGCGGTCGATTTCGTGCGGGACGCGCCCGCCACCGTCGGCGCGACGATCACGCCGCAGCACCTCCATATCAACCGCAACGCGATGCTCGTCGGCGGCATCCGCCCGCACGCCTACTGCCTGCCCGTCGCCAAGCGCGAGCGGCACCGGCTCGCGGTGCGCGCCGCGGCGGTGTCGGGTTCGCCCAAATTCTTCCTCGGCACCGACAGCGCGCCGCACGCGGTGCACACCAAGGAAGCGGCCTGCGGCTGCGCGGGCATCTTCAACGCACCCTATGCGCTCGAATCCTATGCTACGGTGTTCGACGAGGAAGGCGTGCTCGACCGGTTCGAGGGGTTCGCCAGCGAGCATGGGCCCAATTTCTATGGCCTGCCGCTCAATGGCGGCACGATTACGCTCGAGCGCGGGGAAACATTGGTGCCGGAGCGGATCGGCGAGGTCGTGCCCTTTCATGCGGGCGAAACGCTGGGCTGGCGACTGACCTGACCCGTCACCCCCGCGAAAGCGGGGGACGCTGGGGCCCCTTTACGGCATCGTAGCGCAAACCGATGACGGCCCCCGCCTTCGCGGGCGCGACGAGATCAGGCGACCACCCGCTCCGCGCGCATCTTCCGTCCCATGTCGAAGCTGAACACCGCGATGCTGATCCAGATCAGCACGAAGCAGGCAAGCTGCACGGGTTTCAGCGGTTCATGGAAGACGAACAGGCCGAGCAGAAATTGCAGCGTCGGCGCCAGATATTGCGCGAAACCGAGCGCGGCATAGCTCATCCGCCGCGCCGCGGTCGCGAAGAGCAATAGCGGCACCGCGGTCACGATCCCGCCCGCCATCAGCAGCAGGCTGATCGCGCCGTCCGACCCGAACCCGCGCCCGTCGCCGATCCACAGATACCAGCCCGAAACCGCGAGCGCCAAGGGCATCAGCAACGTCGTCTCGATCGCAAGACCGGGGAGCGAACCCACCGGCACGATCTTGCGGATCAGGCCATAGAAACCGAAGCTCAGCGCCAGCGTCAGGCTGATCCACAGTGTGTCGAGCGCGCCCGCGAGCAGGATCGCGACCCCGATGCCCGCGATGACGACCGCGACGAGCTGGAGCCGGCCGAGGCGTTCGCCGAGAAAGAGCATCCCCAGCATCACATTGACCAGCGGATTGAGATAATAGCCGAGGCTGGCCGCGAGGACATGGTCGGTGAAGATCGCGAAAATATAGACGAGCCAGTTGACCGCGATCAGCAGCGCGCTGGCAAGCAGCATCCGCAGCACGCGGGGGTCGCGGAGCGCCGCGAGATAGTCGCCGATCTGGCGGCGAAAGACCATGATGAGGAAGCAGAGCGGCAGCGACCAGATGATCCGCTGCGCCAGCACCTCGACCGGCGGCACGCTTTCGAGCAGCTTGAAGAAGAGCGGGACGAAGCCCCAGATGCCATAGGCGGCAAGCGCATAGGGCAAGCCGCCCTGATGGCTCCCCGCGGGGGCCGATGCCTGTGTCATGATGGTTCGCCGTGCCGGATCAGATGATGCCGCCGCCGAGCATCAGGCGCACGACGCCGATGACGATGACGACGATGTTGAGATTGCGCCCGCTGGTCCGGTTCGACATCGCGCCGAGCGCCAGCCCGACGACCGCGATCGGCACCACCACCCAGTTCGCCCAGCCGAGCAGCGGGATGAAGGCGGGAATGGCAAGAATCAGCGCGATGACGCCGATGATGATCGAGGCGATGTTCAGCATGTTTCCACATGTCGCATGGCCGCGCCGCACCTTCAAGACCCTTTCGGTTCGTCGATGGATTCACTCGCTTCGTCCCGTTGCCTCAGGTTCATGCAACGGCTTTCGGACCCGGCTCGTTCTTTCCTCGAAGCGCCCGGTTCCGTTTGGAACGGAGGCGCCGAGACCAGGAAAGGATTTGAATAATGCGTATCTTGACCAAAGGCATGATGGGCCTGTTCGCCGCGGCCAGCGTCGTCGGCACCGCGCCCGCCTATGCCGGCGTGTCGACGGCCGTCCCCGGCTATCATCAGGCCGAGGCATCGGCGGATTATTACAAGAAGCGCAAGCATAACCGCAATTATTATGCCTCGCGCGACCAGCGCGTGAACAGCAACACGCGCATCTGGCGCGGCAGCGACGGCCGTTATCGCTGCAAGAAGGACAATGGCACGACCGGCCTGCTGATCGGCGGCGCGGTCGGCGGTCTTGCCGGTCACGAGATCGCGGGCAACGGCGACAAGCTGCTCGGCACCGTGCTCGGCGCCGCGGGCGGCGCGCTGCTCGGCCGCGAGATCGACAAGGATAAATATCGCTGCCGCTAAGCGACAGTTACCCGTCGCGGGTGTGGGTCCGAGACCCCTCCGCCCGCACACGTGATGGAGAGGGCGCCGGCCTAACCACCGGCGCCCTCAAATTTTTTGTGTCATCGACCGCGAAACAGCGCAAATTTTCGTCACCCCGGACTTGATCCGGGGTCCCGCTTGCCGACGCCGCTGAGCGGGACCCCGGACCAAGTCGGTGATTATCCCTTTCCCATCCGTGTCCGTCATTGCGAGCGAAGCGAAGCAATCCAGAGTGGCGTAAACCGCTCTGGATTGC
>NZ_JAOZVW010000152.1 GCF_025869345.1 Sphingopyxis sp.
CGGTTCGGGCATCGAAGACTTTCCGACGCCTGCCGGCGTCCGAAACTCTCAACGAAAGCAGACGGTAGATTCGTAGGCGATCGCGAGCCGCTACACAGCTAATCTTAGCCCTTCACTCAACGTCGAAAGCTGCCGATGCCCGGGCTCAGTTCTTCACGCGAGCAGAATCCGATTGGCATCGAGACCGCGATAGGCGCTAGTGCGGCAACTCAGAACGATAACCTGCATCCGCTGGGCGGCTTCGGCCAGAATCTCGAGCATAACCTCGAAGCGGTCGTCGTCCGCAAAGACCAGCGCGTCGTCGAGCATGAGCGATGCGGGCTTACCCTTCTCGATCAGCAGGTCGGCGAAAGCTATGCGCGTCAGGACAGCGAGTTGTTCCTGGGTTCCCTTGCTGAGATCGTCGGTGGCTTCTTCCCGGCCGCGCCGCGTGAGCAGGGTGGGCCGCAAGTCCTCTCCGAAGACGATGCCGGCATTGGGCAGCAAGCGCTCGATGAAGGGGGCCACGCGCTGGGTGATCGGAGCGAGGAATCGTCGGGCAGTCTCGCGCTGGGCATCCCGGATTGTCTCGGCAAGGAGCGTGAGCATCTCTGCCTCTTCCTTGAGCCGGTCATGGGCTGCGGCCGCAGCCTCCGCGAGCTCGGCGAACGCAGCGGCCCGGGTGGCGGGGCCGGCGCCGCCGAGCGTCTTGGCGCGTTCCTCAAGCTGGGCGATCTCACCGACGAGCCCGAGCCGGTCGTTGACCAGCCGCTCCCGTCGTTTGCGAAGGGTGTCCCGGCGCTGGAGCAAGGCGGTCTCGTCCAGCCCTTCAACGGCGCGCTGCGACTCGTCGCGGGCCAGGATCGCGCGGGATTCCTCCGTTTTCGCTGCGTCGAGCGCGGCGGTGAGCGCGGCGTCGTCCATCGCATCGAGATCGGCGGTCAGTTGCTCGCCGAGCCGCGACACGTCGCCCGCCGTGCGTTCGACCTGGCCGGTTAGCTTGACGCTGGCGATCTGGGCTTCCTGCAAGGTATCGAGCGCGGCCTGGCGACGACCTTCGGCCTCGCGTTCGGCCGTGCGCGCTGTCTGCCACGCGCCATCGACATCCTCGGCCCCAGCAGCGCCTATGCCGGGCGACGCGCTCGCGCCCGGCCGCGTTTCCGACGCGAGGGCTCCGCGCAGGATTTCCAAGCCGGCGCCTATGTCGAGCGTCGCATCTTCGGGACAGGCGGCTTCAAGCTGGGCCGCGAGCATCACGACGGCCTGCGTGTCGTCGCGATGCGCCTGGGCCGCTTCCTTGGCCGCGAGCGGCGTGGCGCAGCCGACGTTGGCGAGAAAGGCGGCGAGATCCTGTTCGGCTGCGCGCAGCCTGGCCTGCGCCGGTTCGCCCGAAGCCGGCGGCATGACCGACACGGAGCCAATTCCGTCCAACTCGAGACTCTGCGGTTCACTGATAGGAACGCGCAGACTGCCTTCGATCAGCGCGCCGTTGAGCTTCACAGCCGGCGCGGAGGGTAGCAGCTCGACCAAGAGGACCGCTGCGCCGGCGAAAGCGGCGGCGTGGGCCTCGGCGACCGTTTGTTCGAGGTTTAGCAATTCGCTCTGCGCGTCCGGCGTCATCCAGTTGGCATCCAGTGCCTCGCGGCGTGTCTGCAATTGGACCGCGATGTCCTCGGCCGCATCGAGCCGGAGAAAGGCGGTCGCCAGCGCGCGCTGCCGTGCCTGAGCGGCTTGGCTACGCTGCACCTCCAACAGTCGTTCTTCGGCCGTCCGGAGGGCGGTGCGTGCCGTTTCGAGCGCGGCATTTGCATCTTTTTCACTCTGGCGTGCGGTTTCCAGGATTGGCTCGTGATCATTGGCGGCGGCGCGTGCCGTCGTCGCAGCCTGCTCGGCCTGCTCAACCTGCGCGCGCAGATCGCGGCGGGCGGTTTCGCGCGCTTCTAGACGCGCGCGTTCGCCAGCTGCTTCGCGGAGCAAGGCTTCAGCGGTGCGCAGCGCCTGGCCTGCGGTTCTGGCGCGATCGAGGTCGGCCTCAAGCTGGGCTAGTTTCTGGTGCTGCTCCGGATCGTCGAGTTCGGCAACGAGCCGCCGTAGTTCATTGCGTTTCGCCTCTAGGCGCTCAAGCACGCTGTCGAATTGCTCCAACTCGGCTTGTGCGGCGCGGGCGTCCTCGGCGGCCGATGCGGCGGCCTCCTGCGCATCGAGAAGGCGGCGGGCAGGCCGGCCAGTCGGAGTTTGATATTCGGCGAGGCTGCGTTCGATGGCCTGCAGAACGGTAGTGGTGCGCTGGCCGCCGGTCACGGCGCCGACTTCGCCAGCGAGGACTTCTTCGAGCGTCCGGCGGGCGCCTTGGCCTGGCGTTCCGAGCACGAAGGATTGACCCTGCTCGACCCAGAGCAGGCCCAAGGCGCCACGGCTGTCGTCGTCGGCGCCGCGATTTCCAGCCCGTGCAAAGCCAAGCAAAGTCTGCAAGCGTTCCTCCGCCTCATCGCCGGTGGCTCGCCCGGTCGGACCTTCGAGTTCGACCAAGGGGTTCTGGAGGAAGCGCTTGCGCAGTTTCCATCTCGCGTCGCCGAGATCGAAACCGAGCTCGATGGTCGGCGCGACCTCATCGCCATGCGGCCGAAACGAGCGGATGCGATCGCTCCGGGAGCCGTGCCGCTCGAACAGCACGGCGCGCAGGGCCTCGAGGACGGTCGATTTTCCGGCCTCATTCTGCTCGCATACGAGGTTCAGCCCGTCCTCGAACCCGGTCAGAAGCAGCGGCTGGCGGAATTTGCGGAAATTCTCGATGCGAAGCTCGCGGATCCTCATCAACGCGCCTCCAGCCGGTCGGCGCGGCGCTGCTCGACATAGAGGCGTTCGAGCGCCGCCGCCGCGCGCTTACCGGCGGCATCGTCGGTTGCCGACAGCGCTTGCAGCCGCTCGGCGGCGACGCGCAGCACGCCGTTGGCGTCGATGTCGGCAAGATCGGCGTCGGTCGGACGAGCGTAGAGATCGTCGAGATTGAGATCGAGCCAGCGGACCTCGTGGGCCAACTCGCTTTCGAGACGATCACGAAGCGCGACGCGCTCGGCGAGCGTGAGCAGGCCGGACAGCCGGAGCCGGAGCACGAGATGCTGTCGCTCAATGCCGGGCGCGAGATTGACGAGGAGTCTGTCGAGCTCAGCCGCGCTGCCAAGCGACCAGTTTTCTGACATCCAATGATAGCGGCCGATTTCCACCTGCGCGACGTCCGGCGCTTCGCCGGCCAGATCGACGCGGAGCGCCACGCCGCTCACCTCGCGATCGAAATCGTCGGGTTCGGGTGTTCCGGAATAGTGGGTCAGGGGATCAATCTCGCGGCGGCCATGCCAGTCGCCGAGCGCTAAATAGGCAAGGCCGGCGCGGCGGGCGCGGTCGGGTGCTATCAGGTTCGCCGCGGGCGTGCTCGACCCGAAATCGCGGATCGGGCCGTGGGCGAGGCCGATCCGTTTGGCGCCATCCGGCGTTTCGGCATGGTCAAACCAGGCCGTCGGATCATCCTGCGTCCGCTTATACTGGAGCGGCGCGGGCAGCAGCCAATATCCTTCGGCGAGTTCGATCGGCTGCGGTTCGAAACAGACGACCACCGTTTCCGGCGCCTCGCCGGCCAGACGGCTCCACAGACCGTCCGCGCGCGCCGGATCATGGTTCCCGGGCAATAAAACCCAGCGGATGTCGGCGGCAGCCTTCATGCGCGTCAGCGCTTGGCGATAGATCCGGTCGCCGGGCTCAGGGCTGTCGAATACGTCACCGGCCACCAGCACGAGGCCGGCACCTTCGCGTCGCGCCGCGGCCGCCAGCGCATCGATCGCGTCCAGCCGCGCTTCGAGCAGAGCAGCGCGCGCTTGTTCCGATGCGCGTCCGAACGGCTTGCCGAGCTGCCAGTCAGACGTGTGAATGAAACGCATTGGTTTCTCCGATTCGGACGGGCTTCATTTGACGAGCACCAGCAAGTCCCCGCGATCTTCCAGATCGCCTGACTCGAGCGTGCGGTCGATCACAGCTTCGATGACCGCCCGAAGCTGCGCGCTCGTAGAGAGGAAGCCGAAGCTTCGCGATACCGCGAGCACGAGATCGTGGCGACCAGCGCCATAGTTGGCGTTGACGATATCGAGGACCGCCTGCCGGATTTCGGCGGGCGGCAGCATTTCGGGTTTGCGCAGCGTCGGTGAGGTCACGCCCGAGCGATCGCGCACGACGAGCGGCTTGCCCGGCCAGACGTAAAAGGGCCCGCCCTCGATCATCCCCTTGCGAACCGCGACGCCGAGCGCCCGGTCGACATGGCCGCGGATACGGCTTCCGGCGCGCGCGAGGCCCCAGAGCATCCGGATGCGCGCGGCGACTTCGTCGCCATGGATCGGCGACTCGATCTCGACGATCTTCGCGACATAATCGGCCATCAGCGCGAGCGAGGTCTCATGCGGCTCGGAGGCGCGCATGACGGGGAAGTCGGCCTCGACATAGGCCGAAGGTCGCACCTCGTGCCGCGGCCTGTCACCGACGATCGCGGTCACGATATCGGTGTCGCCGACCGTCTCGGTCTCGAAGCTGACGGGCACGGCTGGCGGTGCGCGATAGCCTTCCTCGTCGCGCGCCGCCCATTCCGCCTTCGCGCCGGCGACCGCCGCCTCGATCTTCGCGAGTTCGGCTTGCGGCCGCAGATACCAATCGGCACTCCAGACGCGGTGGATGATCCAGTTATGCGCCTCGAGCACCTGCTGGCGCAGCCGGTCGCGGTCGCGCGCCGAACGTGAGGAATGATATTGGGCGCCGTCGCATTCGATCCCGAGAAGGAAGCGTCCGGGTTTTTCGGGATCCGATATCGCGAGATCGACCCGGAAGCCCGACGCCCCGATCTGGCGCTTCACGTCATAGCCGAGGGCCTGCAACCGCTCGCAGACCTGGATTTCGAACTCGCTGTCGAAATCCTCGCCCGACACTTCGCCCATCCCGAAATGACCGGTCTCGGCGAAGGTCAGGAAGAGCTTGAGCGCCGCGACGCCGCGCGCTTTCGTCCGCTCGAGATCGATATCGGCGCCTGTGAAGTTGCAGAAAATCTCGCAGCGCAGCTTGGCGCGCGAGATGAGCACATTGAGACGGCGCTCGCCGCCCTCGCCGCTCAGCGGACCGAAGGCGTGAGCGAGATAGCCCTGCTCGGATTTGCCGTAACCGACCGAAATGAAGATGATGTCACGCTCGTCGCCCTGGATATTCTCCAGATTCTTGACGAAGAAGGGCTCGGCGCCGCCGCCCAGGAAAAACTCCTCGACGTCCGGATTCTCGCGGCGCAGCAGTTCGAGCTCTTTCAGGATCGCCTGACGCTGCGCGACCGAGAAGGTCGCGACCCCGAGCGACTGCCCGGGATGTTCGCGCGCGTGGCGGATCACCGCCTCGGCGACGTGTCGCGCCTCGCGGATGTTGGTCCGCGTGCCACCGCGGTCGTAGTGCGCATCTTTGAGGAGATTGAACTTCAGCCCCATGCCGGCGACCGCGTCGTAGGGGCTCGGCACGATGAAGAGCTTGTTCTCGTAGAATTCGCGGTTCGACACCGCGATCAGCGACTGGTGCTTCGAGCGATAATGCCAGCTCAGCATGCGCGAGGGCACGCCCTTGGCGAGGCAGAGCTCGAGGATGCTCTCGGCGTCCTTGGCCTCGATCGGGATCCCCTCGTCGATCTCCTCGCCATCGTCCTCGCCGGTGAGCTTCTTGAAGAAGGCGGTCGGCGGCAGCTGCTTTTCATCGCCGACGACGACGAGCTGGCCGGCGCGCGCGATGGCACCGAGCGCATCGACGGGCTCGATTTGGCTCGCTTCGTCCATGACCAGAATATCGAACTCTATCGCGCCGGGCTTGAGGAACTGCGCGACCGAGAGCGGGCTCATCATGAAGACGGGCTTGAGCTGCTGGATCGCCGGACCCGCCTTGTCGAGCAGGATGCGGATGGGCGCGTGGCGGCGCTTCTTCGCGATCTCGGCGTTGAGGATACCGAGCGGGCCGATGCCCGCGGCGCCCGACGGGCGGCCGGCGGCATGCGCCGCGACGATTTGTTCCTGCGCGAGCGCGATCCGCGCCCGGTCGAGCTGGCGGAAGTCGCCGACCATGGCATTATGATGATCGCCGTCGAACCCGCGAAGCTCGGGCCAGGCCTCGAACAGGGCCACCCGCAGCACTTCGGCATAGGCGTGCGCATAGGCGCCGGGCAGCTCGCCAGGCGCAACCGCTCCATCGAGGAGCGCCGCGACGAGGCTCGCGCCGCCCGCATCGGCAAGCGCGCGGGCCCGCGCATGGAAGGCGGTCCAGCGGCTCAGCCCCTCAAGATTGACGGACCAGCCTTCGAGCCGCGCGGCGAGGCGATCAAGCCCGGTTCCCGACAATGCCTCCGCCCCGAGCGAGCGCTTCAGATCCAGATGGAGATGCCCGAACAGATCGCGCAGCGATGCATCGAGATTGGGAAGCTGGACCGCGAGGTCGGTACGCGCATGTTCGATCGCGTCGATGTCGGCGCCCGCGGCGAGGCGTGACCAGACACTGCCCGGCTGTCCCTCGTGGCGAACGCGCCAGGCGTGGACCGCCTCGAGCCGGTCCCAGTCGGACCGCTCGCCTTTCCACGCGCTGCCGAACATCGCGCCCGTAGCGCTCGCCTTCTCGAACGCGGTTCGCGCCGCCTGCGCCTCGACCGCTTCGTCGATGAGCGCGATCCGCTCGTCCTGCGAGCCGGGCAGTTCGGTCTTCAGATAGGAGCGGAGCAGCGCGAGCTGCGCCCGGTAATTGCTGTCCAGGATGCGGAAGAGACTGGCGCCCTTGGTCACGACCGCGAGGCGGATCGCCGACCAGTCCGCGCCAAGACCCGCGGCATTGACCTTGGCTTCGGCGTCGCCCCAGAGCGCGGCGAGCCGCCGGCCCGCCGCGATCAACTCGGCGGCGCGCTCCGCATCGGACGACCAGAGCGGATCGCTCATCGCCGCAAGATCGGTGCCCGCGGGGATCGGGGTCACGGACAGCTCGCCGAGTGCGACGGTGAGATCCGAGAAGAGCAAAGCCTCGTCGGTGCCAAGTTCGCGCGCCGCGACGCCCGCGACCGATCGCACGCGCGCGAGCGCCTCCGCGGCGATCCGGATCCGCGCGCCGAGCGCTTCGCGTTCGACGGGATCGAGCGGCCCGCAGTGAACGCCGATCCAGGGATCCGCGGCCGGCTCGCCCAGCGCCTTCGCGCGCTCGGCGACTTCCGCCGCAAGCGCCTGAACCTCGGCGGCGCGCTGCCGCGACCAGCTTTCGGCCTTATCCAGCGGATAGGCTGCCATGCCCACACGGTCCCCCACGGACGCGAGACGTCCTAGGATCGCGTGAGGCGAGAGCTCGGAGGGTGCGAGCGGCGTGTGGAGACGGGCGGCGAAGCGATTGAGATCGTCGCCCGTCGCCCCGAGCTTGTCGACAACGGTGAGGTCGCCGCGCGCGCCGCGATGCTGGGCATCGCGGGTGCGCTTGAGCTCTTCGAGGAGCGAGCGCTTGTTCGCCTTGTTGGAGTGAAGCTCGAGCGTCGGCGGCCCGAGCCCGACCTGCTGGAGCCGGCGGTGGACGACTTCGAGCGCCGCCATCTTCTCGGCGACGAACAGCACTTTCTTGCCGCGCGCGACGGCGGCGGCGATGATGTTGGTGATCGTCTGCGACTTGCCGGTTCCGGGCGGCCCCTTGACGACGAGCGACCGCCCGCCGGCGGCCTCGGCGATGACCACGGTCTGCGAGCTGTCGGCATCGACGACATGATGAAGTTCGATCGGACGAATGGCGTCGTCGATCCGGACGTCGTCGGCGACGATCGGCTCGGTCGCGGGAAAGCCGTCGCGCAGCAGTGCGGCGATGGTCGCCTTCGCGTCGATTGCGCCGTCCGCCGGCCAATTGTCGGGATCGAGATCGCGGTACATCAGGAATTTGGAGAAGGAAAAGAAGCCGAGGACCATGGCGTCGGGCAGCACTTCCCAGCGCGCCTGGCTCGACACTGTAGCAGCGACCCGCGCGCAATAGGCGGCGAGATCGACTTCGTCCTCGTCCTTGAAATCCTCGATGACGAGCCCGAACTCGACCCTCATCTTCGCCTGCAGCGTGAGGTTCGGCGACGGGGGTTCGTCGCGCCCCTTGAGCTTGAACCGGTCGGCCGCGCTGCTGCGATCGAGGCGGACGGGCAGCAGCACGAGCGGGGCGTGGCGCGCGATGTCCGAGGTGTCGCTGTCGTACCAGCGCAGCAACCCGATCGCGAGGTAGAGTATATTGACTCCCTGCTCCTGTTCGAGAGTCTGGGCGTCGTACCAGATGTCGAAGAGCCGCTTCTGCAGCCCTTCGGAGGTGAGGCGCGTCTGGAGGCGGAGATCCCTGTGCCGCCCCGCGACGCCGCGCGCATCGACGACATCCTCGTCGGGCTGCGGGATGCCGCCGGTGACATCGTCGTCGGGATCGAGTTCGGCGCGCTCTTCCTCACTGAGCTTGACGCCGGGGAGAAAGCTCAAGGCCTTGCCGTCATCGAGGAGCCTGAACACCTCGGTCGATTTCTCGTCGACGATTTCAATCGCGCGATTGTTTCGCGTTCGAAGCGGAGTGTTAAGCAGACGATTGCGCGTCGACAGATCGAGAAGCGCGTGACGCTCCTTGAGCAGGCGGTCGCGGATCGACGCGAGCGGTTCCATATCGGCCATTGATTCTCTTCCCCCTATACAAGGGCTACACCGTCAGCGACGGTCACGCCAAGCGCCGAAAGTCAAACTTTGTCTCGGTTAGACAAGTAAATCAGACATTTTCTTAGATTCTGCCTGAGCTATCAGCCACATCGGATCATTTTTTCGTTCTAGAGTTTGCGCAACGGCCTCGCCAGCGTGGTGACAGCGGTAACGATACCGAGATGAGCGACGAAGGGCTGGGGCAGAAAGGAGAGTTATGACTACGCCTCCGAACTGTACCCGGCTCGACTACTGTCGCAGCCCGCCGTCGCCGCTTCTGCATAGCATCGAGCTCAGCGAGATTCCCCGCAACAAGGAAATCACGGTCCAAGCGGGAATGACTTTCATTCGATCAACGGCAGTCGCGCATTGTCGCCACGAGCAAGTCGTCCGCCGGAGCCACAGTCAGGACATCCCTTGCCACGCCGAGGATCAACGAAACGTAGGGTCCGCTTAAGCGGTCGGCCCTGGATCGTTCCACCGAATGCATCGTCGTTCACCAGCCCGGTAATGTAGAACAGGAAGTCATCAGCGGCTTGCGAGGCGCTCAGAGCATTTAGGGTAATGACGCTCGGAGCGGGCGAGTCATCCTCATCGACGTAGCGCTGGCCCGCGCGCATTTCCTGCGAAATGCTCTCATCGCGAAGGCGCGCCTGGCTGACGGCCTGGTTGCACAGCATGCAACCCTTGGCGGGGGTGACCGGCCTCGTCGTCGTGTGGACATCGATCACGGCACCGGTCTCGGGATCGACCTGGATGCGCGTCCCCATCTGAACGCCCGGGATCAGATACTGATGAACCAGCGCATTAAACAACCGGCGCGCCCTGTGCCCATCGGCAGCGAGGAAGATGTAGTCACAGTCCTTGATCGCCTCGGCGACTTCAGGCTTCTCCATGACCGAGAAGTGACGCTCGACACACGCCTTGCGGTTGGCGCGGCGGATCACGCGCCGCGAAAGATCGACCTTCTTGGTGGCGAGGCGCCTGCCGAGCTTGCGAAGCCATTCCGGACGACGTTTGTCGACCAGCCAGGCCATCGCATCCCATGATGTCGCATCGACGAGGCGCGGCACGTTTGTGGGATCGACGCGGTCGGGGTCGACGAGGACGAACTGTCCGACACCGAGCCGTGCGAGCAGTTCGACAAGTAGCGAGCCAACGCCGCCCAGTCCGATGATCGCCACACGGCTGCCTGCCAGTATCGCCTGCCCTTCGACGCCGAACAACCGGACCTGCCGGTCGAAACGGCCGGCATCCCCCACAGCCATGCGCTCCGGTCGGGGTCGCAGGATCTTTCGCTTTGCGCCGACCACAACAAGGCGATCGAGGGTCAACCGCTCTCCGCCGGGAAACCAGATATCGCCTGCGACTGCATTGGGCGCGAAGACAAGCGAACCGACGGGCATGCCTTCGACGAGATCCAGCAGCGCCGGAAAGCCGCGTTCGTGGGATTCGATGTCCACGCTCGAAAAGGCGACGCTGTCGTTGCCGCCGTGGTTGTGCACGGCGAGATAGACGAGCTTCTCGTCGCGGCAGAGGCGCGCCTGCTTCGCGATGAAGGGCGCAAGCAACATTCGGTACCCGCGGTTTCCAGGCACCCAGTCCTTGCCTTCTTCGGCGAGAACGAGCGACCGCGCGGTGAGCACCGGCCCGGACCGGGTCTGCAGCAGCCCGGCCTGGATGACCGCACCATGCTCGTCCCCGTCACCGGGAAAAAGGTGGGCGGCGAGTTCTTCATACATCGATCGCGGCATCCGCAGTTCGCAGCGTGTTTTCATCGTTCGGTCATCCACTTCATGACGGAGAGGAGTTTCAGCAGCGGAGATTCCTGGATCCAGACCGACTGGTTCCGCTGTCGGCGGGAGATCATCACGGCTGGCCGCTGGGGAAGGCCGGGCGTGTCGGCTGCCGGAAAGTGATTGCCACCGTGGATCGGCGGCGAGAGAGCCCGGCCATCGGCAAAGCTCAGGTCGGGGCGGACCCAGAAGGGATAGGTGTCGTCTTCCGGACATGCGTTGGACAGGAAGAAGCCGACCCAGGTGGTTTCCTGTGCGAACGGCGCGTCGAGGGGAATATCCTCGATCAGCACATGCGCACCGCCGCAGGGAGACGGATAAATGTGGAGCGGGAGCTGCGCGAATTGCTCGCGCAGCTCCGCGATGGCAGCCGTGACGCCGGCGCGCATCTCGCTCATCCTTAGCTGTCTTCGTGATTGTCGACGGCGCCGAACTTTTCGCCGCCGCGGATGAACACACGATCGGTATCGCCGATGACGCGCGCCGGGACGCCTTCGCCCTCGAGATCGAGGATGAAGTCGAGCTGGATCGCAACGCCCTGGGCGATCGCGGCCGTCTTGATAGCGAGACCATCGTGCCAGCCGCGAGAGATCTTCACCGGCTTGGTGTTGACCTTGATCCGCACCTCGGGGCGCTTCACAACGTCGAGGCGCTCGGCCCCCGCCGCTTCAAGATCGACCTCGCCCTCGTCGTCGATGATGAGATCCTCGCCCGGCAGCGACATGCTGAACACTTCGTCGGCCGCGATACGGTGGATGCGGCGGAGTTCGCTTTCGGCAAAGCTGCGCTGCCCCCATTCGTAGCCGCGGCCCTCGACGGTGAGGCGAAAGATGCGATCGCCGCGGAACGCACGAAACGCCTTGTCGCCATCGCCGAAATCGATCTTCTCGTCGAGGCCCACCGAGGTGGTGCCGCGATCCTTCAGTTCGATCAGGATGTGCTGGTCGGCCGGATCGTGATCCGAAATCTGCAGCACATCTTCGCCATCGATGCGACGATCGTCGGTGCGATAGGTTTCGCTGTTGACGAGGAAGCTGAAACGGCCCGCACGGCTCGCTTCGTTGTTTTTCTCTTCAGTATTCATGTTAAATTACCTCATGCCGTTCGGGCCGCGACGGAATGCCGTGGCCGACAGGAGGTTGATCGCCGGGGTCGGCGAACCCGGAAGTCGGTCTTTGAAAAAAATTCAGGCGGCAGGCACCGGCGCCGGGCAAAGGAAGAAGTAGCGGCATCGCGGGCAGGACCAGTCGCTCGGCTTGGGGGGAAACTCCCCTTTGTCGATTGCTGCGACGATGGTCCGGCTGGTTTCGAGCCTGGCGCCTTTCTTCCGGTCGGTCTGTTCTATGGGCGTTGTCGCGGCGTCCGCCAGATGAAAGGTTTCGACGCGGCCAGACATTCCGGCGCCCCGATTGACGGCTTCCAGCAGCAGGCTGTTTCCGATCTTGTCCGCTTCGCCCTTACTCTGCTTGCCAGCCCGAATTGTACGATAAATTGTCCCCGGCCCGTCGCCGATTATCTGATCGACATGCAGCTCGACCGTTCGTCCGCCGATCTCGACGGATAATTTCGCATCGCCTTCCATGCTCCCCGCAGCGAGGACAGGCAGAAGCCCGGCCAGCATGGCTTCCGTCAGGTTGCGGTAAGAGGCTTCGAAGACGTGTCCCACCAATGGGCTCGTGGACCACGCCTCCTCGAAGATGGCCGAGACCTGCGCCGCGTCAAGCGCAACGTCGCTTTCACGAGCCGCATCGAGGACCGCCAGCAGGCAGCGATGAGCCTCGAGATAGGCACTTTCGGGTGCATCACCGCGGAGGGCGACAACGCGCTCATAATAGAAGCGACGCGGGCAATCGTCGTAGCGCTCGATGTCGCGGTGCCTCAGCTTTGCGGGCGGCGGCGGCACCGGCAGCGGGGACGGAGCGACAACCGGGTAGATTCTGGCAATCCTCTGACAATCGGCCGAGGCCGGCAGTGCAAGTCCCGGCCGCTCGAGGAATGCCGACGGGTTCGAATTCTTGCCCGCGCGCCTAGCCGCGCGATAAAGTCGCAGATGCGTCCGCGCGCGCGACATGGCTACGAAAAAGAGGCATTCCTCTTCGGCAATGTGACTGTCGGTTTCGGCGCTGTCGTCGATCAGGCCTGCGGGCGGAGGGCAACGGGGTCGCCGGTCGGCAGCCGGGATCGTGCCAGCGTAGAGGCAGGGCAAATGGACCGCCTCGAACTCAAGCCCCTTGCTTCCATGTATCGTAAGCAGCTGAACGCCGTCGAGGCTGGAAAGCTCGTCGGGGAGACGTCTCAACTCCCTGTCATCGGCAAGCAAAACCATATGCCGGACGCGGTCCAAGCCGCGCTTGATGGGGGACCTGCTGCCGCGAAGCGGCATTGACCGCATCGCTTCGACAAGCTGGCGGACTGCCACGCGCCGCATCTCGTCACGCGGTGTCTGACCGGCCATCAGGCGGACGACATAGTCGCTTCGCTCGAACAGATACTCCATGAGGACGAACCACGGAGTGTGCCCCGCATGAAATCCCTGCAGGTGATTTCCGAGGCGCTCGAGGCCCATACGTGCGGGCACCGATAACACCGCCAAGGTCTCCGCATCGACAATGAGTTCGGTGACCGGTCGCTTCGTCTCACGCGCGATCCCCAGAAGCTTGACGACGTCGTCGAGCGGAACGCCATATTCGGGAAAGCCGGCAACGCGCAGGAGCGGGGCGTCGGCCCCGCCCACGATCGCGAGCAGCGAAAGAAGATCGCGTATTTCAGGTCGGTCGAAGAGCGGGCCAAGATAGAGGACTGGAATCCCGCGCGCTTCCAGTTCCTCGCCGACGCGCCCGAGAATGCCGTTGCTTCTGGCCAATATGGCTTGGTCTCTCAGCGCAGTTCCGCACTTCTCCAGCGCGCGGATTGCGCCGGCGAGCTCGTCCATTTCCGCATCGGTGTCTGCCGCCGCGGAAATGCTTGGAGGCGTGCCCGACTCGTCTCGGTTCGTTTCAAGCTCGAGCGGAAGCGCATAATCCGACACTTGCATGTCGTTGCCGAATTCTATGAAGCGGCTGACGATCGGCTTGGTCGAGCGATAGTTTCGGCCCAGTCTGCGCCGGAGCGAAACCGGATAGTGCTTTTTGAACTGCGCCATGTTCGCGGTCGATGCGCCGCGAAAGCGATAGATGGATTGCCTCGCATCCCCCACGACCCACAGGTTGTTTCCTTCGCCGGCGAGACCCTTGATCAGGACGGCGCTGGCGCGATTGATATCCTGATATTCGTCGACGTGGATCCATTTGAAACGCGCTCGAAGGATCTTGGCAAACTCAGCATCATCGCGAAGTTTCAGAGCCGGCAGCATGACAAGGTCGCCGTAATCGACAGCGTGAAGCTGATCGAGCTTGGCCTGATAATGTTTATAGACCAGCGCGACTTCCACGGCCTTCGCCGCGTCGAGCGCGGCGTCGGCGTCGCCTTCCTCCGCCGCCTTCTTCGCCATTGCCTCGGCCTTCTCAGCATAGTCTGCCGGGCTGGCGAGTTCGTCCTTGGCGCGGGAGATGGCGCGAAAGATGTCGCGCAGCGCAAGCGCCGGCTCGAACAGGTTCTGCAGATGGACGATGGGAAGCGTCGGCAGGCTGTCTTCCAGCAAATGGATGGCTTCGCTGCCGTCGATCAGCCTCGGGTCCTGCCCCTTGCCGAAAGTCTCGTGATATTTGCGAAGCAGCTCGAGACCGAAGGCATGAAAGGTCCCTGTCCAGATATTCGCCGCTGCGGCACCCGCCGCCTTTTCGACACGATCGGCGATCTCTCCCGCAGCCTTGTTGGAAAAGGTCAGAGCCAGTATCTCGTCGGCCTGCGCCTCCTTGTTCTTGAGAAGTCGAGATATCCGCTCCACCAGCGTTTTCGTCTTGCCGGTGCCGGGACCCGCCTCAAGCAGGAACGCCTCGCCGCGGTGAACGATCGCCTCCTCCTGAAATTGATCCGGAGGAGATGAAGGGCGGGAGGCGTTGCCCAGAGCCGCATTCATGTCCGGAAGCAGCAACGCATCGGTGAGCTGCTGGAAGACAGTTTCGCGGCGAATGCCAAGCCGGTCCGCTATGGCCGCCGCGCGCTCGCCGGCCATGAACAATTGTCGGGCAAGCGCCCTGGGCAACAGGAGCTCCCGTGCGAAGACATTGGCCTGCGCTTCGCGGCGTTCCTTGATGCCATAGGCTTCAACTCTCTGGGCCGGGTCACCCGCGCCCGGTGCGTTGTAGCCGTCGGTCACAGTCGGGCGCGGCGCCTCATGGACTGTGAAGTGGCCGACTTCATGCGCGATCACTTCTTCCCGCGCCGCGGGTTCGAGTGCATTGCTCACCAGAACGAGGCCGAATGTTCGATCGAGAACGCCGATCGATCCGGCCAGTCCCGGATCGTCCGGATCGAGCTCTTCGACCGTCAATTCACATTGTTCGATTGCGCGCTTGACCACCTCAGCAGCGTGCAGTTCGGTGAAGCCCGGGTCGACTTTGAGGCGAAGTTCGGCCGCCGCTCGCCTGATGGCGTCGAAATTTTCCACCTATTCTGCCAACGTCAGCCACTTCTCGCGCAACTCTGCGCTCATCGGCGTCATTCGTACTGCGTTTGCGAAGGATATCTTGGCAAGAGCCTGAGGGGTCTGGCTCGATCGATACTCCGTATTCGCCAAGGATGGCTCGAGATCCAAGAATCCGAACAGGGTCCCGGTCTCGACCCGCAGATAGTGCGCAAGATCGCCGATGAGGATGAGCGGGATCGTGGCTGCATCGATCATCCGGCGGCAGATTTGTCGCAGAATCGCGATCGGAAGATCGAGTTGCTGGGCAAGACTCTTCAATTCCTGCGGGGACTTGCCTTGGAAGGGATCGCAAATAGCAGCCCCCTGCCAAAGGCGCGACAGATCAGCAGCAGGTAGCGGGACATCGACCTGCGCCTCGGACTCCTCATCGATATGCCATTCCAGAGCGAAGGCCGCGATTTCCATGGCATACTCCGGATGCGCGGCCATCGCGAGACGCACCGCTTCCGGCGATACGTCGCCGTCGACACCCAGCTCCAGCAGGATGTTCGTCAATTCCTCAGAACGGTCGGTCATTGTCCCGACTCCATATGTTTGGTGATCGCTTCGGTCGCGGCCTTCAGATGAATGCGTACCATTCGCCCGGTAATCTTCATGAGCTTTTCCGCCGTCACTTCATCCGGATCGATCGATTCCTCCTTGAGTCCCAGATAATGCACCGCGACCATGGCGGTGAACTGCTTTTCAGTCAGCAGAGGCCGCAACCGGGTCAACTCCACCTTTATCTCGGCCTCGGACATACGGCTGCCGTCTCGCCGGAAAAGGATCGCGCCCATCACATCCTCGGCGCTGTCATCGCTCTCGGCCGGCACAAGCGCTTCGGCCGAGACTTCCGAACCATCGATGCGTTTGAAATGACGAATGGCGTCGATAGTCAGCGTGCGAATTGCCATGGCAAAACGGCATTCGAAGATATCGAGAACGTCGGTCCCGCCAACAAGACGGACCAGCAATTCGTCGCGGACGCGCTCGCGAACGTCGCGCCTGCGGTGTTCGGGGATACCGCCTATCCGTCCTCGCACCTGCCGATCGACCCGTTCCAGCAGGGCAGTCACGATGGCCTCATAGCTTGAGCTCGGCCCGTTCGGCCGAAAATGACGGGCGAAGTGCAAAAGGCATTCGCTCGCGATGGCATTATCTTGAGCGAGATTTGCGAGCGGCCGCATATAGGCTGCGGCAATTCCAGTCTCGATTTCTGCGGGTCGGACATACAGCGCTCCATTCTTTTTGCGCCGCCTGGTAAGCGGGCGAACGAGCGATGCGGCTCCGCCAGCTTCAGACGGGCCGTGCATCGGTAGGATCGCCATCGGAGGAATTTCCCCAACCCGGAAATGAATGTTTCATTTTTGTTCCACTCGCCCCATTCGAATGCATATTTTGCATCCACCGCGGCGACTGACCAGCAGAAAAAGGTCCGTTACAAATTCAAAGGACATGAGAGGTAGCGATAGGTCGCCTCTCGACTTGAATCAGTCGCGAATTTTTCTGGCGGCTCCTAACAGGAGATTATGCAGCGCCAAGGGCAGCTATAGCGTTCCGCCGCTCCAAAACCTGCCGGTCTGCAATCGGCCAGTCGTACGCGTTTCCAGCGACGGGTCACGGTCTGGAGTGGTTCCACGCGAAGAGGCATCGCGGTATGCGCAACATTAGTGGCCGCGCTTCCGGCAATATTGCGTTCTTGACGAGCCCGATCCGTGTCAACGGTCCAGCGTCCCGCTAGGCGCTACGACCCTCGCGCAGATCGGCCAGATCAAGTGTCGGACGATTCTCGATCACCTGCGCCCCCCGCTCATACGTCCGCTACGGACGTGGCTACTGAGGGCCTGCGCCCCCGCCTCCCTGCGCGCCTAACGCGCTCAAAAGGAAACATCGTTCGATACTCCGGTCGTAGGGCGATCGTCGGACCGACGATCCTAACCGACATATTCCACCGCTTCCATCAACCCATGTTGGTATCGGATATCGGGCGAACCGGACTTGAGGGATGCGGTTTCTAAAGCGGTATGGGCAACCTGGCGCTGCTGCTGGCGTTGAATTCTTATGGACATGCAACATGCCTCGGCGAAACCGATCGATCGTCTGCTCGATGAAATCGCAAGATGCGACGCATGTTCGGCGCAGCTTTCTCACGGCGTCCGGCCGGTTCTCCAAGCGTCGGCGACCGCACGCCTGCTGATTGCGAGCCAGGCACCGGGTTCAAAAGTCCATAAGTCAGGCATTCCCTTTTCCGACCGGTCGGGTGACCGGCTGCGCGAATGGACCGGACTCTCATCGGACAAATTTTACGATCCGGCTCTGGTAGCGATTGTGCCGATGGGGTTTTGTTACCCAGGACGGGGCCAGGCTGGCGACGCGCCGCCGCGGCCGGAATGCGCGCCGCTATGGCGTGACCGCCTTCTGAGCGCGCTTTCGGCCGTTCGCCTGACGCTCCTGGTGGGCAGCTATGCACAGAACGCCGTGCTCGGCCTCGGAACGGTCGGCGACCGCGTCCGCCGTTATCGCGACTTCCTGCCTCACTATTTTCCGCTTCCGCACCCCTCGTGGCGGTCGCAGGTCTGGATGCGGCAAAATCCATGGTTCGAGATCGAGCTTCTCCCGGAACTGCGGCGGTGCGTCACCGCGGCCCTGCCGACGGACGGCGAGTGAGCCGCGCGATGTTACCAATCTTCACGATCGGCCATTCGACACGGCCGATCGAAACCTTCATTGCTATGCTGCGCGATGCCGGAGTGACGATGCTGGCGGACGTGCGCTCGATTCCGAAGTCGCGGACGAATCCTGACTATAATCTCGCCACGCTGCCCGAGACCTTGGCGCCCTATCAAATCGGGCACATTCATATCGCCGAACTCGGCGGCCGCCGCCCGCGGCAGCCCGGGGTCGATCCGGCGCTTAATGCCTTCTGGCAGAACCAGAGCTTCCGCAATTATGCCGACTATGCCTTCTCGAAGTCCTTCGGGACCGGCTATCGGCGTCTCCTCGATCTCAGCGCAAAGCAGCGCTGCGCGATCATGTGCGCTGAAGCTGTCTGGTGGCGATGCCATCGGCGGATCATCGGGGATTATCTTCTAAGCGACGGACGCGAGGTGCTGCATTTGATGGCGCCGGGGCGAACCGAGCGCGCGAAGCTTACCGCCGCTGCACGCCCGGAAGGTGGCCATCTTGTTTATCCGCCGGAACGATGATCATCCGCGGTACTACGAAGAGCGGGCTTGCTGGCCTGGGGCCGGAGGCGCGATGGTGACTTGGCGATGGGGGTTGAATTGCGCGACTGCAATCTTGGGAGTGCCTGTTGGGACGACCAACTGCGGCAACGCCTGCTTCCTTTTTATCGGTGCTCCAAACCGGTCCGACCGCAAGCGGCCAACTGCCGCGGTGGGTTGTGCTCGCCGCATTGCGCTCGTTCGACGGCGGCAGCGGGGAGCGCGCACCCGACCCGTGATCGGCAACAACGTCGTGGTGCCGTGCGGAGGCTTGCTGTCGACGGCGGAAAGATGATCATCGTGTTGGTGCGCTATCGCTGCTCCTGCCTTCGATGATGCGAACGAACCGGTAGCTCTTCTGCTCGAATTTCAGCGACCGGAAGAAATTATGGGCATTGTTGACCATGATGTCGCTCATCGCCTCGATCTCACGGCATCCTGCCTTGGCGATCGCGCCTTCGGCAGCGGACAGCAACGCGGTCCCGACCCCGCTGCGCCGCTCGGGCTTGTCGACGAGCAGGAGCGTGATGCGGCCGATTGGCCCGCGCTGGATCGTCGGCACGACCGCCCAGGCACAGCAACCGATCACCGCGCCTTGCTCGGCGACCAGCAATTGTCCCCGGGATTTGCGCAGCAACTCCATATTCGCGGTAACGCGAGCCTTGTCGGCTTTGGGTCCGGCCAGTTGATTCATCAGCTTCGCAACCGGAGCGGCATCGGCGGTCTTCGCCGGACGCACGACGAGGTTTTTCTCGGGCGGGGGAGGCTCTTTCGGGACGATGCGCAGTGCGGGTTTCGCACGTGCTGGACGGTCGGCCGGTAGCGGTTCTCTGCGGGCCGGCGCTTTGGGCACCTCGACCTGGCTGCGGCGTGGGGATGACGATGTTCTCCGACGCATCGGGCCTTCGTCATCAGGGCGATCAGCAACAGCTATTTTCTTCTTGAGCGTCTTGGCATCGGGTGTCGTCTCGGCCGAAAGCTTCCAGCTGCTGAGCGTGCCACCGCGCAAATATTCCTCGACCTCCTCAGCCGACGCGGTGAGGCCAGCCTCGCCAATCCCGAGCAATGGCTTTCCGGACGCGTTGGTCAGACCGTATTTGCCGTAATCGCCGACCCCGGGCGTGCGCTTGCGCGAGCGGACGAGCTTCATCCCGCGATGCTCGGCCATTGCGCGGAGTTCGTCAGGTCCGATCTCTTCCTTCATTGCCGTGCGCTCGCCATGCGGGTTGCTGGGGAACATCGCGCCGGTGAATGCGCTGTGTTGCCATGCGCGCACATCAATTTCCCAAAAGCTCGATCATCGACCGGATCATCTACGACGACGAGGCCCGCACATTGTGCATATCCTTCCGCGGGACGGGTAAGTATATCTATGAGGGCGTGCCCGCGGCGCTGTTCGAGGCATTCTGCCGCGCGGCTTCGGCGGGAAGCTTCTTCAACGAGCGTATCAAGGATCGCTATCGCTTCCGGCGCGATCCCGAGCGGCGGAGGTTCGGCCCGAACGCCTGACTGGGTCGGCATGTCGGGCTCGCCCGTACGCTCAGGCGCGCTTGCGCGTCGGCGCCTTCGCGGGCGCCTTCTTCGCGGCAGCCTTGGCCGGCGATTTTTTCGCGGCAGGCTTTGCCTTGCTGCCGTCGCCGATCGATTTCTTGAGCGCCGCCATCAGGTCTACGACGTTGGAGCCGCGTGTCTCCTTGTCGCCGTCTGCGCTCTCGATATTGAGTGTCTTGCCCTTCTTCTTGCGGTCGATCAGGTCCCGCAGCGCCTCGACATAACGGTCGTGGAAATCGCTCGCGTCGAACTTGCCGGTCTTCTTGTCGATCAGTGTCGTCGCCAGATCGAGCAGTTCCTCGTCCGGGTCGCCGTCGCCGATATCGCGGAAATAGCTCGCCGCCTTGTTGACCTCGTCCGCGTAACGTAGCGTCTCCATCACGAGGCCGCGCCCGCACGCCTTGATGCTGACGACATATTCTCGCCCGCGCATCGCAAGCTGGCCGAGCCCGACCTTGTTGCTGCGGCGAAGCGCCTCGCGCAGCACGATGAAGGCTTCCTCGGCGAGATCGTCGGCAGGGACGACATAATAGGGTTTTTCGAAGTAGATTTCGTCGATGTCCTGCGCCTCGACGAACTGGGTGAGTTCGAGCGTTTTCTTGCTCTCTAGCTTAACGCCCTCGATCTCCTCCTCGTCGAGTAGGACATATTCGCCCTTCGCATATTCGAAGCCTTTGACGATCTCGTCGACGTCGACCGGGCCGATGCCCGGCACGACCTTTTCATATTTGATGCGCTGGCCCGACGGTTCGTGAATTTGGTTGAACGCGATCGTCGCGCCGCTCTTGGTTGCCGAATAGATTTCGACCGGGATCGAAACCAGCGCCAAGCGGATCTGGCCTTTCCAATAGGGTCGTGCAGCCATGATTTTTTCCTTTGAACCAGATTCCTTCAATCCGCGATGCAGGCGGACGTTCCGCGCTATGGCCTGCTGAATCCGGAGTTCGCCCACTGAGGCGGTAAAATCTCGATCAACTCCGGCAGCAAAGTCTCTGTGTGGGCCGATCCGATATGAGCGTAGAAACATCAGGCGGCGCCGTGCGCGCCGCGACCCGCCAGGCACCATTGGCATGGCTTCCCGCAGCAGAACTGCCGCGTGCCCTGACTAGGTGTTTTTGCCGCGACCGTTGGAATCTTCTCTATTCGGCCGCGCGCGGCGACGGCCATCCCGCGCTCGACTTGCCAGGCCTCCTTGCGGACGATCGATCGACAGCAGCAATCCAATGATATGATTCCCCTAGTCCGAGTCAACGGAGTCAGGCCCGTGCGCGTTTCTGGAACTTCTGGACCCTAGGCCGGGTCCAGCGTCGTCGAGGGACAGAGAGGAGACAGGCGATGCCGCGCGGTGACAAATCGAGCTATACTGACAAGCAGAAGCGCGAGGCCGCGCAAATCGAGGAAAGCTATGAAGAGCGCGGCGTCGGCAAGAAGGAAGCGGAGAGTCAGGCCTGGGCGACCGTGAACAAGGAATCGGATGGCGGCAACAAATCGGGCTCGGGCCGCGGGAAGAAGGATACGCACGTGTCGGCGCGCAAAGGAGGCCGCAAGAGCGGCACAAGCCAGAGCGCCGCATCACGTTCGGTCGCGGCGAAGAAGGGGTGGGAAACGCCGCCGCTGCTCAAAAGGCTGAAACGGATGCGGTAAACGCGATACAGTCTTAGTGTGCAGATCAGTCGATGCCGACGGGACTCTGCATCTTGACGTCGTCGCCGCTTATCTCCCCATCCTCCGGGCCGCTACCGTCGTCCGGTCGCTCGCTCACGACCCCGCCGCGGTTTTCGATCTCTTGCCCCTCGATCTTTTCGCTGCATCCTGCCAGCACTAGCGCCAGCGGCACGCACGACAATGTGATTACCCGCATCGCCTACCTGCCTCCGCGACCAGCGGGAAGGCGGAATGCCAGCATCTGTCGCATCTCTTCGAATCCCCGATATGACCTTTGGTTCCGGCTCCATGATAACTGCGTCCGTCACGCCTCGGTTTGGCCGGCGCGAAGGCCGCGCGTCGTCGGTCGCAGCGCGTCGTAGCGCGGAAGCCCGTCGATCGGCTGCGCCCAGGCGGGCGCCGATGCGGCGTAAAGATGGAAGGCGGGCTGTACCGCTTCCGGGTCGTCGAGCGAGCCGGCCGCGATATCGATTTCGAGTGGTTGATGGGCGACATGGATCGTCAGCGGGTGCTGCAGTCGATACGGTAAGTTCGCATGCCAAAGTCGGTCGACGCAAACCGGCCGACACGATCATCGCCTTGAGTGAGCCTATAGTGGGCAAGCGCGACGGTCGTGAAGACCATGCCTCCCGACCCCGACAGGCGCTGGCACAGCTGGCAATGGCACCACCCGGCGTCATAGGGCTCCGCGTCAAGGCGGTAGCGGATCTGTCCGCATGCGCAGCCGCCGGTCAGCATCTTGCGGTCCTAATCTGTCGACGCATCGCCGCTTCCTTTCGCTGTCTTGCCGATACGCGTGCGGCGCGCTTCGCCGAGTTCGATCCACGCCGGGGCGTGATCGCTCGTCTTCTCCCAGCCGCGAGGGCGCGTATCGACGCCGGCAGCCCTGAGGCGCTTCGTCGCGGCCTTGTTGAGGAGGAGATGGTCGATGCGGATGCCGGCGTTGCGCTCGAACGACTGCCGCCAGTAGGCCCAGAAGCTGTAGATGCGCTCGTCAGGATGGAGGTGGCGGATCGCGTCGGTCCAGCCTTGCCCGAGCAGCTCTTGATAGGCGGCGCGTGCTTCGGGGGAAAAGAGTGCGTCCTTCTTCCAATTGTCGGGCTTGTAGACATCCTCGTCGGTCGGGATCAGATTATAGTCGCCGCATGCGACGACGGGTGCTTCGAGATCGTACAGCGTCCCGAGATGCGCGTGCAGCCGCGCCATCCACCGGAGCTTGTAGTCGAACTTGGGTCCCGGCCAGGGATTGCCGTTCGGAAGGTAGAAGCCGGCGATCAGGACGCCGCCGACCGCCGCCTCGATATAGCGGCTCTGCTCGTCGTCCGGGTCGCCCGGAAGCCCGCGCCGCGTCTCGTGGATTTCGCCGACACGGCTCAGCATCGCGACCCCGTTCCAGCGGCTTTGCCCGTGCCAGATCACGTCATAGCCCGCATCGCGGATCGCTTTCTGGGGGAATTTCTCCTGCGGAACCTTCAGTTCCTGCAGGCAGACGATGTCGGGCTCGGCGAGCTTCAGCCATTTAAGGAGTATGGGAAGGCGGCCGTTGATCCCGTTCACATTATAGGTCGCGATCCTCACAGGTCGGGAAGCTCCTGCGCGGCGCGGCCCCAGCCTTGCAGTGCCTTCAGCGATGCCTGCTTGATCAGCTCTTTCGCGTCGGTGATGCGGAAATGCGACGGCTTGTCGATCGTCTCCATCTCCTTCCAGCAGATCGGCGCCGCGACGGGGGCGCCTTCGCGCGCGCGCGCCGAATAAGGCATCACAGCGGTCGCCCCGCGCTGGTTGCGCAGATAATCGACGAAGATGCGGCCCTTGCGCTGCGCCTTCGGGAGCGCTGCGGTGAAATTGTCGGGATCGCTCTGCGCCACCGCCTGCGCGAGCCGGTGCGCGAAGTCTTTCACCTCGCCCCATTCGGCGCGCGGTACCAACGGCGCGATGACATGGACGCCCTTTCCGCCGGTGAGCATCGGGAAGGTCTCGAGCCCGATCGATTTCAATATGTCGCGAAAGTGAAAGGCGGCCTTTCGCACCGCCTCGAAATCGAGACCCTCGTCGGGATCGAGGTCGAAAACGAGACGGTCGGCCTTTTCGACATCCTCGATCCGCGCGCCCCAGCCATGGAACTCGATCGTTCCCATCTGGACGCAGGTGAGCAACCCCTCGGGCGTATCCATATAGAGATAAGGCTCTTCCTCGCCGTCCTTCTCGACGATCGCGACCTGCTTGACGGCGTCGCCGAAGGCGCCGGCGTCATGCTTCTGGAAGAAGCATTTCTTCGCACGCCCCTGCGGGCAGCGGACGAGGCTGATGGGGCGCGAGCCCGCCCAAGGCAGCATGATCGGCGCGACGGCGGCATAGTAATCGGCAAGCGCGCCCTTGGTTAGATTGGCCTCGGGGTAGATCACGCGGTCGCGGTTGCTGATCGGAACCGGGGACGCGGCACTGGCCTCGGACGTCTCGGCTTCGGTCTCGAGTACCACCGCTTCGGCCTTCTTGTCCTCGCGAAGCCCGAGATAGCTCGGATGCCGGAGCGTGCCCTCGCGGGTCATCTCGGTATAGGCGATCTCGGCGACGAGTTTCGGCTCGATCCAGTGCGCGCCGCGCGTCTCTGGACGCGGGGCGGCGACCGTCGGCTCCTTGCGGGCAAGCGGCTTCATCAGCTCCTGGAGGCGAAAGAGTTCGGCGGTATCGAAACCCGTCCCGACTTTGCCGGCGTAGCGTAACTCGCCTTTCTCGTGGATGCCGAGCATCAGCGACCGAAAGCTGCGCGACTTGTCCGATGGCGTCCATCCGACGACGACAAATTCCTGACGCTTGATGCATTTGGTCTTCAGCCAGCTTCCGGCGCGCGAGCCGACATATCTCGCATCGGCCTTTTTCGAAATCACACCTTCGAGCCCCGCGCTGCAGAAACTCGCGATCAGCTTTTCGCCGCTGCCCGTGATATGCTCGGAAAAGCGGATGCGCTTGCCCGCCTTGGGCAGGATCCTCGCGAGCTTCGCCTTGCGCTCGACGAGCGGCAGCTGCACGAGGTCCACGCCGTCGAGTTCGAGCAGGTCGAACGCAAAATAATCGATCGCATCGGGCGAAGATTTGAGCGCATTCTGGAGCGACTGGAAATTGGACCGGCCGTCGGCATCGAGCACCACGGCCTCGCCGTCGATGAGCGCGGACCTGACCTTGAGCCCGGCAGCCGCTTCGAGCAACGGCGCAAATTTTTCGGACCAATCGAGGCCCGATCGCGTATAGGCGCGTGCCTCGCGGCCGCCGATGGCGATCAGCAGCCGGTAGCCATCATATTTCATCTCGTGCAACCACCCGTTCCCGGCGGGAACCCTGTCAACGAGCGTGGCGAGCTGGACGGCGCGGAAGGGAGGCGGCTTTAAGCCTTGTGGTGCGGCTTTGGTAGCTCTCCGCCGTGGCTTCGGGGAAGCGCCTCCGCGAGGCGACGGGCGGGTTGCTGCAGCCATGGTGTCTAGACCGACAGGCGCGGCTTTCGTTCCGCGCCGGGCCGCTCGGGTCGCGGCAGGCTGCAGTCGATGACGAAAAGCGCGAGGGTTAGCGCAACTTCATCACTGACGGATCGTTTCCCTTTTCGACTGCGGGCGGGTCAAAAATGGAGACTGCAATGAAACCCGTTGATTTGGACGCCACGCATATCCTTGCCGCCGACCATCGCACCGTCGAAGGACTGTTCGAACAATTCGAGAAGGCTTCGGGTTCGGACAAGAAGGGAAAGCTCGCCAAGCAGATTTGCACCGAGCTCAAGATCCACGCCCAGATCGAGGAGGAAGTTTTCTATCCGGCGCTCAAGGGCAAGATCGACGACGATCTTCTGAAGGAAGCGTGGGTCGAGCATGACGGCGCAAAGGTTCTGATCAACGACATCGAGGCGTCGAGCCCCGATGACGAATTTTTCGATGCCAAGGTCACGGTGCTGTCTGAAGAAATCAAGCATCATGTTCGCGAAGAAGAGAAGCAGCAGGACAATATGTTTCAGCAGGCGCGCGCTGCCGACGTCGACCTCGAGGCGCTCGGACAGGCGATGCTCGCGCGCAAGGAGGAGCTGAAAGCGCAGGCTGACAGTAGCGGGTTGCCGCCTGCCGAGCTGGCCACCCTCACGGCCTGAGGAGAGGTGCGGTGCCGGTCACGGGATGGAAACTCGCTCCCGCAAGCCGCGAGTTCCTCGTCGACATCTTCCCGCCGCGCTGGCGGGACCTCGTGGGTGATCATGTGACGCTAAACGCGCAAGCTTCGCGCCGTGACCCACCGCCGCCCGCGGCGGATGCCGCCGTCATCGGACATGCCGATGACGGCGAAGGGCTCGAAGCACTGGTCGTCGCCATCAACGGCCGGGCCGACCGGCCCGACGGCAGTATTTTTCACATCACCTGGTCGCTCGACCGCGAGAATGGTCGCAAGGCGTCCGAGAGCAATGCCCTCATCGCTGAGGGCGGTTGGCGCCCGCTCGCAGCGCCGATCGCGATCGAGCTGATGCCCGCGCGCTTTTGATGCGGCTGTTTCTTGACTGTGACGGCGTGCTCGCCGACTTCGAGAGCCGCGCGGGCGAAATCCTCGGCATGCATCCGCGCGCTTTCGAGAAAAGACGCGGCCTGCCGACTTTCTGGCGCGAGCTCGCGCGCGCGCCCGACTTCTACGCGACCCTGCCGCTGCTCCCCGGGGCGCGGCGCCTGCTCGAGGCGGTTCGCCATCTTGACCCGGTCATCCTCACCGGCTGTCCGCGCGGCGGCTGGGCGGAGGCACAGAAAGTGCGCTGGGCAGCCGAACATTTCCCCGGCACGCGGATCATTACGTGCATGGCCGCCGACAAGCGTCGACACGGAGCGCGCGGCGATGTTCTCGTCGACGACACCCTCAAGCACCGGCATCTTTGGGAGGCAATGGGCGGGACGTTCGTGCACCATCGCGGCGTTTGCAGAACCCTAGATGCACTTCGCAACCTTGGCTTGGACGTTCGCGATCCCCTTGGTCGGCTGGAGGCGGCAACGGCCTCTCCAGGTGGCGCAAATTTACGCCAAGCCGTTGAAGGAGGCGGAACATTCAGTCAGGGAAAGCGTCCTTTTCATGCCTATCCCCCAGGCAGTTTGGAAGAGGAGAGCATCATGTCTCAGAATAACCAGCAGGGCGGCAATCAGCCCAATCAGAATCCCGGCCAGCAGGAACAGCAGGACGGTCAGCGCCAGAACCAGCAGGGCCAGAACCCTGGCCAGGGCGGCCAGCAGGAACAGCAAGACCAGCAGCGGCGCCAGCCGGGTCAGGACAATGGCCAGGGCAACCGGGACAATCAGGCCGGGCGCGACGACGAGAGGCGTCAGAACCGCTAAAACCGACGCCGACAAAGGACTTGCGGGTCCTCACCGAGCCGGGCCGCATTGATGCGGTCCGGTTCTTTTATGCGGTCGGATTTTTCAGGGCACACAAGCGCCTATCCACGGTCATACACGCTGCGGTTTCAGAATCGGCTCTTGGCAATCCGGTAATGGCGATTATAGCGCCCAGCGGCCGGAAAAGACCGGCTTCTCAGGAGATGATTTATGAACCACGCCGACCTTTCGGACAGCGTCGCAACGTCGCTCGGTCTCTCGAAGGCCGAGGGCAAGAAGGCCGTCGAGGCGGTGTTCGCCGCAATCGCCGACGCGGCCGCCAAGGGAGAAGAGGTTTCGGTCAGCGGCTTCGGCAAGTTCAAGGTTTCGACGTCGGCCGCGCGCGAGGGTCGCAACCCTGCAACGGGTGCGACCATGCAGATCGCAGCAAAGACGAAGCTCGGTTTCTCGGCCGCCAAGGCGGTCAAGGATCGCCTCAACGGCTGAGCCGGTGGTCCCGCTGGCTACCCGGCGGGACGGCCGCGCGGCGGCGCTGCGGAGCGCGGCTGCTGATGAGCGTGCTCTGGCCTCGCGGGCTCGGGCAGGGGTCGCGCTTCACTCGGGCCGCGCGAGCGAACTTGGGCTCGCTATCCTTGCGGGGCGGCCGCCCTTGGCCCGCATCGCACGCCGCCCCGCGGCGGGCTCGCCAAGAGCACGTCATCTGGCCCTTCGGGCCGCGCCCGCTTCGCGGACCTAAGGGACGGAAAGGGAGGGCGGGGCAACATCGGGGCCGCTCGGGCATTGTCTGGATAGCAAAGGAGCTTCCAGCATGGCCGACACCAGATTATCCGACCGCCGCATCCTTATCATGGCAACCGACGGGTTCGAACAGTCCGAACTCGAAGTGCCGCTCGAGCGTCTCGAGGCGGCCGGCGCCGACGTCGACATCGCCTCGATCGGCACGGACGACATCACCGGCTGGGACAAGGACGATTGGGGCGGTGAGGTCGAGGTCGATCTCAAGATCGCCGATGTCCATGTCGACAATTATGATGCTCTCGTCCTCCCGGGCGGCCAGATCAACCCCGATCTTCTCCGCGTCGAGCCCGACGCGATCGCGCTCATCAAGGCGTTCGCCGCGGCGGGCAAGCCAGTGGCGGCAATTTGCCATGCACCTTGGTTGCTCGTCGAAGCGGGGCTTGCGAAGGGCCGCCGGCTCGCCACCTACAAGTCGATCCGCACCGACGTCGCCAACGCCGGCGCCGAGGTGGTCGACGAGGCGGTGGTCGTCGCCGGCAATATCATCACCAGCCGCTGCCCCGACGACCTCCCGGCCTTTTGCGACGCGATCGTGGCGGCGCTGAGCGAGGCCGGTGCGCCGGCTTGACCGGGCCAGTCGCTCGCCGCTTTCGGCAAGCGCAACCCCGCGCCATAGCGGAGCGTCTCGCTTTCATGGCAAAAATTGGAGATGCACGATGAGCGATCACAGCAGTCGCGATGACGGGACGCAAACAGGCCCGGGAGAACAGATACGACCGAAAAGGGACACAAAGGACCGCGACCCGGGCTCGCCCGGCAGCGGCCGCGCTGGCGGACGGCCCACCGAGGACGATATCGCTAAGCGGGCCGATAAGGACGGCGCACGCCACAGCGGAGGTGCAAAATGAGCGAGTTTCGAAAGGTTCGCGAGGTTCCGACCGAAGTCACGAAGAACCCCAATGTCTCGACCGAAAATCAGCCCGAAGGCTCGGCCCGTCGGCCGAGCGATACGCTCGACCGCTTACCCGCTCGGGATTCCCAAAGCGGCGGCGGCATTCCGGAGAATTACAATCCCGCGAGCGGCACGCGCATCAGCGGGGAAAAAGACACGCGCGGGGGCCGCGAGGGCGAAGGAGCGTCGCGGCATGATGCTGACATGGCGGGCAATGGAGAGATATGGGATCAGCGCGGAACGCTGACTCTCGCACATGACGAGAGCGACGGTTCCGAAGTTCCTCCGCTTCGGGAAGAACTCCCGGCGCCGCGCCCGCTGCGCGAGATTCTCGCGCGGTTCGCGGCGGCACCCGTGGCCGAGCGCGAGCGTTACAGCCTGATCCTCGAGAGCGGGCAGGCATTTTCATCCGATGATATCAGCGCGATGCTCGGCCGGGATGATTCCCCATTCCGCTGAAAGGCTTTTGTCTGGAGTTACTATGCAGGATGAACCCATTGTAGAGGCGGAGTCCGCATTGCGAGCAGCTATGCTGGCGGGCGATATCACGGCGCTCGACGCGTTGCTCGACGACGGCCTCTGTTTCACCGATCAGGCGGGCAATCGCCTGTCGAAGGCCGACGATCTCGCCGCGCATCGCTCGCGACGGCTTGAGCTCAAGACGATCGATCTTGTCGGTCCGACCGACATTCGCCGCTGGGGTGATTGCGCGACCGTTTGCGTGGCAGTCGATCTCGCCGGTTTTTTCGATCGCGAAAGCTTCTTCGGCCGCTTCGCCTATTCGCGGGTCTGGCACGAGCGCGATGGCCGCTGGCGCGTCGTTCTCGCGCATTGCTCGCCGCTTCCGGCCACGGGTTGACCCGGCTGCAACCTCAAGTCCCCGGGGGCGTTTGTTCGGCAAAGGAGTGATGTCATGGCAGACGACAAAAATGAAGTGGGCGCGGCGGACCGCAGCCGGATCAGTCTCGGCGAAGACTATGAAGTCCGCGACTGGATCGCCTCGCTCGGTGTGAGCGAGCAGGAGCTGCGCGAGGCGGTGGGCGCCGTCGGCAATTCCGCCGACGCAGTGCGCGCCTATCTGAAAAAGACGTGACGATGGCGAGCGAGTTCGACCGCGCGATGACCTCGCCACTCGAGCGCGTGGCGCGCGTGCTCGCGGGTCATGCACTGAGTCGTAATGCCGAGGGCGATATGCCGTCGGCCGCCGATGCGGTCGATGCGCTCTGGGGCGAGTATAGCGACGCGGCGCTCGCCGTGCTTCATACCCTCCGCGAGCCGAGCGCGGCGATGCTCGCCGTCGGCGATGCCGGTATTTGGGACCGTATGATCCATGCCGCGATCGAGGAAGAGACGATTTCGGATTGACGTGCGAGCGGCCTGAACGGAGGAGTTTGGATGGCGAATGGTTGGGCGCGTGACGGCGCCGTACAGGAGCAGATCGACGACACGGTTGCCGACGCGGTAAAGCTTGCGCGGCTTCGGCTCGCCGTGGGCATCGGCACCGAATTTTGCGAAGACTGCGGCGAGCGCATTCCGGAAGCGCGGCGCAAGGCCCTCCCGGCAAGCCGGACGTGCGTGCGCTGCCAGTCGGTCCGCGACGCTCAACGGCGGCAAGCCGGGATCAACCGCCGCGGCAGCAAGGACAGCCAGCTTCGCTGACGGTGCGGAGACGCCGCCTGATTTTCTAGCGATGGGGGTGAGGATGGCGACCGACTATAAGCGCGGGCGACGCGACGGGCTTCGGCTCGCGCTTGCCATCCTCTCCGCCGAGGAAGAAAAATGGGAGGCGCTGCTTGGCGGGAGCCGGGCCTGGCGAACGAACAGGGATCGCGAGGTTCGGCACAAGGCGCTCCAGGTCGCGCAGAAGCGACTCCAAACCGCGCTGAACAAGCTCGCTCTCTTCGATCGCGAGGCATCCGATGCCGAGCTCGCGGTCGCACTCGCCAAGATCGGGCTGTAACGGACTTCGGCACGCTTTGTCGCAAAGCCGCGTTTGCCGCGATGGACGGGGCAACTACTGGGTGGCTGGCTCGTTGCTTTGTGAGACGCCGGTTATGGGGCCGGCCCGCTCCCCGAAAGGAATGCTCATGTTCGATAACAAGAATATCGCAACGCTGAACTCCCTCATCGCGACCACGCTCGACAGCGTCGATGGCTATCGCAAGGCGGCCGACGAGGCCAATGCCGCGAAGTTCAGGGAGATTTTCCTGAGTCGTGCCACCGAGCGGCAGACCGTCGTCACCGACTTCCAGGCGAAGGTGCGCGAGCTCGGCGGCAATCCCGAAGATGACGGAACGGTGCTTGCCTCGGCGCATCGCGCCTTTCTCGGCCTTCGCGACAAGCTCACCGGCGCGCGCGACGATGACGCGGTGATCGCGGAGGCCGAACGCGGCGAAGATCATATCAAGTCGAAATTCGAGAGCGCACTCGGCGACACCGATCTCGACCCCGCCGTTCGTCAGTTCATAGAAACAGGCTACGCCTCGGTTCGCGCGGGCCACGACCAGATGTCGGCGCTAAAGCATGGGCTGGACGCTAGCTGATCGTTTACGACAGCTAGTTCACTTGTCGACGGCCCCGGATCACAGGGGCCGTCTACCATACACGCGACATTGGAGGGCCGAGCGTGTGGGTGAAGAAAAAACTCAGCGCGACGACGATGCTGTTCACTTTCGGCGCCGTATGCCGGCTTCGTGCTGCTCGAACTGGAACCGGGTGTTCTCGGCGGTCGTGGCATGGGGCGATCGCTGAAGCCAGGTCGCAAACCGTGCGACATCGCGAAGATTGTTACGCTGCGTCTCCCGCCCGAATCTGCGGATCGACATGTCGTCGATCAGGCGCTGGCGTAGCGGACTGATCGGGCCAATCTGAATAAACTCGTTCATCGTTCGACTCCTCAGGAAAAGGAGTCGAGAGGCGCTGCCTGCGGCAGCCAACGTGCACTCAGGCGCCGCGCTCGCCGGGGCGCTCTCCATCGCCCCTAGCGCCCTCGGTCGATCCCGTAATGATTACCGTCGTGCCCGCCAATCCCGGCGGTCATGCTCCAAAACCTCCATCAATTGTGAGGAGCGCGCCCGTGATAAAACCTGCCTCCTCTCCCGTCAGATAGGCGACCAGCGAAGCAATTTCTTCAGGTTTTCCATGGCGCTTGATCGCCATGAAACTGTGCATCAATTCGGCCATCGGACCGTCGGCAGGGTTCATATCGGTGTCGATCGGCCCCGGCTGGATGACGTTGACGGTGATGTCGCGCTCGCCGAAATCGCGTGCAAGTCCGCGCACCATGCCCTGCAAGGCCGACTTGGTCAGCGCATAGGCCGCGCCACCGGCAAAGGGCATGCGGTCGCCGTTCACCGAACCGATGACAATGATTCGGCCTCCGTCGGGCATTTTTCGTGCCGAGTCGACGGCCGCGTGATAGGGGGCTCGAACGTTGAGATCGATCATGTGGTCGACAGCGACCGGATCGAGATCGTGGGGATGGCCCATGACAAGCGCCCCCGCATTGACGACGAGTATGTCGAGCGGCGGCGTTGCGTCAATCAGGCGCCGCAGACTCTCTCTTTGCGAGGCATCGGAGAGCACAGCCAAGGCCCCGGTTTGCGATGCCACCGCCGTCGCGGCTTCGGCCGACCCAGCATAGGTGAAAGTGACGTGAAGCCCATCGGAGACCAGCCTGCGGACGATCGCAGCGCCGATCCCCCGGCTGCCTCCCACGACCAGGGCAGATTTTGCGGCTTGTGCAGACATGACGCTTGTCCTTTTCTGACGAGATTGCGCGAGGCTGCCATCGGCGAAGCCCGAAGCCTTGCAAAAAACTCTGAGTTTTTGTGCGAGAGTGTCGGCCCGGCGGCTCGATGACGAAAATTGCGTGCGGGCAGGGGCGCACAGCGAAACGCAACAATTTTTAACGGCTCTTTTCTTGCAGCCCTCGATTTCCCCGCGAATGATCGCAACACGCATTCAACTGGTCGAGGGGGAAGCCCCAGTGAAAGATGTGACGGTACTTCTTCAAGGACACGACGGCCGACGCTTCGATGCTACGGTTCTCGGCCAATTGCGGCTTGCGGCGGCCTCCGCATTTCGAGATCCGGGGGCGACGCACCGACGTCTCGAAGACCTAATCGCCAGACTGGCTACGCCGATGTCGACCGTCGACCGTCATGGGGCGGGTCCGATCGCAAGTGGGCTTGCGCCTTGGCAAGCCAAGCGCGTGCGTGATCTTGTCGAACGCGACCTGGACCGCGCGTTGAGTGTCAAGCATCTGGCGGACACTGCACGCTTGAGCGAAAGCTACTTCTTTCGAGCCTTTCGTGGTTCGTTTGGAATGGCGCCGCACTCGTTCATCATGCTGCGCCGCGTCGAGCGCGCAAAGGAGTATCTGCGATCGGGCCAGGAGCCGATTGCGCAGATCGCGCTTTCGTGCGGCTTCTGCGACCAGGCGCACCTGTCCCGCGCATTTTCGAGGCATTTCGGAATATCGCCCAGCGCTTGGCGCAGACAGCACGGGCATGCCGTAACGTTCAGTCCCGCTTCCGCTTAAGCCTTACCTCAAGGTCCAGGCGAGTCGGACGTCTGCATTGATGCTGTTGTCAGGGAAGCGCGAAAGGGTGGGGGCCAATATAGCCGCCGCTCGTGCATCCTGGCCGTTTGCAAGGTGTAATCGCGCCAGACTGTTACGCGCCCGCACTTGCCAGGCGACAGCGCCCTGCGACTCCGCCACTCGTAGAGCTGTAACCATGAGTGCTTCTGCTTGTTCACGCTCATCCTGCTTTCCCTGCGCCAGACGTTCGCCTGCGGCGCGGTGATGCTCGGCTGCCATCCAGTGATCGCATCTCCCTGCCATTCTCTTCAGATCATCGCTTCGGTGAAACGCGCAGTGCAGGCTCGTCGCGTTGTCCGCCCGCCAGTCGGGACCATATGAGGTATCGACGCTTCGATTTCCGTAAGAGCCGCCGCTTTGCGCGAGCAATTCTAGGGCGACATCCCATTGCCGCATCTGCACATGCCATCCGGGCGCGCTATGCTCGCGAGCAAGATTCCTTACTGCGTCGATTTCCTTCTGCGCCTCGGCAATATTTCCCGACCAAAGCGCAAGGGGCAGGATCGAAGTGTAATACACGTAGTACAGCGTCGGCGCATCAGGAGCGAGCCTTTGTGCCTTTCTGGCGAGCGTCATGCCCTCTTCAAATTCGCTGACTGCCCATTTTGCCCGAGCAAGGATTGTGAGTGTGGCTGCCGCATGGCCGCCCCCGCGCAAGGATAAACTGTCAAGGAATTCGTTGAAATCAGTCATCGCCTTTTCGGCGACAGCGATGGAAGCGTCGAACTGCCCGGACCAGCAACTGGCCGCACACTGCAGACGGTAGAAATTCTGAATCAGATCCCGGTCCCCCAGCTTTTTGGCCAGTAATCCCATTTCTTCGACATAGCCGCGCATCGCCGCCGTGTCCGAATATCCTGAGGCAGCATGCGCCAAGGACCAAAGAGCCTCGATTTGCGCCGAGACCGCGCCCGATTTGCGCCCGAGTTCAAGCGCTCGTTTCGCACTCGCCGTCATCTTGTTCAGACCGACCAGATAGCGTTCGGCTCCATAAACCGCGAGCACTTGGTTATAAAAGTGGCGAACTGCCAGTTCCTTGCGGATCGATGCCGGGCTTTCATTCTCGGCGATCGAGGCGAATGTCTCTTCGGCTCGGTCGCCAAACTCATGCGTGACATTCAGCCTCGAGCACATTTCCAAGGATTGGTGTAGGAGCTCGAGCGCCAGAATTCCGTCCCCGTTCTCCAGCGCATAGTCGTGCGCCGCGCGCCAGTCATCGACTATAGTTCGATATCGCGACAGGGTTTCGTGCGGGTCCTGCATTGCCTTGATGGCCGCAAGGCGATTTCCGACATTCAGCGCGTGCTTCCGGGAAATTCCGTCTAGGTCGTTCGTCGCTTTGAGTTTCTGTAGGGCGAAGAGTCGCGTGCTTTCCAGATATCGAAAAGTCGCGGGATCGCCGCTTGTGTCGGCCACGAGAAACGACTTGCTGACCAGCTTGTCGACAACCCCCTCGAGCGCAACGCCCATCATGTCGTCGTCGCCTGCGACATCGCGCAAATCGCGCATCGACGCGGAATTCCGAAAGACGCCGATGCGAGCAAAAACTGCCGCTTCGAGAGGCGACAGCAGGTCATATCCCCATTCGAGCGCCGCCTCGAGCGTGCGGTGTCGGGGTATCGCGGTGCGTTTGCCTCGGCTCAGCAGGCTGAAGCGATCGTCCAAACGCCGCGCCAGCTCTCCCACTGTCATCGTTCCACAGTTCGCGGCCGCGAGTTGAATTGCCAGTGGAATGCCATCGAGCCGCTGACATATTTCCGCGATCAGCGACGCGTTGCCGTCGTCGATCTGCAGCGCCTGGCCCTGGGCGCGCGCGCGTTGTGCGAAAAGTTCGATCCCCGGAAATACCAGCGCTTCGCGCGCGGCTATTCGTTGTCCGATCGGACCGCAATCGAGAGGGTTGAGCACAAATACCTGCTCACCATGGAGGTCAAGAGCTTCGCGGCTGGTCGCCAGAACGGTGACCTTGGCGGTTTCGTGTCCGATTGCCTCTACGATCGCGGCGGAGCCGTCGACGACCTGCTCGCAATTGTCGAGGACGATCAGGATTGTCCTGTCGCGCAGGACGCGGATCAAGTCGGTGGCGAGGTCTTGCGGCGCACCGGCGAGCTCAAGCGCGGCATGGACCTTCTGCACGACCTGCGATGATACAAAGGTCGAGGCCAGGTCAACGAAGACCCAGTCTCGGCCGACCTTCGCCCATTCGGCCGCCGCGGCCAGCGCGAGCGAGGTTTTGCCGATACCGGCCGCACCCGTTATCGTGACAATTCGGTGGGTCGTCAAAAGATGCGCAAGCTCGATCACCTCATGCTTTCGGCCGATCAACGGCTCAAGCAGCCGCGGCCGATAGAGCGTGGATTCTTCGACGGTTTCGTCGGGCGCGGGGCTGACAGTGTCGCGAATGACGAGCAAATAGCCCTCGCGAGGAACGGTCTTGATCGCGACGCCCCCATCCTGCGCTTCCAGAACCTTTCGGATCGCCGCAATCTGGACCCGAAGATTGACCTCTTCAACCAGCTGCCCGGGCCAGCCCGCGGCAATCAGGTCGGCTGTGGGGACCACTTCGCCGCAGCGCTCCGCCAAAGCGGCCAAGATTTTGCAAGCCTTGGCACCCAGGACGATTCGCCGCTGGTCGCGAAACAGCTCGAGCGCCCGACGATCCAGGAAAAACGAGCCGATCTGCATGGCGGCTTCGGGCATCGCGCGCGCAACTCCTTCGAGGAACCGACCGCTTATATTCCCGGCAACTCCCGAGTCTCCACATTTATCCGTGAGGCGGGGGCTGGAGCATCGTCGGCTGCCGACGAGGCGATACGCCACCTCCGTGTGGCTTGCCTGGCGTGTGGCGCGACCTGCTTGTCCGGGCGCCGCCGACGCTCTGCAATGAACGGGCGTGGCTACAAATCGATATGCAGATGCAAATCGAAGAGAGGCGTCCAATACGCGCGGGACGGCAAAATGCATTCCATCGAACATTGACGAGGAGAGAGGAATGAACCGGCGCGAGATCGCCGTTGCATCCATCGCTGGATCCTTTGCGGCGCTCAGTCGCCTTGGCTGAAGCGCCTCTGGCAAAATCCCCCACAACCAGGGAGTCATATCATGCGAAAAGCCGCAGCAGCCCTTATCGGATTGGCACTTTTCCTGGCGTCTCCGGCGATCGCCCAGGTGCAGCCATTTCCGCGCAATTTCAAAGCCGAGGAGATCAGCACCAATGGGGCGGTCATCCATGTCCGCGTGGGCGGTCACGGGCCAGCGGTTGTGCTGCTGCACGGCTTCGGAGAAACCGGCGACATGTGGGCGCCGCTAGCGCAGTCGCTCATGGATCGCTTCACGGTCATCGTTCCCGACCTTCGCGGAATGGGACTTTCGAACCATCCCGCTGGCGGGTACGACAAGAAAACCCAGGCTGCGGACATTGCGGGAGTCCTCGACCGCTTGCGTGTCGACAAATTCGCGCTGGTCACACACGATATCGGTAACATGGTCGGTTTTGCCCTCGCGGCGCAACGGCAGGACAGGGTTACGCGGTTTGTCCTCATGGACGCGCCGATACCGGGTGTGGGCCCGTGGGATGAGATTCTGAAAAATCCGCTGCTCTGGCACTTTCGCTTCGGCGGACCGGATATGGAGCGGCTCGTCGCGGGTCGCGAACGAATTTACCTCGATCGGTTCTGGAACGATTTTTCCGCTGATCCCAGTCGATTCGACGACGCCTCGCGCGCGCACTATGCGGCACTCTATGCCCGTCCCGGGGCAATGCATTCGGGCTTCGCTCAATTTGCCGCATTCGATCAGGACGCTGCCGACAATCGATCCTGGCTGGCGGCAGGAAACAGACTTTCGATGCCTCTGCTCGCGATCGGGGGCGAGCAATCGTTCGGTCCGCAAATGGCGGGCGTCATGAAATTCGCGGCATCACACGTCAGCGGCGCGGTCGTCCCTGCCTCGGGGCACTGGCTGATGGAAGAACAGCCTGAAAAGACGATTTCTCTGATTTCCGCTTTCCTGGATGAAGGAAAATGAGCCGCCCCGCTGGAGAGGTTGCACGGAGCTTGACCGCCATTGCGCTCTTGCTGCTCCTGGGCGCGAACAGCGGTACGGCCGTACCTCAGGAGAAATTGCTTCGTCTCAATCCTGAAGAAATCAATGCCCTTGAAGATCAGGGGCCGGGCGCGGGAACCTCCGGAGTGCGGGGAATTCGCAGCGTGATCCTGTCCGGCGACCCGGCCAGGGATGGTCCCTACACCATCGAAGTCGTGGTGCCTCCCCACACGCGTATTGCGGCACACAGCCATCGCGATGACCGGTCGGCTGTGGTCGTCTCCGGGACTTGGTACCTGGGCTACGGCGTTCGCCCCGAGGAGGCGGAGTTCAAACAACTGACCGCCGGCAGCTTCTACACCGAACCTGCGGGCACCCCCCACTTCGCGATGACCAAGGACCAAGGCGCCGTCGTCTATATTTCCGGCTTTGGGCCGTCGAGCACCGATGACGTGCGTGTCGACGCCGTGGCCGAACCATAGCCGCGTCAGTCGCATACGACTGGCTCTGAGGGACCCCGTCTAAATTCCCATCTGAAAGGAAAAATCATGGCTTCGGCAAAGATCATCCGCGATCCGCAGAACGATCACATGCTTACGCCGCAAAATGCGGCACTGGTCATCATCGATTATCAGCCGGTGCAGGTCGGATCGATCGTAACGATGAACAAGCGGCTCTTGATCGACAATATAGTTGCCGTCGCGCGCTTGGCTAAGCTCTACGCTTTGCCTGTGGTGCTCTCGACCGTGAATGTCGAAACCGGCCTCAATTCTCCGACAATCCACCAGATCACGGACGTGCTTGACGAGGTTTCCCCAATAGATCGCACCGCGATCAACGCATGGGAGGACACCGATTTCGTAGCCGCGGTAAAAGTCACCGGAAGGACAAAACTAATCATGGCCGCCCTCTGGACCGAGGTGTGCCTCGTCTTTCCGGCGATCGATGCGCTGCGGGAGGGCTTCGAGATATTCGCGGTCATCGACGCGGTCGGGGGCACATCCGAAGAGGCCCATCGCGCCGGCATCCAGCGCATCGTCCAGGCGGGCGGCGTCCCTATAAGCTGGGTCCAGCTTGCATGTGAACTACAGCGCGACTGGAACCGGACCGAAACGGCTCAGGAGTTCGCGGCGATCGCTCTGGCCGAGGTCGGTCACTAACCCGGCTACTCGGGCTTTGATCAAGGGACATTCCAATGCAGGCGCGTGAAGAAGAGCATTGGTTGACGACGCCAGGCGGGATACGGATTCTGACACGCCATTGGCGCTCCATGGACCCGCCCAAAGCGGCCTTGGTGATCTGTCCCGGATTCAACTCGCATAGCGGCCAATATCGGCGCGCTGCGAGCGACCTCGTCCGTCACGATATGGCAGTGACGGCGGTAGATCTCCGGGGGCGCGGACTATCGGACGGAGAGCGCTTCTATGTCGAAGCAATCGAGGATTATGTCGCCGATCTCTCGCTTGCAGTGGACCTTGCGAAATCAAGGGATCCCGACTTGCCGATCTTTCTGTTGGGTCACAGCGCCGGCGGCGTGACGGCGGTCAGCTACGCTATCGATCATCAGGGGGGCGTCGATGGTCTGATCTGCGAGAGCTTCGCTTACCGCGTCTATGCGCCGAACGTCGTGCTCACCGCTCTCAAAGGCTTAAGTTACCTCGCTCCGCACCTACGCATCCTCAAGCTGAAGATGGCCGATTTCTCTCGCGATCCCGAGCGGGTGGCACTGCTGGAGTCAGATCCACTGACAAAGTCTGAGGTTCAGCCATTGCGAACCGTCGCCGCGCTGGCGCGCGCGAGCGAGCGACTCACGCGAGAATTTGAACAAATTACTTTGCCGCTCCTGATTTTGCATGGGACCGCGGACAAGGCGACGAGGCCGGAAGGAAGCGAAATATTCTTTGCTCGCGCGGGAAGCCGTGACAAAAAAATTATCCTGTACGACAGCTATTATCACGATCCGCTGAATGACCTTGGGAGGGAACGCATCATTGTCGACATCGCGAACTGGGTGGAGCAGCGCGCGGCCAAACACGCTGCGTCGCTTCGAAACTGAGAACATCAGGATAGCCCCTCATGCGAGCTAAGACGGCTTCGCAATGTCCCACACCGCGCGGACCGATGTCTTCACCGTAAAGCCCGATTGCTCCAAGCCTAATTGGCGGTGTGCTGGAAACTCGGCCGGTCGCTGTGCGGCTTCAAACCCGGCCCGATGGTTTTGAGGATCAGATCTTGCGGCGCTTACCCTCGAAACCGTCCTTCACGTCCGCAATCCAAGCGACGATTTCGCGCTCGCTCCATCGAGAGGCGAAAGGGGACAGTTTATAGGGTTTGGGAAAACGGCCTTGTTGAATCAAGGCGTAGATCATGGTCTTTCCAAGTCCTACCCGCCGACAAACCTCGGGCAGCTTCAAGAAGCGTTCTGGCTGATTCCAATTTTCCGGCATGATATTATTCTCGCCGGGATCGAGACGATCGCACTCTCGCGAATCCTCGATCGCTCGCGAGGAACTTGTCGAGCATGAAAGGGATGAGGTCCGGAACGGATTCCCGCTGACCATAAGTCGCTTCATAGGCATCGGCATAGGTGTTCAATGCCTCGAACAAGTCCGGCATGGCGCTGAACGTGATCTTAGTTGGCGTTCGGTCGGGCAGTTTCGGCAATTTGAGGTCAGCCAAGCGAGCCTCCCCAGGCTCGATCCATGACAATATCCTTGTTAACGACGACGCGGAGCGGCCAGCCGGAACGGACTCGCAATGTCGGTTGGACATTGAGATTGCGCGTTACAAGCTGATCGCCAGCCCTCGCACCGCTCTGTTGAGCGGATTCGCGAACGACGCGGACAAGATCGCTTTCGCTCTCTCCCCATCCGAGTTCGGTGCCAACGCCAAGCAAAGTCGAGAGCGCGACGCCCTTCAAGAGCTGCCATGTGTGCCGGTCGATCTGGTCGGATAGGCCCGCATAACCCTGCGTGTCGGTCGCCGGCACATTATCGATGCCGATAGACGAGCCATCCGGCAGGATGATCCGCTGCCATACGACCAGCGCGCGGCTCTGCCCGAAGGCCACGACGCTATCGTAACTGCCGATCAACCGCGAGCCTTGCGGGATGAGCAAGGATCGACCGGTCACGCTGTCATAGACATTTTCCGTCACCTGCGCCGTTACCAGCCCGGGCAAGTCGGAATTCAGCCCGGTGATGAGACTGGCCGCGATGACGCTCCCGGCCTGCAAGGTCCAGGGCGAGACGGGCGCGGTCAGCCCGTGCGGGTTTACGTCGCTGCTGTCATTGGCTTTACCGACCAGCGCATTCTTGCGCTGCTGTCCGTTCGGATCGTCCGAGGTCTGTGTGGGCGCTCGGAACTCGGATGACTGTTCCGCCGCGACCGCGGCAGGGCGGGCCGGCGTGGCATTGCCGGCGAGTTGCAGCATCACGCCCGATTCCCGCGCAGCGCGCTGTTCGGCGGCGATCCGCTGCCGCTCGTTTTCAGCCGCTTGCGCTGCGCGCCGCGCGGCTTTGTCGCCGCCATCCTCCGGCGCCATGTTCAATCCGCGTCGGTGATTGAGGATCGGGCGTCCCAAGTCGCCGGGCAATGGTGCCCCGAGCTGCGGCACGTCGCCATAGCTGGTCGGCGCGCCTGCAAGCGCATCGGGCGGCGCTTTCGCTGCGACCGGCTTGTCGTCTGCCGGGCGGACTATATCGACGCTTGCGGGCCTCAGTGCCAGCCAGGCAACGCCAACAATCGCGGTCGAGCCCGCTGCGGCGATCGCAATGATCGCACCGCGGCGGAAGCGAGCGACGCGCCCCGGCGCGGCGCGCAGGACGAGCGTTTCGGGGTCGGCCTTGGGCGGCGTGGTCGGCGTGGTCGGCGCAGCCTTAGCGGGCGGTTGGACGGGTTCAATCACGGCCGCGCCTCCGCTTCGGCTGCACCGACTCGATCCGCACGATCTTCTGCTTCTTGCCGCCGAGACGCAGTTCGGCGGTGCCGAACAGGCGATCGACGACATAATAGCGTCCGGCCATGCGATAGTTGACGAGCTGAGCTTTGCCGTCGTCACCGATGACGAACAGCGGCGGCGCTTCGCCGACCGCGATCGACGGCGAGAACTCGATGAAGGTCTGCCGCCCGTCGTCGAACGCGCGGACAGGTCGCCATGCCGGCTTGTCACCACTGATCTCATAGCGGAAGTTGAGCTGTTCGACCGCGAGACCCGAAGCAACCGGCGCGGCGGCCGCTGCCGCGCTTTGCTCTCGGCGAAGCGCGATCAATTCATCCTGCGGGTAATGCCACGACAGCGCCGCCATCGCACCGGTCGATCGACTTTCGAGTGCGAGATGATAGACGTGCCGGGAGGTGGTGATGACTAGATTGGTGCGCAGTCCGGCGGAAAACGGCTTCACGAAGATATGGGTGCGCTGGCTCGCGCCGTTCCCACTCGTCGTATCGCCGACCGTCCAGCGCACGGTGTCGCCGGCGGCAACCGATATGAGCGTCTCGCCCGGTTGCAACGCGATGTCGGTCACGCGCTCGGGGGCGGCATAAAGTCGATAGAGCGCGCCTTCGGCGTAAGAATAGACCTGCACGGCGCGGATGAAGCCGGCACTCGACGGCTCGCGCAGCGCGGTCTTGTTGGCAGCATCGACGCGTGCGGCGGGCTGGCCCACGGCGGGGACGGCGAGCACGGTCAGGCTCGCCGACAGGATGACAGCACGGATCATGGTTCGGTCCTTTCGGGGATCTGCGAAGGTTCGGGCGGGGAAAGGTTCGGGTCGAGCGGCGATCCAAGTGGCAGGTCGGCGGGCTGCGTATCACCCGATGTCGGCGCGACCAGTTCGTCGGGCGTCGGAAAGCGGTCGAAGGATTTCGGAACATCGGTCTCGTGTTCCCGACTCCAGTCGATCGCATCGACATAGAGCCCGAGCGGGTTCTTGCGCAGCACGTCGGCCGAGCGCGGCGGCTGCACTTTCACGGTCAGGATGGCGGTCCAGCGCGAGGTATCGGCGAGACTGCCGCGCTCATATGCCTGTTCGGTCCATTTGACCTGGAAGCTGCTATCCGACGCGCGAACGACGCTCGTGACCTGCACCGACACGGTGCGGCGACCGACCTCCGCGAACGGATTGTCGGCACGGGCATATTCGCCGAGAAATATGGACGCTCGCTCGGTGGCGAAGTCATAGGCCGACAGCCAGTTCTCGCGCATCAACACCGGATCGAGCGAGCGCGAACGGACATTGGCAATGAACTTGCCAAGGTGCCATGCGATCTGCGGGTCGGTCGCTTGATATTCGGTGACGGCGGGCGTCACCGCGCGGGCCTCGCCGAGTTGATCGACCTCGACGACATAGGGAACGACACGGCTCTGCATCGACTGCCATATCAGCGCCGCCGACAGGCCGGTGGTCAGGAACAGGCCGCCGAACGCCATCAATCGCCAGTTCTTCGCCTGGACGCGGCCGGCGCCGATGCGCTCGTCCCATAATTGTCCGGCACGCTGATATGGCGTCTCCGGCTCGGGCGTTTGTCCGTAACGCTGCACAGCACGTGTGAATCGCATGGTTTAATCCCTTTCCTGAATGTCTGGGGTGATGCTCGCGCCGCCCTTGTCCCCGTCACGAATGGCGTGGATCGCCATCTGGCGCCGGTGACGACTGGCCTGGGTGGAATGGAGCTTCTGCGCCCATGCGGGCGGTGTCGCGCCTCCTGCGCCAGCGGCGATGGCAGCATTGGCGGCACCCGCCATTGCTTCGCCGCCTCCTGCTGATGCCGTTCCGCTGGCTCCCGCTGCCCACGCCGCTTGCTGTCCGCGCGCCGCAGCGGCGCGAAGTCCGAAAACGCCCTGCATCTTGTTGGCGGCAGCGCCCTTCGCTGCGCTCGCCATGCCGCCAATCCCCGCGCCAACCGTCGCGGAGCCCGACGTTTCCTGCCCGAGCTTATAGGCGGTCGATGCGGCGCTCCCCATTGATGTGCCCGCGCGGACTGCGCCGAGGCCGGCACCGCCGGCGCCACGCGCCGCGGCGACCGCACCCGCGCCGCCCATCGCGAGACCGCCCGCTGTGAGCGCGGTCGTCGCGACCGCCGAGCCCGCGCCGAGTTGCGGCGCGCCCGCGACCAGGCCGGACGCGATGCCGGGGCCGAAGATGGCGAGTCCAAACAGCGCGAGACTGGCGAGCATCAACGACACCGCCTGTTCGATCGACACCTCGTCGCCGGTGATGGCGCTGGAGAAGTCGGCGAAATAATTGGAGCCGATGCCAACGATGACGGCCAACACCATGACTTTAATGCCGGAACTGACGACGTTCCCCAGCACCCGCTCGGCGAGGAACGATGTACGGTTCCAGAGTGCGAACGGAACCAGCACGAAGCCCGCTAGGCTCGTCAGCTTGAACTCGAGGATGGTGATGAAGAGCTGGATCGCGAGAATGAAAAAGGCGGCGATGACGATGATCCAGGCGATCATCAGCACGGCGATCTGGACAAAATTTTCGAAGAAATCGATCGGGCCGACCAGTTCGGCAGCCTGAACGAGGAGCGGCCAGGCCGCATCGAATCCGGTTCCTGCGAGCCGCCCGGGCATCAGCAAATCCTGTGCGCCAATCGTACTGCCGCCCGCGGTCAGTCCGAGCCCGGCGAAGCTGCGGAATATGATGTCGGTGAGGAGCGGAAAGCTGTTCAATATCAGCGCGAAGGCGCCGACATAGAGAATCTTCTTCAAGAACTTGCCGATAACATCATCCTCGCCGCCGAGCGCCCAGAACAGGCCGGCGAGCGTGATGTCGATGCCGATCAGGATGGTCGTCAGAAAGCCAACGTCACCGCCGAGCAGCCCAAAGCCGCTGTCGATGTAAGCGATAAACGCCTGCATGAACTGATCTATGACGTTCAAATCGTTCATGTTCGCGGAACTCCTGATGGGAGGTCAAAGGGTGTCGCGGGAACCGCTGGCCGGGAGAGGAAGAAAGCCAAACGGCCCCCGCGACGGGACGGCGCTCGCCGGGGAGCTGGGGCGTTGCGCCGCCCCAAGCTCACTGCCGCGGCGTGTAGGCCTTGCCGTCGCCGAGGAATCGGGTCGTCCGTGCGCGGGCCTCGCGCGCGCTCTGACCGCGGGCTGCGGCTTCGAGCGATTGGCTGCGGAACTGCGCCGCCATCAGATTCTGAAGCTGGAGCTGCTGCTTGGTCGCCAGTGCGAGAAGCTGGTTGGTCGCCTGTTGCGCCTGAAGCGACCCTTCTGCGCCCTGACTCTTGGCGACGATCTGGCTGAGCGCCTGCGCGTCGTCGCGGACATTTTCGACGATGCCGCTCTGGACCGTCATCGTCTGCCGGAAGGCAGCCATCTCATTATCGAGTCGCTGCTTGGCGGTCGCAATTCGCTGGTCGCGCCCGAGCAGTTTGTCGAAGCTGTCGGGAAACTGCCGCCGAAATTGCTCGTCCAGCTCATCGACCCGAAAGTCGATGCCCTGGGCTTGCCCCATCAACTTGTCGATCTCGCCGAGGGTCTGGCGAAGCTCGTCGAGCTGCGGGAAGTCGATACGCGCAAGGTTCTTGCCCTGATTGACGAGCATCTGCGCTTCGTTTTGAAGCGACTGGATCTGCTGATTGACCTGCTGGAGTGTCCGGGCAGCGGTGAGCAGGTTCTGCCGATAATTGGTTGGGTCGAACACGCTGATCTGTGCAGCGGCGGGCACGGTGGTCAGCATTCCAGCACCAATCGCACCGACGATGCCGGTTCCGAGCAAGGCGGCGGTGATGACATATTTCTTCACGAAATTTCTCCTTCGGGGGGACGAGCGGCGGGGAAGCGGCCAAGCAGCTCGGCCGCCCATGCGAGGCCGGCTTGGGTCAGGAAATCCGCGGCGAAATCGTCTCCGCCATGTTCGGCAAGAATCGCGTCGATGCGCTTCTGCGTCTCGGGATCGGATGCACCGCAAAGGGCGAGCGCGATCGGACCTAGCCCCAGCTCAAAGAGCCGGTTGCCGCGCGCCGATTGCAGATAATATTGCCGCTTCGGCACGGCGCGGCTGACCAGCTCGATTTGGCGTTCATTGAGGCCGAACCGAACATAGGCGGCTTGGGCTTGCGGCTCGATCGCGCGGTCGTTCGGCAGCAATATCCGCTGCGGGCAACTTTCGATGATCGCGGGTGCGATGCTGGAATCGGCGATGTCCGCGAGACTCTGCGTCGCGAACACCACGGCGACATTGCGCTTCCTGAGCACCTTGAGCCACTCGCGGATGCGGGCCGCGAATAGCGGGTGATCGAGAAACACCCAGGCCTCGTCGAGAATGAGCAATGTCGGCCGCCCGGTGAATCGCTCTTCGAGCCGATGGAACAGGTAGTTCAGGACGGGGGCGACGATTCCCGCCCGTCCCATTAGCGCCTCGGTCTCGAAGCATTGCACATCGGCGATGGCGAGATCATCTTCGGCGGCGTCGAGCAGGCGGCCGAATGGTCCTTCGAGCGTATAGGGCGCCAGCGCGGAGCGCAGCGGGGCGGATTGCAGCAGCAGCGACAGCCCGGTCAGCGTCCGTTCTTCAACCGGCGCGGTCGCAAGGCTGGTCAGCGCCGACCAGACGGCTTCCTTGATCTCCGGCGTCACCACGATTAATTCATGGGTGAGCAGCGCGCCGATCCATTCGGTGGCCCATGCGCGTTCGTCGGCGCGGTCGATGTGGCGCAAGGGTTGGAACGCAATGGGGCGCGCGCCTTCGTCGTCAGCATGGCCGCTGTTGCTGCCAAGGCCGAGCGCGTGATGCGCGCCGCCCATTGCGAGCACCGCGGCGCGCGCCGAAAAGCCCTTGTCGAAAATATAGACCTGGGAATCCCTGTAGCGCCGGAACTGCAAGGCCAGCAAAGCGAGCAGCACCGATTTGCCGGCGCCGGTCGGGCCGACGATCAGCATGTGGCCGACATCACCGACATGGGTCGAGAGCCGGAACGGCGTCGATCCGCTCGTCTCCGCAGTGAGCAGCGGCGGGCCGTCGAGGTGCGCGTTGCGCGCCGGTCCCGCCCAAACGCAAGATAGCGGCATCAGGTGAGCGAGATTCAGCGTGTGAACGATCGGTTGCCGGACATTTGCGTAAACGTGACCGGGCAGGCTCGAAAGCCATGCCTCGATCGCGTTTATGCTCTCGCGGATGCAGGTGAAGCCGAGGCCGTTGACGATGCGCTCGACGGCCCGGACCTTTTCTTCGACGCGCCCGCGATCGGCGTCCGCCACGGTGATCGTCGTGGTCAGATAGCCGAAGGCGACATGATCGCCGCCGAGTGCCTGCAAGGCCATGTCGGCATCGAGCATCTTGTTATCGGCATCGGAATCGAGAAGCTGCGCCGGCTGATTATAGATGACCTCGCGCAGCATCGCAGTCACCGACTTGCGCTTGTTGAACCATTGGCGGCGCAGCTTGGTGAGCGCCTTGGTCGCATCGGTTTTGTCGAGCGCGATGAAGCGCGTCACCCAGCGATAGCCGAAATCCTCATGGTTGAGCGCGTCGAGGATGGCGGGTCGGCTGACATTCGGAAAGCCGAGGATGGTCAGTGTGCGGAGGTGCTGGTCACCCAGCATCGGTTCGAGACCGCCGGTCAGCGGCGTGTCCACGAGCAGCCCGTCGAGGTACATCGGGGTGACGGGGACCGCGACGTCATGGCGGCGGGTCGATATCGTGCCGTGGAGATATGTCAGCGTCTCGCTGTCGCCCAGCGCCCGCACCTCGGGCATGAAGCCCGAGAACAGGTCCAGCGCGCGATCGGTTTCAGCGATGAAGCTGGCGAGTGCCTGCCGCCAGTCGCGGCCTTTCACATTATCGCTGCGTTCGACCAGCGCGCGGCCCGCGGTGTCGGTCTGATCGGGCGACGGCAGGAAGGTAAGCGTGACATGATAGCGGCTCTCGAAATGGGCGCCCGCGTTCTCGAATGATGCGCGCCGCTCCTCGTCGACCAGCCACGACGCCGGATCGGCAAAGCTGCTGTCGGGATAACCCAGGGCTTCGCGGCGTTCGGCCTCGAAGTGGAGCACCCAGCCCGATCCGAAACGCTTCAACACATTGTTCGCCCGCGCGCAGGCGGCAACCAGTTCGGCCTCTGTGGCGGATTCCAGATCTGGGCCGCGAAAGCGCAAGGTACGCTGGAAACTGCCGTCCTTGTTCAGCACAACCCCGGGCGCGACCAGCGCCGCCCACGGCAGATGGTCGGAAAGCCGGTCAGCGCGGCTGCGATATTCGCGGAGGTTCAACATGTCAGATACCCCCGCTGGCGAAGGTGTCGCGCGAGAACGGGCGCGAAATCGGGGTCACGCTTTGCCGCGAATACCGCGACCGTGTGGCCGAGCGCCCATAGGACGATGCCAGCAATCCATTGCTGCAAACCCAGTCCCAGCGCCGCCGCGATGGTGCCATTGACGATCGCGATGGCGCGCGGCGCGCCGCCGAGCAGGATGGGTTCGGCCAGCGCGCGGTGCATCGGCGCCTCGAACCCGTCGATATGTTGCCCCACACCAATCATGCGATCAGCGCCCCGCCGCCGAAGGAAAAGAAGGACAGGAAGAAGCTCGATGCGGCGAAAGCGATCGACAACCCGAAAATGATCTGGATGAGCCGGCGGAAGCCGCCCGCCGTCTCGCCGAAGGCGAGAGTCAGGCCGGTGACGATAATGATGATCACGGCAACGATCTTGGCGACCGGGCCTTGGACCGATTCCAGAACCTGTTGGAGTGGTTCTTCCCACGGCATCCCCGATCCGGCGGCCTGCGCGGTGGCGGCGACAGCCAGGCCGAGCATGGCCGCGGCGGCGGCCGTTATGATCTTGTGAGGTTCGCAAACACGGGACAGGCGCATGTCATTCTCCTTCGGACGTGGCGGGGGTGAGGTCGCGGACGGCGTAATGGCCTTGCGCGTCGAGGCCGGTGACGCGCGCAACGGTCTCGACGCGGCGCGCAAGTCCGCGCCCGGATATGAAGACGATCATGTCGATGGCTTCGGCAATCAGGCGTCGCGGAACTGTGACGACGCTCTCCTGGACAAGCTGTTCGAGCCGGTAGAGCGCGGACGTCGCGCTGTTCGCGTGGACGGTGGCGATGCCGCCGGGGTGTCCGGTATTCCATGCCTTGAGCATGTCGAGCGCCTCGCGCCCGCGAACCTCGCCGACGATGATCCGGTCAGGACGCAGGCGGAGCGTCGAGCGCACGAGGTCAGCCATCGTGACCGCGCCGGCTCCGGTCGGGCCGATCGCACGGGTGCGAAGCGCTACGACATCGGGCGCGGCGCATTGCAGTTCGCGCGTGTCCTCGATGATGATGACGCGCTCGTCGAGGCCGGCCATTTCGGCGAGCAGCGCATTGGCGAGCGTCGTCTTGCCCGACGATGTGCCGCCCGCAACCAGGATATTCCGGCGTTCGACAACCGCCATTGACAGCAGCCGCGCCGTATCGGCGGGCATGATGCCATCCTTCACATAGTCGAGCAGCGTATAGATGCGCGCGGCGGGCTTTCGGATCGAGAAGCAGGGCGCGAGGCTGACGGGCGGCAAGACGCCCTCGAACCTCTCGCCTGCGCCTTCGCCATGCGGCGGCAGTTCGGCCGAAATGATCGGCGCCGCCGCATGGGCCTCGGTGCGGGCGTGGCTGGCGACCAGGCGAATGATGCGTTCGATCTGCGCGGGGTCGTAGCGGGTGCCGGTGTCGATACGCCCCTCGCCGAGCCGGTCGAGCCGCAATACGCCGTCGGGATTGACCATGATCTCGATGACGGCGGGATCGGACAGCGCGGCGGCGATGCCCGGTCCCATTGCGGTGCGGAGCATCGCGCGGCGGCGATCCGAAGAAAGCGCTTCGCTCATCGGGAGCCTCCATTGTCTGGCGAGGGTGCGGCAAGGGTGCGCTGTCCGCTCGCCAGCGCCTCACCGACGCGGGAGACGAACGCCTCGAAGCGGTCGCGGCCGATTGCGCGCGCCGCCTCGTCGGCCTCCGGCAAGGGCGCCTGAATCATCAGTTCGTAGCGGACGAACAGCGCGAGGCTTTCGAGCAGGATATGACCGTCGCGCTCGATGCGCCCGAGCGCCATCGACATGCGGTCGAGCCGGTGCTTGAAGCGGTTTTCGAGTTCGCTTGCCGCCTGCCGGTTCAGCCATGCGGTCAGCGCGTCGGTCAGGATCGCCGACTTGGATGCGCCGGGGGCGGCGGCAAGCGTCTCGAAGCGGTGGCTCAAATCCTCCGGCAAGAATAGCTGGTAGCGAACGCGCTTTTGTTTGATCGCAGTCATCGTCAGAAGCTCGGCAGCGCGTCGCTATCGCGACCCTGATTGATGCTGTGCGCCCGGATCAGCGCGCCGGTAGTCCCGGCGCGGTCCATCGCATGTTTGTCCGCAACTGGATCGGCGTCGTCGCGATCGAGCCCGAGAAGATCGAGTTGCTTCGGCGGTTCGGGCTTCTTGGCCGCTTCGTCGCCAAGGCCGGGGTGTCGCTGATGCTGCAATCCGCCGTCCTCGTCGGCGCTGCCACCCTCGTCGACCTTGCCGAGCCTGCTATCGGATGCGCTGACCAGCCCAGTCCAGTCATCGGGACGGCCCTTCGGGCGATCGGCATAGTCGCCAAGAGCGAGCGCGGGCGGCGGCAGCAGCCGCGCGCGAAAATTGCCATCCTTGTAATATTGCAGCTTCTTCGCCCGGATCGGGGCCATCCCCGATACCAGCACCAGCTCGTCGGCGGGCGGAAGCTGCATCACCTCGCCCTGCGTCAACAGCGGGCGGGCGGTTTCCTGTCGGCTGACCATGACGTGCGCGAGCCAGGGGGCGAGGCGATGCCCGGCATAATTGCGCATCGCGCGCTGTTCGGTCGCGACGCCGAGAGCATCGGAAACCCTCTTTGCCGTCCGCTCGTCGTTCGTCGAAAACACAACGCGCACATGGCAATTATCGAGGATCGAATTATGCTCGCCGTAGGCTTTATCGACCTGATTGAGACTTTGGGCGATCAGATAAACCCGGATTCCGTAGCCCGCCATGAAGGCAAGGCTCGTCTCGAAAAAGTCGAGCCGCCCCAAAGCCACGAACTCATCGAGCATCATTAGAAGCTTATGCCGGGGCATCGAGCTTCTCCGTGAGGCGGCGGCCGATCTGATTGAGCAGCAAGCGAATGAGCGGCTTGGTGCGCGAAATATCCGACGGTGGAATGACGAGATACAGCGATACGGGATGGTCGGCTTCGACCAGATCGGCAATGCGCCAGTCGCAGCGCGACGTAACGGCCGCGACGGTGGGGTCGCGATAGAGGCCGAGAAACGACATGGCCGTGGACAAGACGCCACTGCGTTCGTTCTCGCTCTTGTTCAGCACCTCGCGTGCCGCGCTGGCGACAACGGGATGAACCTGCGGCGCGTCCTTCGTGCCGAGATGATTGGTCGTCATCATCCGGCGCAGCGCCGTGACGAACGGGCGCTGTGGGTCCGAAAGGAAAGTCGCGACGCGGGCGAGCGTCTTTTCTTCCTCGGCATAAAGGATGTGGAGGATCGCGCCGACCAGCAGGCTGTGGCTGGTCTTCTCCCAATGGTTGCGCCGTTCCAGCGCGCCCTCGGGATCGACAAGAATATCCGCGATATTCTGAACGTCGCGGACCTCGTTGGCGCCCTTCCTGACCTCCAGCAGCGGATTATATTTTGCCGATCGCGGATCGGTCGGATTGAACAGCAGGACATGGCTGAACCGCGCGCGCCAGCCCGCCGTCAGCTGCCAATTCTCGCCCTTGATGTCGTGGATGATGGCCGAGCCGGTCCAGCTTAGCAGGGTCGGAGTGACGAGGCCGACGCCTTTGCCGCTTCGCGTCGGCGCAAAGGCCATGACATGCTCCGGCCCATCGTGGCGAAGGTAGCGCCCGCGCTTACGGCCGAGAAAAACGCCGCTGTCGCTGAACAGTCCGACGTGGTCGATCTCGCGTGGCGTCGCCCAGCGGGCGGACCCGTAGGTGGTGACCTGGCGCGACTGGCGCGCGCGCCAGAGCGACCCGGCGATGGCGGACGCGCAGCCGAGAAAGCCGCTCGCCCCCGCGATCATCCCGGCCTTGTCGAACACCTCGGGCGCGTAGGCTTCGTAATGATACCACCAGGGAAATACCGCCCACGGCTGATAGACGGGCGTGTCGAACAGGATGAACCAGGCCGGACCAAGCTGCGGCTGATGGCCAAGCTGCGCAGCACACCATTGCGTCGCGGCCCAGATGCCCACAATGACGATCGTGAAAACGACAAGAATTTGGCCGATTAGAAGCTTGGTAGGGGTCACGAATTCGCTCCGAATAGGACAAGGTGTCCCGACCCGAAGAAAGTCGCACCAATCTGCTTGGATATGACAGTGTCGCTAAGCCGTTCCGCGGCCGCTTCGCGCCTGTTCGGTCCATCCGATGGACAATTTTCCCAACTTGTTCGTGATTGTGTCGCGATTCCCGCGAGGTCAGCGCGCCTGAGATGATGGGGCCAGCGGTATTCCGAATTATGTGCTCAACATCAGGCGCCGGGAGTTTCGCCATGCGCGGGCGGCGCGGCAGACCAATGATGCTTCGCTCGGCTCGTCACGAGACGCTGACGCCTCAACGAATATCGCCGGGGCGTCCAGGCCGTGCATGGATAGATCGCCGCTGCGGTGCGTAGCTGGAGGAGAGAGGGGAGAAGCAGAAAGGAGCCATATCATGGCCGACACTGATATCGCCACCGACGAAACCAACCGCCTGATCGCCTCGAACAAGGTCGAGGGCACCGCCGTCTACAATCGCGACCGCGAGAAGCTGGGCTCGATCTACAACTTCATGGTCGCCAAGCGCGAGGGCCGCGTCGAATATGCCGTCCTCCAATTCGGTGGTCTCTTCGGTCTCGGCACCGATTATTACCCGCTCCCGTGGGACGTGCTCACTTACGACACCGACGAGGGCGGCTATGTCGTCGATCTCGACAAGCAGATGCTCGAAAAGGCGCCGCGCTATGCCGCCGATAGCGAGCCAGCGTTCGACCGCGACTATGGCCGCAACGTCTACGGCTATTACGGGGTTGATTACACCTTCTAGCTCATCGCGCGTAACCCCGCGATGGACGGCGGCCCGCCGCGGTCGCCGCCCCACCGCGGGTTCGTCGTCTTGCGGGCTAGCCTTTTGCCCGCCTATGCCGTTGGCATCGGGGCGACGGGATGGCTTGGCTGCTGGCGACGCGCCGCGGAAATGCGACTTTCCGCCGTCGGCGTGCGGTTCGCCGGCTGCGCCTGCACAGCACCGTCATGTGTCCAGCCGTTTGGCATCATCGGTTTTCTCGGAGATATAACGCCCGGCTCTGCCGAGCAATGCCGCCCGCGCCCGCGGCCAGGCTCCTGAACGTCACCGACCAGCGCGTTTCGTTCATCGCCGCGATGCAGTGTTCCCACTCGTGTCGGGCCTCGCCGGACAGGTGATAGATGGAGCGCGGCATCAGCAGCGCGCTCGTCCGCTCGAATTTGCCATTGGCGCGTCGGCGCAGTCGCAGCGTCGCGGGCGCGCCAAGCGAGATTCCGACCACATGCTCGAATACGGGTCTGTCCTTGTGCCAACCGATGCCGGCACCCGGATCGTAGCGGATGATAAGAGCCTGCACGAGATCGGCTGATTCGAGGCCAGCAAAACGCGCGGCGCGATCTTTCACCGGCTCAAGCCAGCCCGGAATCGGATCGGTCACCGCGAAGCATCCGGTCTCGAAATCATAGCTCCAGCCGAACGAGCGCGTCAGCCGCTTGCCGGTCCATTGTTGAAATTTGAACGGACTCAGATTCGCCTTATCGATGCGCGCGATCAGCTCCGCTTCCTCGTCGGGCGTCACGATCGCTTCCGCCGATGACAGGCCAGGGAGCGCCACCGCCCCGAAGAGATCGAGCATCGCGTTCACCGCTTCCATCCCCTTCCGCCTTCGGAAGCGCCCTGCCAGCGCAGCAATTGCCCGAGCGGTCGGCCGCGCAAGGTGCAGTAACCGATCACGCGGTCGTAGCTGCGCTTGCCCGCGCGGCAGTGGAGTGTCTGCCCAGATACGAAGCGCTCGAGACGGCGTTTCGCTTCCTTTCCGCCTTTCTCGTGAAGCTCCTTGGCATAGAAGTCACCGAGGCGGACCTCGACCCAGCGTTCGGGCCGCCCGGCGGGGCCGACGCAAAGACTGTCGCCGTCACCGACATAGCGCACGACACCGCTGAAGTCGGTGCCTTTCGCCGGCAGTGCTCCTTCGCACGGATCGGCGAGCGCCGGCGTCGCCCAAAGGCAGGCGACCACGGTTATGGACATTGTGCGGATAGAGGTTTTGATCGGAGACATGAGGAGATCGATTGAGCCGTCAGATGGCAAGCGCCTGCTGCACCGCGCCTCGCTTGCCGAACGGAATCTCTTCGACGACGAACGTGCGCGCCGGCGGCGTCACGAGCAGATTGCTTACCGGAACGGCCGCATCGAGCCATTGCATGACCTGCCGGCGATGGATGATCGCGCCGTGGCGCTCCTGATACTGCGCGACCTCGGGATTGGCCGACACCGTGATGACACGATAGCTCAGCGGCCATTCGCCCATCGCCGGCTCCCAGATCGCCGCGAGGTAGAAATGATTGCCGCCGTCCAGCGTGACGCGATAGCGCGTGTCGCCGACGCTGAGCTGGAATTCCGATGCCGGAATGAGGCAGCGATTGGCGGGAAAGTCCTGTCCTTCGGAACGCACGAAGCGATAGGAGATGCCGTCGCTGAACCGCGGGTTGGAACCCCATGCCGCCTCGACCATCTCGATTTCGCTGGCATCCTCCGGATTTCGCCGGATGATGGCGCGGCGGTCGCCGAGCGGCGCGTCGGAATCGAAGGGGATTGGCGTTTCCATCGTCGGAACATAGTAGGAACAATGGCGGTGAGTCGCAAGGAGGGGTGAGCGCGCGTGTGCAATGATTATCGCCTGGAGGTCGATATTGCTTCGATCGTCGAGGATTTCGACGATTTGAAGATCAAGATCAAAATGCCCGAGAGCACGCCGAACGTGCCGGCGCGCGCTGACATCAACATCACCGACACGGCCCCGATCGTTCGCTCGATCGAGGGAGAAACCAGCGCCGGCGAATTGGTCAACCGGCGATGGAGCTGGCCGGGCGCGAATGGTCGACCGGTCTATAATTTCCGTTCTGAGGGCCGCGAGTTCACCTCGGGACGCTGCCTCATACTGGCGGACGGCTTGTACGAATTCACCGACCCGCTTCCGGGCCAGAAGCGCAAGACCAAATGGCTGTTTACGCTGAAGGATCACGACTGGTTCTGTATCGCCGGCATTTGGCGCGCGCATCCCGAAGTCGGTGAAGCCTGGACGATGCTCACGACCGAGCCGGGCGAAGACATCGCGCCTTATCACAAGCGGCAGGTCATCCCATTGCCCCGCGATCAATGGACGGCCTGGCTCGATCCGTCGGTGCCCGCGCATGACGTGTTGCGGGTGCTGCCTAAGGGCAGCCTGCCGGTGACGCGCGTGTTTCCTCCCGAGCCGGCGCAGGGGGCCTTGCTCTGATGGCGACCGACAATTTGCTCGATCGCTTCGTCGAGGCGCAGACGCTTGCCTATCAGACGGCGCTCGCTGAAATCCGCCGGGGCGCGAAGCGTTCGCACTGGATCTGGTTCGTCTTTCCGCAGATCGTCGGGCTCGGCCGCAGTTCGACCGCGCGGCATTTTGCGATCCGGTCGATCGACGAGGCGCGCGCCTATCTCGATCACCCGGTGCTCGGTCCGCGCTATCGGGAATGCGTCGCCGCTTTGCAGGATTTGACGATCAGCGATCCCGTCACGGTGTTTGGCGAGGTGGATGCGATGAAGCTCCGGTCCTCGCTCACCCTCTTCGAGTCGGCCCGCGCCGATTCGCTTATCGCGGCTGCTCTCGATCGCTGGTTCGGCGGGAAGCGCGACGAAATGACGCTACGGATTCTAGGAATCGATCAAACGGCACAGCCGGCGGATGGTCAATCGGCTTGACGGCGCGAAGACTCAATGGAACATAATAGGAACAAATGAGTCGATGTTGTTGACCGATGCCCGCAGAATTCGCCCTTTCCGATCGGCCTCACGCCGAACAGCTTGCCGTGCTTCGCACGCAGATCGCGGCCGCGCAGGCGGAACGCGGGCCGGCGCTTGCTTTCGGTATCGATGCCCTCGATAGCCGGCTTGCCGATCATGGGCTGGATGGCGCTGGCCTCCACGAGTTAGCCGCCGCTTCATCGACCCTAAACGATGACGCGGCGGCTACACTCTTCGCCGCCGGGATCGCGGCGCGGTTCGCCAACAAGCCGGGGTTCACGATATTGTGGGCGCTCACCCGGTTCGATCTCTACGCACCGGGCCTCGAACAGGTCGGGCTTGGTCCCGACCGGATATTCTACGCGCAGGGCCGCAAGGACGCCGAGGTGCTGGCGATGGCCGAAGACGGCCTGCGGGACGGCTCGCTCGCCTGCGTCGTCGCCGAAGTCAAGGCCGCCGATCAGACCGCCACGCGCCGGCTTCAGCTCGCCGCATCGGACGGCAAGACGCCGATTCTGCTCTACCGTCGCCATCGCTCCCGCGATCGCTGCCCGCTCGAACAGCCGTCATCGGCGATGACCCGCTGGCGGATCGGCTGCGCTCCATCGACGCGGCTCCCCTATGCCGGGGTCGGGCGCGAACGCTGGTCGATCGAACTCGTTCGCCAGCGCAGCGGCAATCCTTTTTCCCTTGAAGTTGAAGCGTGTGATGACACGGGTCGCCTCGCTCTACCTGCCGCAGCTCTCCATAGAGCGGTTGCGCCGGTCCGAGCGCTCCACCAAGCCGCCTGAAGGCGGCGCCTTTTCCGTTCCGTCGCTGCTTCCGGCTCCGATCGACGATAATCCCGGCGCCTGCTCTGTGCCTAAAGGCGGTGGCTGGCGTCCGGGCGCGCGCGGGGCGCGCGACGGCGCGCTGCCGGCCAAACCGACGCAGACGGAGATCGACGCCCTGCCGGCGCATCAGCGCCCGACATCGCGCGAATTGAGCCGCCGCAGCGAATCCGCCGAGCATCCATTCCGCGCCATGCGACCCGACGAGGGCATGTCTGGCTCTGCCCCGGCGCGGCTTCACACCTTCCCGGTTTGGACACGTCCGACGATCCTGATCGAACGAACCGGCCAGAAGGAGATCGTGACCGCCGCCTGCCCGGTTGCGCTCGACCTTGGCCTGCGACCCGGCATGGCCGCGGCCCATGCTCGCGCGCTCGTTCCCGATCTCGATGTGCGCGAGGCCGATCCCAAAGCCGACCGGGCGCTGCTCGACCGGCTCGCGCTTCACGCGGTCGGCTATTGGACCCCGATCGCGAGCGTCGCCGATTCCGATGGCCTCTGGCTCGACCTTTCCGGCACCACGCACCTGTTCGGCGGCGAGGAACGCTTCTGCCGTCGGCTGCTACGGTTTCTGCGCCGCGTCGGTTTCACCGCGACGATCGCGATCGCCGGTACGCCCGGCGCGGCCCACGCGCTCGCGCGCTATGGCGGTGCGGCCATCACCATCCTCCCGCCCGGGGCCGAGTCCGAAGCGATGGTCGACCTTCCCCTCGCTGCCTTGCGCCTCGCGCCCGAAGCGCTGACCGCCGCGTCGCGGTTCGGTCTGGAACGGGTTGGCGACCTCTACCCGATGCCGCGCGGCCCGCTGGCGAAGCGGCTCGGCCTTTCGACGGTAACGCGCCTCGACCAGGCTCGCGGCGCCGTGGCCGAGCCGATCGTGCCGGTTATTCCGTTCGAGGTGCCGCGCGTCGAGCGGCGACTGCTCGAACCGATCGGCACCGCCGAAGCCATCACGCAGGTCATCGGCGATTTGATCGACGACATGGTGACGCTGCTTCAGGCGCGCGGGCTCGGCCTGCGCGCGGCCGTGCTGAGCTGCTTACGCGTCGATGGTCAGGAACAGCGGATCGGGTTCGGCACGGCGCGAGCAACGCGCAACGCCACGCATCTGAAGCGGCTCGCGGCAATGCGCGTCGAGACGATCGAGCCGGACCTTGGCATCGAGGCGATGGCGCTCACGGCCCCGCGTGTTGAGGAGCTCCATGCCGCGATGATCGCTGCCGCCGATCTCGCCGGCGGGGATCGCGCGCCCGACATCGCGCCGCTCGTCGACCAGCTCGCGGGGCGCGTCGGCGAGGATGCTCTGTTCCGCATCGTACCGCGCGAAAGTGACGTGCCCGAACGCGCTGTGCGCCGCGCGCCAGCGCTCGCCACGCCGACCGGCTGGCCGCGCTGGAAGCGACCGGTCCGGTTGCTCAAGCGCCCCGAATTGCTCGCCAGCGTGGTCGCGCTGCTTCCCGATCACCCGCCGCGGCGCTTCGTGTGGCGCGGCAGACCCTATCGCGTCGTCGCAGGCGATGGTCCCGAACGCATCCACGGCGAATGGTGGCGCAGCCGCCGAGAAATGTGGGCCGTCCGCGATTATTTCCGCGTCGAAGCCGAGGGTGGCGAGCGCTTCTGGCTCTTCCGGCGCGGCGATGGCGTCGAAGCGCCGACGGGCGACCTCTCCTGGTATATGCACGGACTGTTCGGCTGATGGCGGGGCCCGCGACCACCTATGTCGAGCTCCAGGTGACGAGCCATTTCTCGTTCCTGCGCGGTGCCTCGTCGCCCGAGGAGCTGTTCACGGCCGCCGCGGTGCAGGGGCACACCGCGCTCGGCCTCGCCGATCGCGGAAGCGTCGCCGGCGTCGTGCGCGGATGGGACGGGCAGAAGACCACCGGCGTTCGCATGATCCCCGGTGCGCGCGTCGATATAGCCGACGGCCGCGCGCTGCTGCTCTATCCGACCGACCGATCGGCCTGGTCGCGGCTGACCCGCCTGCTGTCGCTCGGCAAAGCACGGGGCGGCAAGGGCTGCTGCGTTCTCGACTGGAGCCATGTCGCCGATCACGCCGAAGGGCTGATTGCCATTCTGGTGCCCGACCTGCCCGATGACACGACCACGGCGCACCTCGCGGACCTCCGCGACGTGTTCGGCGCGCGCGGTTATCTGGCGCTGTCGCTCCGGCGCCGACCCGACGATATCGCCCGGCTCCACGCGCTCGACGGGCAGGCGCGCGCCGCCGGAATCCGCAGCGTCGCGACCGGCGACATTCTCTATCACGCGCCCGAACGGCGGCCGTTGCAGGACGTGCTGACCGCGATCCGTGAACGGACGACGATCGACGCGCTTGGACTTCGGCGCGAACGTCACATGGATCGCAATCTCAAGCCGCCGCAAGAAATGGAACGGCGGTTCGCCGCCTTTCCCGACGCGATCCAGGCCAGCGCCGATATTGCCGACCAGTGCGGCTTCGACCTCGGCGAGATCCAGTATCAATATCCCTATGAAGAGGTGATGGCTGGGCGCACGGCGCAGCAGGCGCTCGCGGCGCTGACCGAGGAAGCCGCCGCGCGCATGTTCCCCGATGGCTTGCTGCCCGCCTATCGGGGGCAGATCGACCATGAACTGCGATTGATCGACCAGCTCGGTTATGCGCCCTATTTTCTCACGGTCAATTCGATCGTCGCCGAGAGCCGGCGGCGCGGGATTTTGTGCCAGGGACGCGGCTCGGCGGCCAATAGCTGCGTTTGTTATCTGCTCGGCATCACCTCGATCGATCCGATCAAGCATGAACTCCTCTTCGAGCGTTTCGTCTCGGGCGAGCGCAAGGAGCCGCCCGATATCGACGTCGATTTCGAGCATGAGCGGCGTGAAGAGATCATCCAGTGGATTTACGAGACCTACGGTCGTCATCGCTCGGCGCTGACCGCGGTGGTCACGCGCTACCGCACGCGCGGCGCCGTCGCCGAGGTCGGCAAGGCGCTCGGCCTGCCGCGCGACCTGACCAAGATGCTCACCGGCCTCGTCTGGGGCTGGTCGATGGACGGCGTGACCGACGAGCAGGTCGCGAGCCTCAACCTCAACGCCGACGATCATCGTCTGCGGCTGACCCTCGACCTTGCCCGCGAACTGATCGGCACCCCGCGGCATCTCTCGCAGCATCCGGGTGGCTTCGTGCTGACGCAGGACCGGCTCGACGATCTCGTGCCGATCGAGCCCGCGCGAATGGAAGACCGCCAGATTATTGAGTGGGACAAGGACGATATCGATGCGCTCAAGTTCATGAAGGTCGACGTCCTCGGCCTCGGGATGCTCGGCTGCATGAACCGCGCGTTCAACCTGCTCGAAGCGCATAAGGGCATAAGCGTCGGCATGGCTGACCTGCAGGACGACGATCCGGGCGTCTATGCCATGATCCAGAAGGCGGACACGCTCGGCGTCTTCCAGATCGAGAGCCGCGCGCAGATGTCGATGCTGCCGCGGATCAAGCCGAACAAATTCTACGATCTCGTCATCGAGGTCGCGATCGTCCGCCCGGGCCCGATCCAGGGGGACATGGTCCACCCCTATCTCCGCCGCCGCGAAGGCAAGGAAAAGCCCGAATATCCCAAGCCCGAGCTGCGCGCCGTGCTCGAAAAGACGCTCGGCGTGCCGCTTTTCCAGGAACAGGCGATGAAGGTGGCGATCGTCGGCGCCGGGTTCACGCCCGCCGAGGCCGACCAGCTCCGCCGCGCGATGGCGACGTTCAAGCTGACTGGCGGGGTCAGCCATTTCTACGACAAGCTGGTCGGCGGCATGGTTGCGCGCGGCTACCCAAAGGATTTCGCCGAGCGCACCTTCAAGCAGATCGAGGGGTTCGGCTCCTATGGCTTTCCCGAGAGCCATGCCGCGAGCTTCGCCAAGATCGCTTATGCGAGCTGTTGGGTGAAGCACCATCATCCCGATGTGTTCTGCGCGGCGCTGCTCAACGCGCAGCCGATGGGGTTCTATGCCCCCGCGCAGATCGTCGCCGATGCCCGCAAGCACGGCGTCGAGGTGCGGCCCACCTCGATCAACCATAGCCACTGGGACTGCACGCTCGAACCGAGCACCGGCCGCCATCTCGCCGTGCGGCTCGGGTTCCGGCAAGTGCGCGGGCTCGCCAATGTCCACGGCGCGGCGATCGTCGGCGCGCGAGGTGACGCGGCCTATGCCAGCGTGGAGCAGGTTTGGCGCCGCGCCGGGGTGCCGCGCACCGCGATCGAGCGGCTCGCCGAAGCCGATGCGTTCCACTGTATAGCCGAGGATCGCCGCCAGGGATTATGGAAGGTGAAGGGGTTGGGCGAAGCACCGCTGCCGCTGTTCGCCGCAGCGGATGAACGCGAGGCGAGTTTCTCGCCCGAGGGCCGCGAGCCCGCGGTCGCGCTCAAGGCCATGACCGACGGCCGCGAGGTCGTCGAGGATTATCGTACTACGCAGCTATCGCTGCGCGCCCAGCCCGTCAGTTTCCTGCGGGATCAGCTTGCCGCCATGAACATCGTGCGCTGCGCCGATCTTCGCTCGATCCGCGACGGCCGCAATGTCGAGGTCGCGGGCGTCGTCCTCGTCCGCCAGCGGCCCGGCTCGGCGCGCGGCGTCCTGTTCATCACGATCGAGGACGAAACCGGCATCGCCAACGGCATCCTGTGGCCCGACAAGTTCGAGACCTATCGCCGACAGGTCATGTCGGCGTCGATGATCGCGATGCGCGGGCGGCTGCAGAAGGAGGGCGAGGTCATCCACATCATCTGCGACCGCATCATCGATCATGACGACATGCTGCGCTCGATCGCGCGGATGGATTTTGCGATCCAGCCAAGCCGCGCCGATGGCGCCAGGAGCGGCGGCGGCCCGGACCCTCGCGATCCGACTTGGGCACCGCGCGGACGGACGCTGGCCTCGCGACCGTTCGGGACCGAGGATGAAGAATTGCTGCGTGTTCGCAGCCACGACTTTCATTGAGCGGCATCCAGCGCAGAATGCTCGGCGAGCACTGACATCTACCCGTCGTGATACGCGGTCAGCATTGGCCGAACCTGGGCCATTGTTCCCTCCGGTCCAGTTTCAGTTCGCATTTGGCAGAGGCGAGATGGATCATGCCGAGGAGGCCATGATTTCCGTGAGATTTATTGCGGAAACAGTTCGACATGCGTCTCGGCGGTGCGACCATAATAAACCACCCGGCGACCGATGAACGAGACGAGATAGCCGGCGCAGCCCGCGGCCTTCGCCTTCTCGCAGAAGATAGCATAGCTATAGTCGGGACCGTTGGCCTGTGCCCAGCGCACGAGCACTTCCACGCCGGCACTATCGAACGGCGCCGCCACCGGTACGATCGAATGCGGCATGCCGAGTTCAATGTTGTCGCCATCCGGCAGATAATACAGTTGGACATTGCGGCGATAATCGACCGCATAGCCCTCGAAACCTGCACTGACGAGTTTGCCAATGATTTCGGGAAAACTCAGGCTCCCGTCATGCGCGGCATTGAGACACGCTTTGGCAACAGCAATCCGTTCCGCGTCCATGCGCAGGTTCCTTTCTTCAATGATGATGTCGAGAGAACAGGGTCAGTCGACAGGTATGCCTGACAGCCTATGTTTATCGATCAGCGCGTGCAGCAACCTGCGCAGCCCCTCATGCTCTTTACGACTCAGAACGGCAAAAAAGGCGGCGTCGTTCTCGTCGGCAAGCCGGGCAAGCACCGGCACCTTTTCGACGCCCGCGTCCGACAGGGAAAGTCTGTGTCCGCGTTTGTCATCAGGATTGCCGGTGCGTTCAATTAGCTCCTTCTCCAGTAATCGGTCGGCAAGCTTGCTGATCGCGCCTCTGGTCATGCCCATTTTGCTGGCCAGAGCAGAAGGCGCGACAGCCGAGTTGTCATAGAGTGAGCGCAGCATCACCCACTCAGCCACGGTCACGCCTTCATCCGCCACGGCACGGGCGAATTCCTGCGAGACGGCATTTGACACCATCCGCAGCATATAGCCCGTATGGGCGGTGAGGTCAGAGACGATAGCCACGGATACTCCGATTCGTTCACCAGCAACGTAATCAATATAGTTTCCTAGTCAACCTTATTTCACCAAGGATAATCGTAAGTCTCCCGGTAGGAATCCCGTGGCGCGAATGCGCGAATGGGTCGGGGACCACCGACGGCTCTGCGCCTATATCAGTCGTATGTCGCTTGGCTGTCGCGGTGAGAGCTATGTCCCGTTGATCCCGGGGCTTCAGAATGCACCTTGCGCGCTGGGCGAGGCGCCGCGCGAGTATCGCAGCGACAGCCTGTCGGCGGCGTTTCGCAAGCTGATGCAATGGCTCGTGAAGATCTGATGGGGCGAGGGTGACCTCCAATTTGCGGCGCCAGTGACACAGCCTGGCAAATTCAATCTGGATCGGCGGTCGCAACCCAGCCCCGGAAGGAAAATGCGGCGTAAAACAGCGCTACGTCGACAAAGCCAGCCTCCAGCAACAAATCTACCTCCTCGGCTGGCGTGAGCAGCGGCAGGCGTTCAGCCATCATGCGGCCGGTAGCGGCAGCCTTCTCCCAGTCGATCCCGCTGTGGTCGCCAAACGCGACGGAGCGAGTCATCCAACGGGCGGGATCGGGACCGGGCGCCGAATGGCCAGCGATCACGAGGCGTCCCCCGGGCTTGAGGCGACGGCGGATCTCCCGAAGGGTATGCAAACGTGTATCCCGATCGATGTGGTGCAGGGTCAGGATACACGTCGCGCCGTCGAAAGGACCGTCTGGCGCCTGATCGACTGTCCCTTCGATCAATGTCACGCGCTCGGCTGCCGAGGCCAACGTACCGGAAGCGAGGTCGAGCATCGCCGCGGAAGGATCGACACCGGTGAAGCGCCAACCGGGCTGCGCCTCCGCCAGCGCCAGCGTTTCCATACCGCCGCCAGCACCGACGACCAGAATCTGCGCTGGTCCCACGGCTTGCTCCGCCAGCAACAGCATTGTCATGCGATGGAGATCGGAAAGGCCGGGAACTTTGCGCGGCGTTTCCTGTGTGTAGGATGCGATGGCGGTGGCGTCCGCGAACGGCGAAGGTTTGTCAGGTGTCATGTAGGTGCTCCAAAAATCAGTAAACGGTGGATGGCGAGGGCGGCCATGACGCCGTCCGCGCAGGCGAAGGAGACCGTATGGCCTGTGCGGGTGATGTCGCCTGCGGCATAAACGCCGCCGATGTCAGTCGCCTTCATCTCGTCCACGGTAAGGGTTGGGCCGAGCATTCCGTCCTCGATCGCGCAGCCCAGACGCTCGGCGAGGTCGCTGCTGAACCGATAAGGTGGTCCGATATAGAGCGCGTCGAGCGGCTGCTCGCGACCGCCGGCCAACTGGATCGCAGACAGATGCACGCCTTCGCCGACCAGTCCCCGGACGAGTGCGGGTTCAATCGCCACGCCGCGGCGCTCGAGTTGGGCCGTGGTCTCGGGATCGATCGTTCCCCCGTTCAGAAAGAAGGTCGTGGGTCCCCATTGGGGGATCAGCATCGCCTGGTGCACCGACATGGGCGACAAATTGAGCACCCCCAGGCGCCGGTCGCTGAATTCATAGCCATGGCAATAAGGACAGTGGATTACCGAACGTCCCCACCGCTCGGCGAGTCCCGGCAGATCGGGCAGTATATCGATGATGCCGAAGGCCAGCAGAATCGCTGTCCCCCTCACTACATTGCTGTTTGCCAGGGCAACGGCAAACGCCTCGCGGTCGCGCGCGGCATCGACCGCCTGCGTCTCTACGAAGTGCACCGTCGGATAAGCGGCGACCTGCGCGCGCATGGTTGCGAGCATTGCCTGAGGATCGTTGCCGTCCTGCGCGAACTGGCCATGCGAGGCGTCGGCAAAGCGGTTACGTGGCATGCGCGTGTCGAGCACGCAAACCGACCGCCGCGCTCGGCCAAGGTACAGCGCGGCGGACAATCCGGCGAAGCTGCCGCCGACGATGATTGCATCATATTGCACTGCATTCTCCCGCCCTGCGCCGATCATGTATCATCATAAGATACGTATCTTGTAATGATACGTCAACTGGGGTAATGCTCGCCCAGCTTCTCGCAGGTCCCTTCAATGAACAAAGATACCCGCCTCTCCGACGTTCTCCATGTCCTACTGCACATGGATCGGGTCGATACGCCGCTCACATCCGAGGTGCTTGCGCGCAGCATGGGGACCAATCCGGCCGTCTTCCGCCGTACCATGGCGGGGCTGCGCGAGGCGGGCCTCGTCAGGTCAGAGAAGGGGCACGGCGGGGGGTGGCGCCTGTCCCGTCCATTAAGAACGATTACGCTGCTGACCGTCTATCAGGCGCTCGATTGCCCAAACCTGTTTTCCATTGGGAATCGCAGCCGGCATTCCGACTGCCTGGTCGAGAAGAATGTGAATGCCGTGGTGGAGGACACCATGGCCGAGGCGACGGCGTTGTTTGTGAGACGGTTTGGCGAGATCACGCTCGATCAAATTGCTCCGTCCGATCAGGTGCCGGTTCAAGTGCATGCTAAAGGTCGACATTGAGACCGCGGCGGCCTGAAGGCTTGAGTCCGAAACATGTGCGACAACCGAACAGTCATCTGAATGCGAAGCCTTCGGCCGACAAGCGAACCTGTCTGTAGTCGATGCCGATGCGTTTACCCAGTTTCGCAACCCCGCTGCTGAGGACCGCGCGCTCGCGCGTGTCGGCATTCTCCCACGCCGAGACGAGCAGCGCGGTGAACAATGCGAAGCTCTGTGCTTCTTCCTGCTTCAGCGTGTTGCTGCGCCCCGCCATCCGTCCGGGATCCTGGTGCTCCATGAGGTCGTCTCGAACGGTGCGGAAGGTGATCTTGGGATAACGGGTTGTGACGCCGCCGTTTGCGATCGACCAGCTATGCATCAGGAAGGCCGTGTTCACATCGAACAGATTACGATCCGAATACCCCATCGTGGTTAGCCAGCGCCCGTAGTCGCCCTGCAACTGCCCTTGCTGGAGCTGGCGGCGGATCGCATCTTCGCTGTTACCCAGTTCGGCTGCAAGAAGGCGTGTGAAAGCCGATCCGGGCGGGCTGTCTGCGGCCAGGGCGCGCAGGAGCACAGGGGCCGACGCGGGCCGCCGACCGGCAAGATAGCTGGCGAATGCGCTGTCGACCTTCGTTCTGACGGCGGCCGACGGCGTGTAGGTCGCCTGTCTGGCCAGAATCGCCTGCGGATCAGGCTTCCGGTTCGTCTTGCTATCGGCTGTGTCGCCACTATCCCGGCCCCGCCGCTGCATGAGGTCACCCATGACCCATGCGCTGGTATAGTCGGGCAGGTTGTTGATCATGTCCTGGGCGGACGCAGGCGCGGGCATCGTGAGCGTGGGAAGGGCTGCGATGCCGATGGCGAAAGACAATATGGGACGGATCATGATCCGGACTCCTCTGGACGAATCCGTTCGCGGGAAGTTCTCGCGAACGAGTAAGATTGGGTAGCGCTGGGCGGGAATAGTGCCCCGCGCCGATCTGTTGGTCCAGGTGTCGAATTTTGGACCTGATCGGGCATTTGGGTTTATGAGGGGGCGAGCTGGGCCTGCCCCGCACAAGCAGGCCACGATCTCCTTGTTTTGGCGAGCGGCGGGGCGCCAACTATGGTACGCATCAGCGGCTCTGGTGAAACCTCTCTTCGTGTAGCTCGCAACCTATTCATCCAGATCTGCCGCAGCTGTGGAACCTGCATGTAGCAGTCATAGCTTTCCGCCTCCTCGAAACCTGCCACTCCGCGAACGGCCAGATTGTTCGAGTTCGGTCACGAAATATTCGGCCCGCTGCGTTGCCGACCGAAAGTCCAGCTAACTCCACCCTCGCGCATGATGCCCGATACGCTCTTGCCGATATGGCGCTCCATCACCGGGCGCCACGGAACCAGCGTGAAGTCGCGCGATCGCTCGACCAGCGCATGACGTCCGCTCGCCATATCGACACCGCGAACCAGCCGGCCCTGAATCGGCTCTTGCGGCTTCGCTTCCACGAACGGCTTTCCGACCTCGCCCGATAGCTGGTCGGCAACCCGCAGCAGCTCGCGGCGCTGCAGGGACGCAAGCATATGACGCCGATAGACGGTGCGCCCATCCTGTTCTTCCCCAAGCTGCTCGGCAACCAACCATTGCCGCCGCAAGGTCTGCGCGGCGCGAACCTCGCGCCCGAAGCCCGCATCGCGAAGCGGCGTCGGACGATCGGCGACTAACTCCCGGTCCAGCCAGGTTGCGGCCTCAGCCCCCGGCAGATTGTCGAGCGGCACGGCCGAAAGGGTTTCGATGGTGACGGGACGGTCGCGGATCTGACGCGCCGCGAACTTTTCCACCTTGTCCAAATGGTCCGGCGTGATGATCCAGCTTCCATCGGGCTCGCGTTCGACACTGCCCGTCGAACGCCTCATGGCTTCGAGCCTGCGGACATGGGTTTCGGCGAAACGCTCGGTGGCGGTCGGATCGTGCCGCAAATGCGCGTCGATCGTATAGCGTCCGCCGTTGGCGGTCGCGACCTCGACAATCATGCGATCGACGGGACGAACGCCGTCGCCGCGAGGGGCGATCTGGACGATGGCCTGGTCGGGGATCGGCTCGACCACTTCGCCCTTGCCGATTTCGGCATAATGGGTGCGTCCGTCGATGCCGTCGATCAACAGATAATGGCGGTCATGATGTTCGTCGGCGAGGCCACGCATGATGACGCGGCCGACGATCGGCGCCGCTCCTGCGATAGTGGGATCATAGATGACGCGATCGGCAGCCGCGCGTTCAAGATTCCGCGCCGTCAATTCGCGCTGCATGGTGCGGATGACATCGCCGCGCTCGCCAATCCGGCGCAGCGTGTTCGCGAGGTCGGGCTCGAGTTGCCAGCCTTCACCGCCGAGATGGGTCGCCAAATTCATGCGGGCGAGTTTCTGCAAGCGGCCGATACGAAGCGATTGCTGGAAGGGGTCCTGGTCGCTCGCGCTGACCAGCCGCGCCGCGTCCATGTCACGGATCAATCGCCGGTCGATCGCAGTCAGCCGTTCGGCGTTCACATCGCTGCGTAGCCGCTCCTCGATCTCCAGATCGGTGCGCGGCCCAAGATCGAGGTTTACAATGTCGATGGCGCGTTCGCGAAACCCATGCGAAATATATTCGCGCGCGATGATGAGGTCATCGCCGCGATCAGTCTTGCCGCGCAGCACGACATGGGTGTGGGGGTGGCCGGTGTTGAAATGATCGACCGCCACCCAGTCGAGTTTCGTTTCCAGATCCTGCTCCATCTGTGTCATCAAGCGGCGAACGAAAGGCTTGAGGTCGGGATATTGGTCGCCGTCCTCGGCCGACACGATGAAACGGAATTGATGCCGGTCGCCGCCCGACCTTTCGAGAAACGCCTTTCCGTCGGCCGTGTCCCTGTCGGCCGAATAAAGCTCGCCGGGCTGGCCCTCGCGGGTCACGCCGTCGCGTTGGATATAGCTGAGGTGGGCGCGGGCGCCGCCGACGCCCTTTCCAGCGAGCTTCACAGGGCGCATCTTGACGATGACGCGACGTGACCGGAAGCCGCCAAACCGATCGCGCGATCGCAGCACGCGCGCGACGCTGGCACCGCGGCCGATCCGGCTGCCGTCGAAGCGACCGCGCTTGCCGGTTTTCATCCCGGCGCGCTTTGCCGCCTTCACAACCTTGTTCAGATATGGGGTTTCTTTACCGCGGCCGCGCATCCGGCCGAGGTGCGGTTCAAATTCATCGTCGCGCATATGGCGTCCTTCCGGTCTGGAATGACGCTCCCCACCGCGAAAGTGGCGCTTTCGCGCGCCAAGGCAAGGAGTCTCACGATTTTCCGCTGAAAGCCGCAGAAAAGCGCGAGTTATTCTACCCTGTCTCGCGGCGCGATTGCGGGTCTCGCGGCCGTTCAGAAAAAACGATGTGCAGACAAAGGCTTAATGGTGGGTCGCGGGAGTGCGAGACACTATTTCTATCTTGCCGTGCGCCGATCCTCTCCCTCCACCCGTCGTTCCCGTCATCCCTGCGATCAAAAAGGGGGGGAGCGACGCCCGCCGGCGCTGCTCCCGAAAACTACCAATCACCTGTGCCGGCTCGCCTGTTCGACTTGATGCTGCTCCCGCTCGCGCCGCTTTCCTTGCCTTTCGGCGGCGCGCAATTCGGCTTCGATTTGGCGCCGTTCGGCTGCGTCATCGCACCATGAAAGCTCCGCGCGCAGCTCCTCTATTTGCTGTTCGATCGACATGTTTCATCTCCTCATCTTGCGAAAGATGAGGCCTCGCCCGGCGGCGGGCGGGCTGGGTCCAGGACCGCGAAGCGGCCGCGAAGCGGGCGATGGGGGTGCCGATTTTGTTGGCGGCGGAGTGGAGCGAAGCGCAGCGGAGACGGCGGCAAAATTGGGGGCACCGTCGATCCTTGACGCAGCCCGTTCGCCGCCGGATGCTGGATCCGACTGAGCGGATCTCCACCCTCCCGGATGGCTCCCGGCGATGATTTTGTTCCCGAGACCGCGTGGAAAAGGCAAAGAATAGCCCCGCGCCGGATGACCGGCGCGGGGCGGCTCGGCTCGGCTCAGTCGCCGGGGTTCCAGATGATGGCGAAAGCGTCGTCATCATCCTGCCCGGCAGCACGCCCGAGGTTGGCGTAGAGAGTGCGGCCGCCGAGTTCGGGGGCCGACATGGCGAGCCGGATATATTCGCGGCAGCTCACCTCGCCGGTGCGAACCCAGCCACCGCCGAGCTCGACGCCGCTCGACAGGATGCGGTAATCGGGCTGGTCGCCGGTCTTGCCGCGGTTGGGAAGAATGACGATCTCGGCGTTGACCGAAAGCGTCTTCAACGCGCCCCGGAACGATCCGTCGTCCTGGCGCTGCACATGGCCGATTGCAGGCATTTCCTTACTCCTTCTCAAGCTCGCCCGACCCGGTGCCGGGCGATGGGCGGACCGAAGGGACGGCCGCGCGCGCCGCGAACCGCAGGCCGCAGCGAAGCGGAGGACCGGAGACGCGGGGCTGATTTGAAGCGAAGCGGCCGCGAGGAGCGCCGCCTTGGCGGCGCGGGGAAATCAGGTCCGCGCGATGGTTTCGCGGCGCGCGCGGTCGTTCCAGGTCTGCGCCCAAGAGCCGGCACCGGGCCGGAGCAGCCGGCGAAGAAGCCATGCCCGCGATGGCGGGCGAGTGCGTCTGGCGACACGGCTTCGGCATCGCATCCCGGCTTTCGCGCGCGGCGAGCCGCGCCTACAGGGCCGACGCAATGACGGGCGGAACAACGATAGCGGGGCAGATCGAACGGCTGATCGTGCGGCTGGACGGCGCAGGGGTGTGCGAAGGCTGCGTGACCGATCGGCTGGGCCTGTCGATTCCGGCGCAGGCCGATGTCGTCACCCGCGCGCTCGGCGGAACGCGCGGTTTCGAACGCACACGCGATATCTGCACTTTATGCGGGAACGGCCGGACGGTGACCCGCCATCGCGCCAAATAGGCGTCAGACGAGGCATCTTGGGCGCCCAGAAAAAAGCCGCGCGGCAGCGGAGCGCCGCGCGGCATAAATTGAAGTTAAGCCGCCGCGCTAGCGGATCGGAACCGACCGCCAGACGACAAGATATTGGGTGATCCGGCATGGCCTGTTCAGCCGCGCCGCCTTTTCCCGCGCGCGGTCGAACGAGCGATAGATGCCGTAAGGCGACCAGTCTGTGCCGCGCAGTTCAAGATGTGGATATTGCTGTTCCAGCACATAATGCGGACGCTCGGGAGCCATGATGCCCTCCATTAGAAAGGAAAGGATGGCGGACGTGCCGCCATCCTTATGAGGGTCAGGCCGCGAGCGGCTCGGTCTTCGGTCCGCTCTCGGCGCGCGCCGCCGCGACCAATTCAGCAGCCGTGACAGTGCTGATGCCGCCCCGCTGGGTGTAAGCGGACGGCGGGAAGACCATCCATTTCGGCACCCATGCCTCGACCTTGGGCCGCCCGTTCGCACCGTCCAGATGATCGCGAACGATGCGCTTCAAGACCTTGCCCGGCTCCTTCGCATTGGCGGTCGCGATCTCTTCGCCCGCGACCTCGGCGACGATGCGGGTCAGCACCTCCTTGTCGCGAATAAGCTCGAAAAAGGCATCGTCGGCTTGCCAGTAACGGCCCATATCGACGCCGATCTCAGTCCCCACCGCTTCGACGGCGGCGCTGCCGCTTTCGAGCGTTTCGCCGATCACGATGACGATCACGTCCATCACCGCGCGGTCGGGAAGGTCGAGCAAGCGCAGGAACAGGCCCGCAAGGCCGAAGTCGTCGCCATTGCCGCCGGTGACGGTCGGCTCCTCGGGCGAGAAGCCGAGCAAATCGAGCACCGCGCGACGCTTGGCGTCGAACGCGGCTTCGGCCGCGCAGGTTTCGACACTTTCGCGCGCCGCTTCGTTGCGGCAGGTCTGCGGCTCGGGCTTCACCCGCCACAGGTACGACCCGCTGATGGCGTGGGCGACCACCAAGCGCAGCGCAACCTTGGGATGGCCGGTCAACGCGGCGCGGACGGCGGCGTGGCGATGCAGGTCGATATAGGTCTGCATCGCGCCGGTGATTTCGGGGCGCGGCACTTTGGGGCCGCTGTCGATCGCCTCGCCGCGTTCGAGGCGCGCGGCCTCCTTTGCGGTCACATAGCCCTCGTGGAAGGTGATTTCGCCATTGTCGCGCACCTCGATATAGATGCGCCCACCCTTGCGCTTCGACGCTTTGCGATGCTCCCATGGCGAGAAATATTGACCGCGCGGCACGATGACGACATCGCCCCATCCTTCGTCAAGATAGGCATCGCGGCGGTTCTCGATCACCGCTTCCTGCGCTGTCCAGAACGCATCGGCGTCGGCGAAATAGCGGTCCTCGCCGAACAGGTCGGCGACAACCGCAAGCCCGCTGGCCTCGACATCGAACAGCGCATGATCGACCTTGATCGACGCACCGCCGAACAGCCATTGCTTCAACTGATGGCCGGTCGGACAGTAAGCGTCGGGGTCGTCATGGAGCGCGAGCCATGCTTTTTGCTGGCTCTTGCTCGCCAAGGTCAGATGGCGGACGGTCGCGGCGTTGATCGCCTCGTCGCGGTAGAGGTTGCGGACGCGCGGCAACAAATTGCCGAGCGCGAGGATGCGTTTCACCCCCTGTTCGGGGATGCCGAAGGTCGCCGAAATATCGGCGATCTCGCGGCCTTCCTTGACGAGCCGGGTGAAACTTTCCCAGCGGGTGACCTCGTCGGGCGCGAGCCGCGCGATATTCTCGATCAGCGACGCCTCGATCGCGGCGGCATCGTCGCCATCCTCCAAGATGGCGCAGGGCAGGGGGGCGGCGGCGCCGTCGCCGCGCACGTCGGCGACGATCTTGGCGGCAGTGAAGCGCCGCGCGCCCGCGACGATTTCATAGGCATCAGGACCGCAATTCGGGCGGACGATCAGCGGCACGAGAACGCCGCGCGCGCGAATGGTCGGCAAGATATCCGACACGTCGGGTGCTTTCTTCGCGTAGCGCATATTGGCCTTGCTGATCGACAGCTTGCCAAGGTCGATAAATTGGAGTTTCATTGGTCGGCTCCTATGAGCGCCGGTCCGTTGTTCTTCTCGGGATGGCGGACCGGCTTACGGATTGCGGCGAAACGCGCCGCGCGTTATCCGCCCATCGGCGGAGTCTCGTCGTTCGCTGCGCGCGCAAGGCTACGCAGCAAGGTTTCGGCGGTGCTGATCGATCCGGTGCGGCGCGCCCATCCTGCCCATGTCGAAAGCGGGTGACCGCTGTGGAAATTCGGGTCGCGCTCGATGCCGAGACCGAACGGAAGCCGCGCGCTCGCCAGTTCGGACAGGCTGAAGGTGCCGAGTTCGGGGCAACCGAACCCTAGGTCGGCAAGACCGCGAAGCGTGTCGCCGTCCTCGGCAAGTTCGGTCGCCAGCCATGTCGCCGCGCCGACGGGGTTGAAGAATTTGACCACCGGAACGGGGTCGAAATTCTCCAGCTTGGCGGCGGCGACATCATTGGCGCGCAACGCCGCGTGAAGATCGGGGGTCAGGAGCATCATGCCGCCGCCCTCCCGTCTTGGCGGCCTTGCACCTCGACATGACGTGCGAGCAGCCAGTCGGCGGCTTTGCTCGCTTGGCTCGCGGCGCGAAAGATCGCGCGATTATCCTCGCGCAGCACGGCGAGCCACGACGCCAGATAATCAGCGTGGCGCACGGTCGGAACGATGCCGAGCGCGGCGCAAAGGAAGGCACTGCCCATTTCGGCAACCAGTTCCTCGCGGGCATACTCCTTGCTGCCAAAGACATTGAGCAATTTGCGATTCAGCCGCGAGACATGGCCGCTGGCGTGACACAGTTCGTGGAGCGCGGTGCGGTAATAATTGATCTGCTCGAAGAAGGCGGGCTGCGGCGGCACCTGCACATAATCCTCGCTCGGGACGTAAAACGCCTTGTCGCCCCCGATACGGAAATCGACGCCCGACGCGGCAATGACGGCTTCGGCTAACGGCACGATCTCGCGGTCAGGAAGCGGTGCGGGGTCGGCGGCGAGGCCGGAGCGCAGCCCTTCGCATTGTGCGACGTTGAACAGGGTGAAGCGTTTGAGGAAGGCGATGCTCTTGGCATCATCGCCGGTCTGGCGCGCGCGTTCCTTTTCGGCCTCGGGGGTGAAGCGGTCGGCATAGACGACGGTGGTGCCGCACTCGCCCTTGCGGACAGTGCCGCCCGCTTGCAGCGCCTGCCGGAAGGTCAGCCACGATTGTGACGGCCAGCCCTGTTCGATCACCGCGCCCCATAATATGAGGACATTGACGCCCGAATAGCTGCGCCCGGTCAGCGCATTGCGCGGAAGGCCGGGACCAGCGCCGCCGCCCTCGCTGCCGGGGCGCCCCCAAGGCTGGACCCAAGGAAAGCGGCCCGCCTCGAGTTCGGAAATGATGCGGCGGGTCACGTCATCGTAGAGATTGGCGCGCTCGGCGGGGGCCTTCGCCCCTCCATCCCCGCGGCGCGCGCGGCGTTTGCCGGTCTGGCGCATGGCTGTCCTCCAAGAGCCACCCCCAACCCGCATGGGCCTCCCCCGGCGTGGGGGTGGGCGGCGACTTGCGACCTACCGGGCGCGGTCAGGAGGCAGCCCGCACCCGAAGGGCCGGAACGCAGGTGGAGGAGCCGGTCCCGTAGGGCCGGCTTGCGGGAGGCCGGGCCGCGCCCAGAAGGGCGCGCCGCTCACCTCCACGACGGAGGGAGGGCCCCGAAATGACGCCGCCGCGCGGACCCGCGCGGCGACGACAGGCCGGAGCGCAGCGCCGGCCATGCGCCAGCGATCATAGCCCGAACGGGGCGGGACGCGCGCAGCGCGGCCCCGCCTTCGCTTGGCGCACCGACGGGCGCCTAGCGAAGCTGAGCGCGGTCGCGCCGCAGGCGCGAGGCGCCCGCAAGACCGCCCAGCATTTCCTCAACCATCGGGCGGCGTCCCCGGCACCCTCATCGCTTTCGCGCTTTCGCGCTTTCTCGCCGATCGACCGTTCGCGCCGGCGATTTGAGAATGTCGCGATTGGCGGTTATGCTCGCATCGACCGAAGGAAGACGGAGAGATGTCCTATGCGTCCATCGGAGCCAGCGAGCGCGGTCGCAATACGCCGCGAACGGGTGTTCGCCCTGCGCGAGGCCGGTCTGACATTCCGCGCGATTGGTGAACGTGAGGGCATCTCGCAGTCCCGCGCGTTGCAGATCCATGCCGATGCGGTCCGGCAGCGCGCCGATGCACCGCCGCCCTGGCCCGAAGCGATCACACCGGCGCTCGGGGTCGCCGCGACACCGTTCAGCCGCCGCACACGCAAGCTGCTCGCGCAGACCGATTATGCGACGCTCGGCGACATGCTGGCGTGCGACCGGACCGAGCTGACTCGCGACCTGCTATCGCGTCCCGACGGTTGCCGGCGCGTCCTGAACGAAATCGAGGCCATGCTCGCGAACGTCGACCCCAGCCAGGACGCGTCTTCAGGGACGATCGACCGCGACTCTGAGCCGCACGAACAGCGGCGATGATTCCGAACCGCGATCGTCGCGCCCGATTTCCTGCGATTTCGTGGAAAAGAAAATGGCATATTGTTGCCGAGACCTAGCGAACGCCCTGCTCGACGGCACAGCCACGGGTCCAGCCGAGCCGGTGAGGGCTGCCACATAGGCGCGTGTCTCCGGCGGTAGCGGACGGCCCTTTGTCGCAAAGGCGGCATAGCGACCCGGCCCGGCATTATAAGCGCCGAACAGCCCCGGATAGCCGAAGCGATCGTACATGAGCCGTAGATAATAGGTTCCCGCCAGTATATTGTCGCGCGGCGCATGGGGATCATACCCCAAGCCGAGCCGCGCGCGCATGTCCGCCCATGTCTCCGGCATGAGCTGCATCAATCCCATCGCCCCGGCGCGGCTGACGATCGGGCGGCCGTCCAGCGTCGTGCGCCCACCGCTCTCCGCGCGCATCACGCGCTCGATCCAGTCGACCGGGACGCCGAAGCGCGCCGACGCCTCGGCGATATAGGGCTGCCAGCGATCGAGCGATTCGGCCTTGGCGGGCACCGCCGCGAGCAGCGCGAGCGCGGCGAGCGCGATCTTCAGCGCGACCATAGGAGCCGCGCCTTGCCGACAATATCGCTGGCCTCGCTCACACCGAAATAGCGCCCGTCGAACGACGCGGGACTATCCGCCATCAGCAGGAAAAATTCACCGTCGCCGAGCAAAGCGCAGCCCGACCACCCCGGCATCGGCCGCCCGGCGCCATCGCGATCGAGGCGGCGCGCGGCGAGTCGCCCGTTGACCGTAACACGCGCGCCGGCGGCGCAGACCTTGTCTCCCGACGCGGCGGCAACACGCTTCACCAGCGGCACATTGGCGGGAAGATAGTGGCGTCGCGCCGCCAGCATCCGAAACGCGATCGGAACGCGCGCGATCACCATGTCGCCGCGCGCCAGCGCCGCACCGTCGCCGACCGCATAGAGGCCGACCGGCGCGCTGGCGCTGGCGTTCCACACCAGGCGCGGACGCGGCTCGATCAGTAGCGTCGTAGCGAGCGCGCCCGCGAGGCCGCCGAGCGCGAGGCTCCAACCGAGCAACCGCCTGGGGTGCATGCGTTCGCGCTCACCCATGGCGGCCGCCCGGTTCGGCCGTGCCGCGCGACCAGCTTTCGAGGTCGCCCGGATGATAATAGATCAAGCGGCCGTGGCGACGGAAACGCGGCCCCTCGCCGCTGGCGCGCAGCCGCTGCAATTTGCGGGCGCCGATGCCGAGATAATGGGCCGCCTGCGCGGTGTTGAGATAGGGGCGCCCCGACGGTCCCATTCGCTTTGCATCGGCCGACATCGTTTCCCGCTCCTCCCATATGGTTCGGCGGACGGGCTAACGCGACACGGCGGGTCCGCAGAGGCCCGCAATCGGTCCCCTTCATTTTCGGGCCAGGCCATCAAATCGCGCCTCAGCCGCCTTCATCCAAGATTTGTGGTGAATACTCTATAGAGTTGAGGGCCAATTGGCCTTGGTCATGGGGGCATGGAGCGCCGAGGCCGAGAGATACTTGCAGCCAATATGAAGGAGCTGCGTGACCTCCACGATATGACGCAGGAGGATCTCGCGGGCATCGCGGAAATCGACCGCAGCTATGTGAGCTTTGTCGAGCATCGAAAATATGCGGCGTCGGTCGATATGATCGAGAAGATCGCCGCGGCTTTTCAGGTCAGCATCGACGAGTTGCTCAAACCCGGCATCGCCGAGACGGTCCGAAAGCGGCTCGGTAAATAGCAGCTTCAGGGAAAGGCGCCGCTCAGCCAGTCGGCGGGCTTCGACGCTGCGGCGCGCCGAGCCGCTTCGACGAGGCGCTGGCTGCGTCGCCGCCACGGCGCGGCATTGATGCGCCAGTTGGCGATCCCCGCGGTTCCGAACAGCGCATCGGCGATGTCGCGCTGGCTGGCGCCAGCCAATAGTGCATCGTGGACGCGAAGAATCTGGCTCCAGCGGTTTGCGCGCCGCTCGGCCGGAAAGTGACTGCGCCGCCAGCGGCCATCGCGGGCAAGCGCGATCAGGCGAGCGAGCGCGACGATTGCGGGCACATCGAGCCGCGCAACATGCACGGTGAGCGCGACGGGACCGCCGCGCAGACTGCCGGAACGAATGTCGAGACGCAGCGCCCTTGCGGCGGTGCCGAACAGCCAATGCTCACCTTCGGAGCTTGCTGCCATCGCGATATCTTCCCGTACGCGCGACAGATCGAAATTGCTCTCGCCTGGCGCGCAGGGTTGCGCGGACGCGGTGAGGAGGAAGGGATCGGCCTCGGTCGTCCAGATCGGGTGGGCGGTACGGGCATCGGCCACAAAGGTCGGACGATTGCGAAGTCCGAAACGCGCCGCCGGGCCGCCAGCTTCATTTTCGATGGCAGCTTGAAAATCGGGCTGCCGCCGCAGCCATTCCCAGGCGAAGGCGTGACGGCCGCAGTCGTCGAGCCAGTCATAGGCCGCCGGGTCGCGCCAGTCGGCGACGAGCCGACCGGCGGACATGGGGTCGCCTCGCTATCCGCCCAAGAGGCCCGCGCGGGCGGCCTCCTGCTCGGCGAGATAATCGGCGATGGCTTCGGCCTGTTCGGGCCGCAGCGCGTCGATCGCGGCGAGCCCGTCTATGGCGGGATCGCCGAGCAGCACCGACGGACATTGCCCCTCGACATTGCCGAGATTGGGACGGTGCTGGGCGTAGCCGACGAGCGCCGCGAGGTCGGGATCGAAGTGCCGCGCAACCTCGGGCGGATAGACAAGATATTGATTCTCGAAGGTCCGTAGCCAGCCGAGGCAGTAGCTCACGATCACCGCGCGCCGCACCGCGTTCGACGCATTGGCGCCGGCGCCGTGGACGATCGAGCCAAGAAACAGCAGCGCCGACCCCGGATCCATCTCCGCGACGAGCGGGGCCACCGAAACGGGATCGACCCTTTCGTCGCGGTGGCTTCCGGGCCAGAGCCGCGTAGCGCCATTATCGGCGGTGAACGGGTCGATCGGCCAGATGACGTTGAGCTGATAGTCGATGCCGGTCTTGTCGCCGCCCCATAAATCCTGATCGCGGTGCGGCGCCTGCGCGAGCGCGCCGGGATGGATTTCGACCGCCTGCGTCAGGTTGAGCAGGATGCGGTCACACCATGCGCCGAGGATCGTATCGGCGATAGTGCGGATCAGCGGATTCTGAACGAGCATGGCAGCGTGGCGCGAGCGGCGCAGAAGCGCGCCGAACCGCTTGGTGCGCGCGCCATAGAAGCCGCCTTCGCAAAACGGCGTCGTCTCGAACCGTGGCGCCAACTCGGTCTCGAGGGCGACGACGGTATCGGGCGGAAGGACATCCTCGATAGTGCAATAGCCGTCGGCGAGCAGCATCGCGGCGCAGCGGGCGGGATCGTGCGTCATCATCGCTCTCCCTCAAGCCGGTTCGGCCGCGACGAACGCGGTCGTGTCGGGCACATAGATGCCGGTCGCGGCGAGCAGCGCCGGCGTGTCGGGATCGAGGTCGAGACGGAAGGCACCGATGGAACTGCCCTGATGGCTCCGCGCGGGGCCGAGCGGCGCGGCGCGCCAGCCCATCGCCAGGATGGTTTCGCGAAAGACCGCGGTGACGACGCCGGTGAGAACCCAGACTCCATTGTCGAGGGCATGATCGACCATCGCCGAAATCAGCCGGTTGCGGACAGCGCGACGCCCATCGCGCCCGAGCCGCGACGGCAGGCAGAGCCGGGTGATCTCCATGACGTGCGGGCCGCATGGGATCTCGCCATCGCAGAGGCCCGCGAAGTGATCGGCGAGCAGGTGAGGGCGGATCGTCGGCAGCAACCGCATTGACCCGGCATGTTCCCCGTTCGCGTCGGCGATGATCAGATAATGGGCGTCGCCACCGTCATATTGGTCGATTTCATATTGGCCGGCGACGACGGGAACGTCCCAGCCCAGCTGGTCGACGAATTGCTCCTTGCGGTCGCGGAACATCGAGGCGGCGAGCGGATCGGTGAGCGAACAACCGTGGCGGATATGGATCATGAACCTTTACTCCCTTGATTGTTGATTCAAGGGAGCAAACCGAACCCGCGCGCGTAAGCGTCACTAATAGGGGATTGTGTCGTCGAGGCCGATGAATCCGGCGCGCTGCGCGGCGCGTGCGAGTTCCACGCGGCTGCACACCCCGAACATTTGGCGCAGGTCGCGCATGTAGGAACGGACGGTCGTGATCTTGAGACCCATGATGATCGCAATTTGCGCGTCGGTCCTGCCAATGACAGCCCAGTGCAAACATTCGAGGAGACGCGCGCTGACATGCGGAACCTCGGTTGCCTCGATCGGCACGGGATAGCCGTGCAGCCGCCGAGCTGCGTAAAACGCCTCGTCGGCGATCCATGCCGCTGCGCGGCAGAACGACGGGGGCGGCAGTTCGCTCGCATCGGTCGCGAAGGTGCAGCAGCCGGCGGGCTCTCCGGGAACCGAGACGGGAACGGTGAGGCCGACGCGAAGGCCGTGACGGCCGGCTTCGCTCAGGATGCGGGCCGGCATGGGGCCGGGCGGCATCTCCTCGCGCATCTCGGTCCAGGTGAAGGGGCGGTGGGTCCGCTGCGAAGTCAGCAGCGCAGGATCATGGCGATAATATCCCCGCGCCACGAAGATATCGCCCCATTCGTCGAAATTGTGGAGGAAGAGGAGATTCTGTCTGGGCCGAACGAACCATTGGGCATGGACAATCGCGGCGCGGTTGAATCCCAGTTCGCGAACGGCATCGAGCGTGGGACCGAAGATGGCGGGGCCGTTTTGAGCGGCGCGCACCCGCATCCGGTGCTGTTCGATCAGCCGGTCGAGCGACATGGCAGAGGGTCGCGATCGTCTCGGACATGCCGACCGATGGCGCTGAATATATTCCACAAAATGAAGCGGATCGGTGGTTCAGCCGATCGGTTCGGGATCGCCCCTAGCGCGCCCATCCTTCATGCGCGGGCGGCGGAATCGCCGCACCGCGCCGCTCGGCTGCAAGCCCGCTATGGGAAGCGTACGCCAATATCATCGCGCGCGCGTCCAGATTTTCGTTCGGCAGAAGATGGCCGCCTTGCAACCCTTCACCTCCAGCTTGTCGTCAGCGCGCAGGGTCAGACTGCCCGTTGCTGCGCCATCGCCCGTTTCGGGATCGTAGAGCGGGCCGCCCTTCCATTGGTGCGGGCCGCCCCTGAACCCCTGCAACACGACCAGTCCCTTCAATCGGCGGGATCGCAGCGCGGGATCGGGGTTCTTCCCGTCGCGTTGATCGGGATTGGCACGCAGGGGAGCGGCGTCGACAATCTTCCCGCATAGTGAGGGACCGCAACGGTAAATCTCGACGCGCCCCTGTTGGCTTCCGGTTGACCATAGGCCGGTGATGGCGTCGCTCACCTGCGAAGCCGCGGCCGTTCCCCCTCCCGAGACGACCGCAAAGAATAGTGTGATGGATATGGCTTCCCGCATGATGCCAATCACCGCGGCAGGGGGGTGATGAGCGGCGGGGTGAGCGATGCGAGGGCACGCTTCGCCAGCGCACGGTCGTCGTGTTGCCACGGATGAAAGCCGGGGCGGAGATAGTCGAGGATGCCGCGCGCGAGCAATCGCATCGGGCCGGGATAATCGTAGAGCCACGCCAGCAGCCGCCGCCACGTCGCACGATCGTTGCACCCGTCCTGCTGCAGCAGGTCGCGGGTATTGCGGAAGACGACCCAATGAAAGCGCACCGCCGCGCTCAGCATGGCAAGCGAGCGTAGCGACCAGCTCATCCAGCGCGGCGTGGAGCGGGTCGCGTGAAGCCAGGTGTCATACGCGACCGCCTTATGCTCGATCTCCTCGATGGCGTGCCAGCGCCACATGCGCTGCGCCTCGATGTCGGCGCCGGCGAGGTGCGCCGGATCGGAGAGGACGGCGTTCGCCAGTAATGCAGTGAAATGTTCGAGCGCGCAGGTCGCGGCGAGTTGCATGAGCGGCAAGCGCCGTTTCGCCCAGGCGATCGTCCGAGCGGCGCGGTCCTCGGCTGAGGCCAGGTCGTAACCGGCATCGCGCGCCTGCCGGTTGAAGAAGATATGCTCGCGCGAGTGGGTCGATTCCTGGAAAATGAAATCGTCGATCTGCTCGCGAAGCGGTTCGGGCGCGCCGTCGCGGTAATGACGCACGGCCGACATGAAGAATTTCTCGCCGACCGGGAAGGTCGAGGACAGGGCATTGTAGAAAGCGGTGCGACCAGCATCCCCGCCGTGCCACCAGCGGCGCGGCTGCATATCGCGGCCGAATTTCCAGTTGCGCTTTTCGATGACGAGGCCGGCCGGGGTTTGCGTCGTGTCGGTCATCATCATCTCCTTTCCGCGATAAGGGGAAATGGGCAGTCGCACGGCGCCGGGGAAGGAACCGGGCGACGGCCAGTTTCTCTCCGGGAGAGAGTGCGAGTGAGAGCATCGCGTCGAAAGTCAGGTCCAAAAAGCCGGGCCGATGCTTGCCCGGGAGCAAGCTTGGCATCGGCCCGAGTTGGTTCCCCAGTGGAGAGGACTTAGAATTTCTTCGCGATGCTGAACCCGATGATGCGCGGATCGAGGGTGAAGACGTTGGTCGTCAACCCCGTGTCGTCCGAGTTCAGGAAGGCGTCGGTGATCGGCGACTTGTTGAAGACATTCTTCACGTAGGCCTCGAACGTCAGGTTCTCGGGGCCATCGACGCGGAGCGACAGGTTGAAGTTGGTCCAGTCGCGCAGCCGATCGTAGGGCGCATAATTATAGACGCGCGCCCAGCTCTTGCCCTGCCAATAGGCATCTCCGCGCAGCGTGACATCCCAATCGTCGGACACTGACCATGTGTTCTGGATGCCGAAATTGGCTGTCCAGTGCGGGGCGTTGGGCAATTCATTGCCGCCCAGATCCGCGCGGATTCCGGCCCCGCCGTTGATTTCCGGATAGTTCATTGGATTGTATCGCGTCCCGCCAAACTTCGGGTCCGGCACCCGGGAACCAGCGAACGCCTCGGTCAAGCCCTTGAGGCCACCACACATGCCCCAATAGCCTTGGAGGCCGGAGTTCAAATTCGCCCAGGATTCAACAACATGAGTCGGAACGACGCAATTGGACGGTAGCTGCATCCACGGTTTTACCAGCGTGTAATTCGGATCGCCCTGCGTGCGGTTCATAATGTCGATCGACGTTTCGCCGTTAGCAATTCGCGTGTTCAAATAACCCATATTGAAGTTGATTTTCAGGTTTGAGGTGGGTGCGAACACGGATTCTAGTTCTAGGCCCCAGGTTTCGGCGTCAAAATTCTCATTCACCGCCGTCCGGTCGCGGATCTGCGATACCTGATAGTCCTTATAATCATAATAAAAGCCCGTCAGATTGAGCGACAACTTGCCGTTCATCAGGCTGTTCTTCATTCCGATTTCAAAGGCGTTTACGAACTCGGGCTCAAACGTCGGACCATATTCGACTGCTGTCAGTTGCAGCACAGGCAGGGTGTCGAAAAAATTTGTATATATATCGACAGTCGCCTCGGGGATGCCCGCATCAAGCATATCCTGCCGGGTTTCTGCCGCCGTCGCGAACCTCGGCTGCGGCGGATTGGCGCCACCCGCCTTATAGCCCCGCGAGTAGAAGCCGTACAATAAGGTTTCGTCGGTAAAACCGAGATTCGGCTTCCAATCAAGACCGAACCGCCCGGTGAACTCACCCCATTTCTGCCGGATCGGCGCCTCTTCGGGATAGCCCTTAGATACCAGACCGCCAGACGTTAGCGACCGGCCCTGCAAAGTCTGGGACGGTATAATGCGGAGGGTTTTTCGATCCTGCGTATAACGTAGGCCGGCCGTCAGTTTCAAATTATCGCGGATATTCCAATAGGCCTCTCCGAACAATGCCTTGGATTGCAATTTGTACGGATTGCTGGATCGAAAATAATTATGCCCTTCGCCGTTGATGCTTTCCACCGGATTGGGGTCAACATAGGGGCACTCCGCTAGTGGATCGTCGATAGGAACGCCAGAAGCCGAACCAAAATAGGCTGCGGCATAACAAATACTGGGATCCCAAGTCGCTCCAACCGCTGTAGGGTTAGAATAAAATGGCGGACTCCACGACATTGCCGTCAACAAATTGAACATGACGTAATATTCATTTAATGTCCTGAATTTTGTATAATTTCCTCCTAAGCTAAAGTTAAATGGGCCTTCAAAGGAAGATTGAATCCTAAACTCTTGATTAAATTGCTTAGAATTAGATGAACTTATATCGAATCCAGCAATTGTATCAGAACAACCAATCTGCGGATCGCAAAAAATACCGCCTGGAGCGAGCTTGGCAAATCTGCTGGGCCCAGATCCGCTCACTAGTGCGGATGTATCATTGAACGCAGGAAGGCTATTGAAGCGGTTATAGTCCTGAAACGAATAGCTTTTGTCATTATTGAAGACCGTTTGCGAGGTGAATGTCAGCGACGGCGTGATGTCATATTCCAAATTGATTTCAAAAAGATCGGCCCCCGCTCGATAAACGGGATCGCGAACCGAGGCGATCTCGCGCAGATTTCGCGACTGCATCATCCCACCATAGGGATCGGTCGGTTTGAGCAAACTCTGGAAGCCGGGGACGCCTGGCAGGGAACCAATTCCAGTCACAAGGTCCTTCAAAGCGATGGTTCCAAGGATGAAGCTGTACGACAAACCGTTCGGCGTACCGAAGGCTGCATCGTCATAAAGGCTCCCCGGCTTACAGCCCTGCCCAAACAGCGCCCTCCTCAGCTCGACGCCTGTAAAAACGTTCACATTGTCGGCAAGATCGACCGAACCGACATGCGTCGGCCCATCGTCGCGGTGGCAAAGCTGCTTGCCCGTGCGCGAGCGATTGTCGTCCTCACTGAAACGCTCCCACACGAAATTCGCGCGAAAATTGTCCGATGGCTCGAACCGCGCGCTGACCCGCCCGGACCATAGATCGCGTCCGTTGACCCGGTTCTTGGTGATGCTGTTGTAATCGAAGCCATCGCGGGCGGTCATCGATCCGGCCAGCCTTAACGCCAGCACATCATCGATCAGCGGGACGTTGAGCGTCGCGCTCATCCGCCGGGTATCGTAATTACCGACCTCGCCCTTGATCGAGCCTTCGAACACGCCGAGCTTGGGACGCCGTGAAATGATATTGATGACGCCACTGGTAGCGTTACGCCCATAAAGCGTGCCCTGCGGTCCGCGCAGCACCTCCACCCGTTCGACGTCGAGATATTCCTGCTCGAACAGGCGATTGTGGATCAACGTGCTGTTGTTGAACGCGACCGCCACGCCGGGGTCGGTCGTCGCCGACACCGCCTTGGTGCCCACACCGCGGATCGAGAAATTATAGCTGGTGAAATTGCCTTTGGAGAAAGTGACGTTGGGGATCGCCTTCAGCAGGTCGAAACCGCCCTCGATCTTCTGTTCCTGTAGCGCCTGTTCGTTGAAGGCCGAAATGGCGATCGGCACGTCCTGCGCCGATTCCACCCGCTTTTGTGCGGTGACGACGATTTCGTTGGCCGTATAGCCAGCGTTATTCGCTTGGTCGTCCTGCGCGACCGCCGCGCGCTCGATGACGAACGCCCCCTGCGCGGTGCGCCGCGCGGTCAGGCCACTGCCGCGCAAGGCGGCGTCGAGCGCCTGGTCGGCCGTCAGCACGCCGCGAACGGCGGGCGCCTTGTGGCCGCGCACGTCGGCGGGCTGAAACACCACCTCGCTGCCGGTCTGCCGACCGATCTGCGTCAGCGTGTTTGCGAGGGACTGCGCCGGAATGTCGAGCTGCTTCGCCTCGGCCGATTGGGCCTGCGCCGGACTGGCCGCGACGACCGCGATGGACGCCACTCCCAAGAACATCGCCGCCTTGAACGAAACAGCGGTGCGTGCTGCGAATTTCATGCTTGCCTCCCCCATGTAATGGTTCCGCGCCGCTTGACGGCGTCGAACATCAGAACGTGGTTCGCGCAAAAACCCTTCACCCGAATTGCCAAAAAGCGGGGTGCATGACACCAAAAAGCAGCGGTGACGTAGCGTCAAACTTGCTGAAAAAAAAATTTGCGAAGCCCCGAACGAAGGGGCGAAGGCCTTGCGGCGTCGATGCTAGTCTAGCGGCCTTCGGCGCTCAATTCGACGCGGCCGTCGGAAAGGTCGCGCTGGCGGACGGGCAACAGTTCGCCGACGATCGCGGCGAAGCGTTCGGGATTGCCGGTGCGGAACACGCCGCTGACGCGCAGATTGCCGGCGGCTGGTCCCTGCACGACGATCTGCTTGCCCGAATAGCGGTTCATTTCAGCAACCGCATCGGCGAGCGACGTGTCGCTGAACTCGACAAAACCATCGCGCCAGCGAAGGGCCTGAGCGACGTCCACCTTGGCCAGCACGGGCTTGATGCCCTCGGCTGCGACCAGCGTTTGGCCGGGAGTGAGGACGGTCGGCACCATGACGGCCGAACTATCGGCGGATTGGTCATCGGGCTCATCGACGACCACTTTGCCTTCGACCAGCGTGACCTGCATGCGGTTGGCGTCCAGCCGGACCTCGAACACGGTGCCGAGCGCCGTGACCTGGTTCGTGCCGGCCTGAACGACGAAGGGTCGGTGCGGGTCTTTGGCGACCTCGAAAAGCGCCTGTCCCCGCAGCAAGCGGACCAGCCGGCGTTCGGCGACATAGCCGACGCGGATCGCGCTGTCGGTGTTGAGGGTGACGGACGTTCCGTCGGCGAGGCGAACGGTGCGGCGCTCGCCCTTGGCGGTGGCAAACTCGCCCGCGTCGGGTGCTTTGGGCGCGGCGGCGGTTGGCGCGGACTGGGCGGCGAGCTGGGGCGCGTCGGCCTGCGGCCCGAATGACAGCAGGCCGGTGCCGAGCGCCACGGCGGCGAGTAGCGAGGCGGCGAGCCCGACGCCAACGCCAGCCCATAAGCCGCGACGCGGCTTCGGCCGAATGGCGAGCGCGGACGCGCGCATGGCGTCCATTACCGGATCGCTTGGCGGATTTTCGTAAAGATTCCACGCTGCTTCGGCGCGCTCATAGGCGGCCACATTCGCGGGAGATTCGACTTTCCATTCGTCGAAAGCGCATTGATCCGCGGCGCTGAGCGGACCGTCCTCGACGCGCACGATCCACGCGGCGGCGGCTTCATCCGGCGTCATGCCGCGAACAGACAGAGGGCGGGGCGTGTTCATGGGCTGCGGTCAATCCTTCGGGTCGGATTTGGCGGCAAGCGATGCCTTAAGGCGGTCTTTGACCAGAAACCGGAATAGCAGGTTGTCGAATGGGCGCTGCGCGTCCTTCACGAGTTCAAATTCCTTGGCATTATCGGGGTGTTCCGCTTTCCATGACTCAAACGCTTCCATCTGATCGGCACCGACCGGATCGTCGGCCAGTTCGATGCGGATATACCAGAGGGTGGCGGCATCGTTGCGCGCCTTCTTTTCCCGCTCCGTCGCTGAATCGCGGGTCACTGTTCACTGCCGCTTCGTTGCATGACGTGCCAAACGGCAACCCGCATGTGCCGCTCTACCGAGGTCACGGAAATTCCCATACGCGCGGCCACATCCTTCACCTTCATCCCTTCCACGCGTCTGAGCAGGAATATCGCCCGCGTCTCTTCCGGCAATTCGAGCAGCATCGCAGACGTAAATTCGAGTTGCTGCCGGTATATAAGAACGTGCTCCGGCGAAAAATCCTCCTCGCCATGTCGATTTTGATCGAATGGTTCGTAAAGATGCGCGCGGCGGGTAATCTTCTTTCGCAGATGGTCTGTCAGAACGCTGCTTGCCGTCTCGAACACATAGGCGCTGATGTTGGCGCGCTCCAGTTCGGACGCATTGCCGCGCTTGATCAGGCGGACGAACACGTCCTGAACCATATCCTCCAGGTCGCAAAAGTCGCTCGTCCGGCGTCCGAAATAGGTCAGCAGCGAGCGCCGAAACTTGCGGTCGAGGCGTTCCAGAACGGCCTTGTCCTGCTCGCTATACTCGATTCGTTGATGCCGTCTCACCATGTCCCTCACCCTCGCGCGCGAGGATGATTCACAATCCGGACGGGTGCAAGATAGGTTGTGATGGCGTCGTGGAGAGCGGGGCCGGCCAATACCACAGTCGACAAAAGGCCAGCGTTTCAGATGTTTCGAGCCTCGGCGGGGGCGATTTGGCGGGACTTTGACCCAAGCCGGGGGTTGAGTTATGATAGCAGCATCGAACACGCCGGTCTGGTGCGTTCAAGTTCCCTGACAGACCAGCTTTCTGCGGCGCACTGTCGTTGAAATTCAGGGCGTAGGTCTTGCGAAAGGCATAGGGTCATGGGACAGAGAAGCGAAGATTTCGACATCAGCCTCTCCTGCGATTGTGGTTTCGAGGAAGTCGTTCGGGTCGTCACGCCGCTTGCGGGGCCGGTCCGGCGAACCTGCCCGAAGTGCGGTTCCGCCCAGCTTCACGCCCGCGACCTGTTTTTGGAATCGCGAGATGTGATCGGGCAGGTCGATGATCTGGTGAGGAGCGCGATCGGAAGTTTCAGCCCCCTTAGCGTTCCCATGCCATCCGCGACCGAACCGTCCAAATCCGGGCCGCCTGATCGACCTAAGCTTGGCGACAGGCGACCCTGATTTCGGCGCTGGGACTCTGGGTCGTCACCCATCATATCGTTGGCGTAGCGGTGCGGCGATGATCGCACCGCCTGCCGCCTATGCCGCTTGGAGCGTATCGGGAAGCGGAGATCCGTCCCCCGGGGTGCGAATCAGAGCATCTCGACGGTGATTGGCGAGCGCGCCTTTGCGGCCTTTACCAATTTACGATCGAAGGTCAGAAAGGCGTTGCATTGCTGCGACTTGGCCAGATGAAGCGCATCGGCAAAGTCCATACCCTCGACCATCCAAGTCAACGCTTGTGCGATCGCCATGGGTTCCTCCAGTGTGATCCCCGGCAAGCCGGCCAGGCCACGCAATCCCTTTGCGATCTGATCGACAGTAAATTCGTAGCCGCTTCGCAGCACCCATTCGCTTTCGAGCAACACGGTTGTCGGGATAAAAATTTCCCCGGCGCTTACAGCGGCGCGGGCGGCTTGAGATTGCTTGTGATCATCCGCCGTAAGAAATCGGACAATGATGTTCGTATCAATCGCGCGCACGGCGTTTCGCTTCACGTGCCACCGCTGCGTTCATGTCTTCGACCGATAGCGCAGAGCCGCTATGTTGCAGAGAGCCAAACACCGCATCGATGTCAGTTTCAGGAAATAGGGGGACCGGTTTCAGGAGAACGCCCTCAGGCGTGTCCTCAACCGACAACCGCGTTCCGGCAGGCCAATGGCGCATGTCACGAATAGCCTTTGGCAGGATGACCTGCCCTTTCGTAGAAATAACGGTCGTTAGCCGTTCAAACACGCCCATATCGGCCTCCAGTAAGATTAAGGTAAGATAGCAATTTAGGCGGGCCGGAACAAGGGCTGCATGGCATTCCTACCTATCAAATCTGACGGCAAGATCAGCCGCTTTGAATTTGCGAGATATTTAGAGCAGAGAATTTGCCTCCAATTCCAACACATTAGACTGTCCTGGCGCCAGTGTAGTCGCAGCTTCCCTTCGGCTCGTGGAAATTGATGTGCGACAGATCAGCGTCTCGTTTTGCATCGCGGAACAGCTTGTCGAAATTCCCCGTCTGCACCGGCCCCCTTGGCTCGTGATGCCGCCTGCGCGCGCACCGGAAAGCGGAAATTCGTCGAAACCGGCTGCGGCACCCGCCGCCGCGAACACTCGCCGGTCGCCTTCGACGGGCGCTGGACCAGCGCCACCGGAGAGGGGAGGGTGGTCACGAGCATATCGGCCCAAATCTGTGCCAACTCCCGACGTCGCGGCATGTAAGCTGACCGGTTGTAGGCGCTTTCGACCTTGCCCGGCGGAACATGGGCGAGCATCAAGTCGATGATCTGCCGGTCGCCCGCATTGCCCTCGCGGTTCGCCCATTCGTTCATAATCGTCGAAAAGGCAGCCCGGAACCCGTGTGGCACATGATGGCCGTGGTAACCCGCGCGGTTGAGCAGATAGCCGATGGCGTTCTCGCTCATGGGCTTGTGCGGGTGCCGGTTGTTCGGAAAAAGCAGGGGGCAAGCGCCTGTCAGCGGCCATAGTGCGCGCAGGATGGCAACGGCTTGATACGACAGCGACACAAGATGATCGCCGCCTTCTTCATGCTTGCGGTCAAAGTCGCCCTTCATGCGCGCGGCGGGAATCCGCCAAAGTGGCTCATCGCCATCCAAGTCCTCGAACTCGTCCCAGCGCGCGCCGCGCAACTCTCCGGGACGCACGGCGGTCAGGGCGAGGAAACGCATGGCGAGGCGCGTCACCGGGCGGGCATAATCCTCTTCGACCTTGCCGATCATCTCGCGCAGCTTTTCAAGGTCGGTGATCGCCGGTTGCCGACCCTTGCGGAGCGGCTTCAACACGGCGGCCAGCTTCTCGGCGGGGTCGGACGTCGCGACGCCTTCCGCGATGGCATAGACATAGACAGCGGAAATGCGCTGCCGGACACGTTTCGCAATTTCAATCGACCCGCGCGCTTCGATCGCGCGCAACACCTTGAGGACCACCGGCGGAGTCAGGTCCGTGATCGGATATTTGCCGATGGCGGGAAAGACGTCGCGCTCAAGGCTGCGAATCACGTCATGGGCATGAGCGACGGCCCATTGCGCCTTGAACGCCTCATGCCATTCCTTTGCGACCAGCTCGAACGTGCGTTCGGCCGCCTTGCGATTCGCTTCGATGGTCAGCTTCTTTACGATGGCGGGGTCTTTGCCTTCATCGAGGATCGCGCGGGCCTCATTGCGCTTCGCCCGTGCCTGAATAAGGCTGACCATCGGATAGATGCCGAAGTTCATGCTCTTCTGTATTCCGGCATAGGCATAGTTCCAGCGCCAGAGTTTTCCTCCGCTCGGCTTGACGAGAAGATAGAGGCTGTGGCTGTCCGTCAATTTGTAAGCCTTATCGCGCGGCTTGGCATTCCGTAGTTTTGCGTCGTTCAGCATTGATTTTCTCCGAGGCCATGTTTTTCACGCACCGGAGCCACGTTTTATGCCCAAGCCAAAGGCGGAGGCGTGCGAACGCGACCGAACCGGGTCTGGGTCGAAAGCGATGGTTTTATGGGAAGAAAATCAATCCTAGCGGACCAATAAGAACCTCTGCGGAAGAGGCTCTGGAGGAGAGTGAGGGATTCGAACCCTCGGTACCGTTGCCGGCACTTCGCATTTCGAGTGCGACGCTTTCGACCACTCAGCCAACTCTCCTCGCTGAGAGGAGTGCCCCCTAGCGGCGGCTCGCGCGTCTTGCAAGCCTCTCGTCACATTTTCGCCGCGCGCGAGCGTTGCCGCGTCGAAAAAGCCCAAAGGCGCTTGGCAGCATCGGCGCGCGGCTGCTAGCCGATGGAAAAACATCGGGGAGAAACGACGCGTGCCGCTGACCGGAATAAGGGTGCTCGACTTCGGCCGCTATATCGCCGGCCCCTATTGCGCCGCGCTGCTCGCCGATTACGGCGCCGACGTCATCCGCATCGAGGCGCCGGGCGGCAACGACGACCGCTTCACCGTGCCGGTCGCCGCGGACGGATCGGGCGCGATGTTCCTGCAGATGAACCGCGCCAAGCGCTGCCTGACGCTGAAGCCCGGCAGCCCCGAGGGGCGCGAGATCGTCCGCCGCCTCGTCGAAACCGCCGACGTCGTCGTCGCGAACCTGCCGCACGATGCGCTCGTCAGGCTGGGGCTCGATCATGACAGCCTGTCGGCGATCAACCCGCGCATCATCCTCGCGACCGCCTCGGCCTTCGGCAGCGAGGGTCCGCTTGCGAAGAATGTCGGGTTCGACGCGGTCGGTCAGGCGATGTCGGGGGCGGTGCACCTGACCGGGACGCCCGGCCAGCCCTATCGCGCGCAGGTCAATTATGTCGATTTCGGCACCGCGCTGCACACCGCGTTCGGCGTCATGGTCGCGCTGAGTGAGCGCGAGACGACGGGGAAGGGGCAATGCGTGTCGGGGTCGCTGCTGGGCACCGCGCTCGCGATGACCAATGCGCTCACCATCGATCATGCGCTGAACGGGATCGAGCGCCAGCCGATCGGCAACCGCAGCTACAGCTCGGCGCCGACCGACCTGTTCCGCACGCGCGACGGCTGGATCGTCACGCAGATCGTCGGCGGCGGCATCTTCGCGCGCTGGGCGGACCTGGTCGGCCGCCCCGAACTCGTCGACGATCCGCGCTACGCCAGCGACATATTGCGCGGCGACAATGGCGAGGAATTGAGCGTCATCATGCAGCAGTGGTGCATCGGCCGGACGAGCGCCGAGGCGATCGCCGAACTCGCCGCCGCGCGCGTCCCCGCCGCGCCGGTCCTGCGTCCCCACGAAGCGTTGGCGCAGCCGCAGATCGCCGCGATGGGGCTTGTCGAGCCGGTCGCCTATCCGGGCGCGGCGGCGGACGTGCCGCTGATCCGCGCCCCGATCCGCCTGTCGGCCAGCGCCAGGCCCGCGCCCACACGCGCGCCGCAGCTTGGCGAGCATAGCGACGCGATCCTCGCCGAACTCGGCTACGATGCCGAAGCGATTTCGGCTTTGCGGGCGCAAAATATTATTTGAGCCGCCGGTGCTGGACGGCGCTGCCCCACCGCATTAGATACCGGTCAGTATAAAATCTAGCACAGGAGCTCCCGATGACCGATCAAGCCGAATATGTGCCGCCGAAGATCTGGACCTGGGACAAGGAAAGCGGCGGGCGCTTCGCCAACATCAACCGCCCCGTCGCCGGCCCGACGCACGACAAGGAACTGCCGGTCGGCCAGCATCCCCTTCAGCTCTATTCGCTCGGCACACCCAACGGGGTGAAGGTCACGGTGATGCTCGAGGAACTGCTCGCGGCGGGGCATAGCGGCGCCGAATATGACGCGTGGCTGATCAACATCGGCGAGGGCGACCAGTTTTCGAGCGGCTTCGTTGGCGCCAATCCGAACAGCAAGATTCCCGCGCTCGTCGACCGCAGCGGCGAAACGCCGATCCGCGTCTTCGAATCGGGCGCGATCCTGATCCATCTCGCCGAGAAATTCGGCGCCTTCCTCCCCAGCGATCCCGCGAAGCGCGCCGAGACGCTGTCGTGGCTGATGTGGCAGATGGGCAGCGCGCCCTTCCTCGGCGGCGGCTTCGGTCATTTCTATGCCTATGCGCCGACGAAGCAGGAATATCCGATCAACCGCTATGCGATGGAGGTGAAGCGCCAGCTCGACGTGCTCGACCGCCAGCTCGCGGCAAACGAATATATCGCGGGGGTCGACTATACGATCGCCGACATGGCGATCTGGCCCTGGTACGGTGCGCTCGCCAAAGGCCTCGTCTATGAGGCGGGCGAGTTTTTGCAAGTGCAGGACTATCGCAACGTCCAGCGCTGGACCGACCAACTCGCGGCGCGTCCCGCGGTCAGGCGCGGGCGGATGGTCAACCGCGTGATGGGCGACCCCGCGAGCCAGCTTCGCGAACGCCACGACGCTTCCGATTTCGACCTGCGCACCCAGGATAAGCTGGAGGCGCAGCCGCCCGCCGAATGACGGATTTTCCGCGCACCGCCCGCCGCGGCCGTTAACGGCCCGGCAGGAGGCGCGGAATTGCGGGCGTTGCGAGCCGCGCACTTGCCGTAAAATCCGCAAAATCGGCGCGCCGCCGTCTCGACCCGGCCTTCATCGCCCGGCACCATGCTGGGCGGATGATGGCTCCCGATCCCTTGCCGCGGTCCACCCGCTCGCTTCGCGCCCGTCTGGTGCGAAGCGAGCGGGCGGCCGCGATGGTCGAGATGGCGCTGGTGCTGCCGCTCTTCCTCGCGCTCCTCATGGGCATATTGGTCTACGGCCAATATTTTCTGCTCGCGCACAGCGTCCAGCAGGCGGCGAACGATGGCGCCCGCGCCGCGATCGTCGGGCTCGACGCCGCCGACCGCAGCGCGATCGCGATCCGCGCCGTCGATCGCAGTATGAAAGCAATAGGGGGCTTCACCCCCGCCACGCGCAGCGTCGCGGTCAGCGAGACCAGCGACGCGGTGACGGTCGCCGTCACTTATGCTGTCCCCGCCACCAGCCTCATCCGCTCTTCCTTCGTCCCGTCGCCGGGCAATACCATCCGTGCCCGCGCGACCTTCGAGCTTCCGGTGGACTGACCCATGGCGCTGCTCCGCATTTTCCTGAAAGACCGGCGCGCCGGGATCAGCATCGCCTCGGCCTTTGCGCTCGCGATGCTGATCGGCGCGGCCGCGCTCGCGGTCGATTTCGGCTCCTTCACCCTCGACCGCCGCAAGCTGCAAGGGATCGCCGACGCTGCCGCGCTCGCGGCCGCCGGACGGCCGGGCGATGAACGCGCGGCGGCCGAGCGGATCATCGCCGCCAACTGCAATTGCACCATCGCCATCGCATCGCTGACGACGGGCACCTATCAGCCCGACCCCGCCGTTCCGGCCGAACAGCGCTTTACCGCGGGGGGCAGCGCGCCGAATGCAGTGCGCATCGTGTTGACGCGCGACCGGCCGATGATCTTCGGCCGCTTCGTGACCGGCCGCGACGAAACGGTCATCGGGGCGTCGGCAACGGCGGCGCGGCGGGGCTATGCCGCCTTTTCGCTCGGCTCGCGCGTCGCGGCGCTGCACGGCGGGGTGCCGAATGCGCTGCTGTCGGCGCTGACCGGCGGGCACGTCGATCTGTCGGTGATGGACTATAATGCCCTGGCGGATGCCGACGTCGATCTGCTCGCTTTCTCCGAAGCGCTGCGCACCGAACTCGGCGCCAATGTGCTGACCTTCGGCCAGACGCTCGACACGCAGGCGACGCTGCCGCAGGTGCTGTCGGCGCTCGCGGCGGCGAGCAACGGGCAGGCCGCCACGGCGCTCAGCGCGCTCGCGACCAAGGCGGTGCCGAAAACCCTCTTCCCCTCGCGGGCGGTGAGCCTCGGCCCGCGGTCGTCGAGCATCCGCATCGACGAAGCGAACCCGGTCAAGGTCAACGCGCTCAGCCTGCTGCGCTCGATGCTGCTGCTCGCCAATGCGAACCGCCAGGTCGATCTGTCGGTCGCCAGCAATCTGCCCGGCGGATCGGGCGTCGATATCGCCTTGCTCATCGGCGAACCGCCCGCTGACTCGCCGCTGATCGCGATCACCGACACGCAGCAGGTCGTCGTGCGCACCGCCCAGGTGCGGCTGAAGATGGTGACCAAGGTCGCGCTGCCGCTCGCGAGCGTCGAGATTCCGGTCTACGCCGAACTGGGATCGGCGTCGGCGCGGATCACCGACATCGATTGCTTCGCCGGGGACGGCGACGCGGTGACGCTGGGCATCACGACCTCGCCCGCGAAGCTCGCCATTGGGTTGGTCGCCGACAGCGATTTCCAGAATATGCAGCGCCCGCTCGACCCCGCGCCGGTCAAGCTCGTCAAGCTGCCGCTCGCCAACGTCGAGGGGAAGGCAGAACTGGTGCTTTCCGATCTCAACGAAAAGCCCGCGCGCTTCACCCGCGGCGAAATCGACGACGGCACGGTCAAGACCGTCGAAAGCAGCGGGCTCATCGCCGGCGCGGCCGAGTCGCTCGCCGACCGCATCGACCTCAAGGTCAATGTCCTGGGTCTGGGGCTCGGCCTCAACGCGCTGTCGGGCGTGGTGGGCGAGGCGCTGGGCCTCGCGGCGCCGGTGCTCGACGGGGTGCTGGAGGGGCTGACCGAAACGCTCGGCGTCCATCTCGGCGAGGCCGACGCGCGCGTGAACGCGCTGCGCTGCGGCCGGGCGAAGCTCGTCTGACCCCATATCGGCGCCGATCCGGACCCGCTTGCCCGCCATGGGGCGCTTCCTCCGCCCATAAGGAGGCAAGGGGCTTCGAGGGGAGGCGAAGGTGGCAAGGACCGGAGAAACGCAGCGCGTATCGGCGGCGGATTTCATTCGCGGGTTCGGCAACTGGCGATTGCAGGCGTCGCGGCGGCCGGTGGTCGTCACCCATCACGGCAAGGATGCTCATGTGCTGATCTCGCTCGACGATTACCGCCGGCTCGGCGATGCGGGTCCGCCTTCGTCGGCGCTGCGGGACTCGCTCGCCGATCTGGTCGAATCGATCCGTGACGCGGTGATCCTCATCGACCGCGAGCGCCGGATCGCGGCGGTCAATCCGTCGGCGTCGGACATGCTCGAAACCGCGGCGGCGGAGCTGATCGGCCGTCTGCTGACCGACGCAGTGCCCGCGCTCGGCACTCATCTGCTGCTCGCCCACATCAACCGGCTGCTCGACCATCGCGAGCGGTTCGCGGGCGACGTGCCCGGACTGCTGCGGCCGCGCCAATGGCTGCGCGTCGAACTGGTGCCGCTGCCGGTCGGCGGCGCGATCCTGCTGCGCGACATCAGCGCCGCGATGAACGAGCAGGGGGCGGACGATGCGCGGCGCGCATTTGTCGATGCCGTCGAGGCGCATGGCGCCATCGGCTGCGCTTCGATTTCTGTCCGCGAGGCGGTCGAAGACGCGAACGCGGCGCTGACCGCGATGGTCGGCGTCGATCCCGCCGCGATCCGCCGCGTGCGCTTTTCGGCGCTGATCGCGATGGGCGAGCGCGCGGCCTTCCTCGATGCCCTCGAAACCCTGTTCCGCACAGGCGCCCCCGCGCGCCTGATCTCCGCGCTGGTGACGCGCGAAGGCGCGGCGCTGCCGGTCACGCTCGCGATGGCCGAGCGGCGCGGCGCCTATGCCAGCGAGGGTGCAGTGGTGATCGTGTCCAAGGCATGATTTTCATTGAAAAACTGTGTGCTCCCGCGAAGGCGGGAGCCCATCTCCTGCCAGCACTAGTTTGAACCGACCGGAGATGGGTCCCCGCCTTCGCGGGGACACGCATATATTTTACTCAAAGTTGATCACCCTCTAAAACCAGTTGCCGCGCGTGATCGTCTTACTTCCGACGGGGAGTGAATAGCTGTCGCCGTCCTCGCCGATGATCAGCGGCCCGTCGAATTTGCGCTTCGCGCCGTCGAGAAACGCCGCGTCGAGATAGCGCCCCGGATAGGGCGGCACGATGTGGGTCAGCACCAGCATCTTCACCCGCGCCGCTTCGGCGCTTTCGGCCGCCTGCGCCGGGCTGGCGTGATAATCGAGGATGTCGTGCATGATCTGCGCCGTCTGCGGCCGCCCGGCTGCCTTCAGCCGCGCCGCGAGCATCGTCACCATTTCGGGCTGCAACGCTTCGTGGATCAGCAGGTCGGCGCCCTTGGCGACGGCTTCGACCATCGGCGATTTCGCGGTGTCGCCGCTGATCACGACGCTGCGCCCCTTGTAATCGAAACGATAGCCGACCGCGGGCTGGACCGGGCGATGATCGACCGGGAAGGCCGTGACCTTGAGCCCGTCGGCTTCATAGACGACCACCGGCCCCGTCGGCACCGCGAACAGCATGGCCGTCGCGCCTGCGGCGGCGGGCGGCGTGATCACCGGGCCATGGTGCGCGGTGCGATAGCCGTTATCGGCGGCATAGGCCGCGTCGAAACCGCCGACGACCGCCTCAACCCCGGTCGGGCCATAGACGGGGAGGGGGCTTTTGTTGCCGCTGCCCGTCCAGCGCAGCAGCATCATCGGACCCAGGCCGTCGATATGGTCCGAATGATAATGGGTCAGGAACAGCGCACGGATCTTGCCGTTGGGCAGGCCCATCAGCGCGATGTTGCGCGCGCCGCCTTCGCCGGCATCGACGACGACCATCGCCTTGCCCGCGATCACCACGGTGCAGGCGCCCGCGCGGTCGCGGTTGGGCAGCGGCGACCCGGTGCCGCACAGTCCGACATGCAAGCCGTCGGGCAGCTTCGCCAGATTGTCGCGCCCCGCCTGGCTGTCGAGCCCGCGCTGATAGAGCCACAGGCCGATCGGCCGCTGGAACAGCATCGCCGCGCCCCCCGCGACGGCCAGCAGCAGCAAGAGCGCCGTCAGCGCCCGCAAGCTCTTTTTCATCATCCCCTCCCGCCCGATTTTCTCGTAGCGCGCCGCTGGACAAGCCGCGCCGCAGGGCGCAGTCTTTCACAAAGCGTTGCGGCCTGCAACTTACCTTTACGTAAACGTGAGCGCCTCTTATAAGGGCGCCATGACCCAATGGGAGAATCGATAATGGACATGGAGTTCAGCCCCGAAGACCTCGCCTTCCAGAAGGAAGTGCGCGAGTTCATCGCCGAAAATTACCCCGCCGAACTGCGCGGCAAGCAGGATGAGGGCGACGAGCTCAGCAAGGAGGATTTCCTCTCTTGGCACAAGATCCTCTACAAAAAGGGATGGGTCGCGCCCGCCTGGCCGGTCGAATATGGCGGCACCGGCTGGACGCCGACGCAGCGCTTCATCTGGTCGGAGGAGACCGCGCGCGCCGACTGCGTCCGCCTGATGCCCTTCGGCCTCGCGATGGTCGGCCCGGTCATCTACACCTTCGGCACTCCCGAACAGAAAGCGCGCTTCCTGCCGCGCATCCTGTCGGGCGAGGATTGGTGGTGTCAGGGCTATTCGGAACCCGGTTCGGGCTCCGACCTCGCCAGCTTGCGCACCGCGGCGGTGCGGGACGGCGACGAATATGTCGTCAACGGGCAAAAGACCTGGACCACGATGGCACAATATGCCGACTGGGGCTTCTTCCTCGTCCGCACCGACAAGGATGCGAAGCAGCAGGAAGGCATCAGCTTCCTCCTCATCGACATGAAGTCGCCCGGCATCACCGTGCGCCCGATCATCACGCTGGGCGGCGAGCATGAAGTGAATGAGGTGTTCCTCGAGGACGTCCGCGTTTCCGTCGACCAGCGCGTCTATGAGGAGAATAAGGGCTGGACCTGCGCCAAGTTCCTCCTCGCGCACGAACGCACCGGCATTGCTGGCGTCGCGGCGTCGAAGCGCGGAGTCGAGAAGGTGAAGGCGATCGCGCGCACCGAACTCGACGGCGACAAGCCGCTGCTTGCGAACCCCTTCTTCAAGCGCAAGATGGCCGAGCTCGAAATCGACCTGACCGCGCTCGAATTTACCGAGCTGCGCAGCCTTGCGGGCGCCAACGCGGGCAAGGGGCCGGGGCCCGAATCGAGCCTGCTCAAGATCAAGGGCTCCGAAATCCAGCAGCGCCTGACCGAACTGACGCTGGAGGCGGTCGGCCATTATGGCGCGCCCTATTTCCGCGGCTTCGGGGACGGCGACAACGAGCATCCGATCGGCCCTGATTACGCCCATCGCGCCGCGCCGACCTATTTCAACGTCCGCAAGACGACGATCTATGGCGGGTCGAACGAAATTCAGCGCAACATCATCGCGAAGATGGTCTTGGGATTGTGACAGCGTCGTCCCCGCGAAGGCGGGGACCGCAATCGGCCTGACTCAGCGCCGCAATGACAACCTACAGCGGCCCCCGCCTTCGCGGGGGCGACGGGGATAGTAAAATGGATTTCACCTACACCGAAACGCAGGATATGATCCGCGACACGCTGTCGCGCTTTCTGGCCGACACCTATGATTTCGAAACGCGCCAGAAGTTCATCAATGGTGATCTGGGCCGCGATCCCGCCATCTGGACCGCGCTCGCGCAGGAACTGGGGATGCTCGGCGCGGCGTTCAGCGAAGAGCAGGGCGGCCTTGGCGGCGGCGCGCTCGAAAATGCGATCATCATGGAAGAATTGGGCAAGGTCATCGCGATCGAGCCCTATCTGCCGACCGTCGTCATCGCGGGCGGCGCGCTCAAGGCTGTCGGCGGCGCGCAGGCCGATGCGATGATCCCCGAAATCATCGCGGGCAACGCGATCGTCGCTTTCGCCTATGCCGAGCCGCAGGGCCGCTACGACCTTGCCAACCTCCGCACCACCGCGAAGAAGGATGGCGCGGGCTATGTGCTGAACGGCCACAAGGGCGTCGTCTATGCCGCGCCGTGGGCGACGCATCTGCTCGTCACCGCGCGCACCGGCGGCGGCCAGCGCGACACGGACGGCGTGTCGCTGTTCCTGATCGACGCCAATCTTCCCGGCATCGTCCGCCGCGACTATCCGACCGTCGACGGCAACCGCGCGTCCGAAATCTATTTCGAGAATGTCGCGGTCCCCGGCGACGCGCTGCTCGGCGGCGAGGGGACGGGCCTGCCGCTGATCGAGCAGATCGTCGACGAAGCGACCGTCTCGGTCTGTGCCGAGGCGACCGGCGTGATGCAGAAGCTGCACGAAGGCACGCTCGAATATACGCAGCAGCGCAAGCAGTTCGGCGTGCCGATCGCCAAGTTCCAGGTGCTCCAGCACCGCATGGTCGACATGTTCATGGAGGTCGAGCAGGCGCGCTCGATGACGATCATGGGGACGCTGAAGCTGGGCCTGCCCGCAAGCGAGCGCATGGCGGCGGTGTCGGCCGCCAAGAGCAAGGTCGCGCGCGGCGCCAAATTCGTCGGCCAGAACGCGATCCAGACCCACGGCGGCATCGGCATCACGCAGGAGCTGGCGATCGGCCATTATTTCAAGCGCGCGACGATGATCGAGGGCCAGTTCGGCAGCGCCGACCATCACCTGGGCCGCTACGAGCGCATCGCGCTGGCGGATTGACCCCGTAAACGCCCCCTCCTCTTCAGAGGAGGGGCTATTTCAATACGCCACATCCACCGCAATCCGGATCGTCCGGGGGCGGAGCGGGGTGATATAGCCCGCGCCGCCCTCGACGAACGGCGTGCCGAGCGCGAAGCGATTGCCGCGCGCGTCGAATATATTGGTCAGCGTCAGCGACAGGCCGCGATGTTCGGTGCCGAGGCGCAGCGCCAGGCCGGTGTCGACATAATCCCCCTGACCCTCGCCGAGCACCGGGCCGATGCCCAACCGCGACGGCCCGATATAATTCGCCCAGCCGTTGACGCGCAGTTCGGTGTCGACCCCGATAGGCGCGACATAGGTCACCGCCCCCCGCACCGCATGGCTCGCAACATTGGGGATGCGCCCCAGCTTGGCAGGGGCGTCGGCGAAGGCGGCCATCGCCAGTGGCGACAGTTCGTCGACGCGGCTGTGGTTATAGACCGCACCGAGATCGAAGGAGAGCGCGGCGATCGGACGGAAGGCGACCGCGCCCGAAATGCTCGTGATCCGGCCATTGCCGATATTGGCGGTGGTCGGAAAGCCGTTGCCGTCGATAAAATCCGCCTGGATGTCGCGCCAGCGCGTGTGCGACACCGAAACGCTCGCATCGAACGGGGTCCGTCCCTTTTCGCCGAAGCGGATTCCGCCTTCCCAGGTCCGCACCTGATCGTTGCGGAACCGGCGCACGAAATCGCCGTCGATGGCAAGGCCGCCGGGGCGGAATCCCTCCTGATAGCGGGCATAGAGGCGCAGATTGTCGAATGGCGTCGCGAGCAGCGAGAAAGAGGGAAGGAGGTCGGTTTCGGTGCGATGCGCGGTCGTTGCGCGTCCGGCCATGGCGATGGCAAGGGGGACGCTATCGGCTTCGCCGCCGAGACGCGCATGGGAAATCCGCCCGCCCGCCGATGCGATCACATGCGGCAGCAGTTCGAGCGTCGCCTCGGCATAGCCGGTAAACTCGGTGATCTCGTTGGTCACGCCCGGCACCGCGGCGCGCCGCAGCGTGGTGCCATATTCGCGCCGCTGGCGGGTGCGGTTGTCGATGACGCTCGCGCCGATCACCCAGCCGAAACCGTCGACGAAGGGCCGCGACAACCGCGTTTCGCTGACGAACATGCGGGTGCGGTTATATTGATCGAGTATCCGGGGATCGTCGCCGGGTTTTCCGGCGTCGAACCGCTCGAACAGGCGGTGACTGACGACGGCGTTCGACGACTGGAAATGCAGGCCGTCCCAGTCCTTCTGGATGACGATCGTGCCGAGCCCGTAGCGCGTCCGGGCATTCTGCTCGACCAGCGAGCTGCGCGTCAGCGGCGGGGCGTCCTTGTCGGTATATTGCGCATCGTCGGAGGTGATCGCCTGATAGACGCCGCCGAGGTCGATCGTCCAATTGTCGCCCGCCTCGACCCGCGCGGCGGCGCGGCCGCCCCAGATATGGGTGCGATTGACGTCATTCTTTCCGAGCAACGGATTGTCGATATAGCCGCCATCGGTCAGCATATAGCCGAGCAGCCGCACCGCGCTGCCGCCTTCGCCGACGGGGATGTTGACGATCCCCGCGATATCGCCGCCGGGATCGCCGTGCTGGGTCGCCGAAACTCCCGCGATCGCCTGCAGCCGGGTCTCGCGCGGGTCGGGCGCCTTGGGGACCGAGCGGATGATCCCGCCGAGCGATCCCGCGCCATAAAGCGTCCCCTGCGGCCCCTCCAGCACCTCGACGCTGTCGATGTCGTAGAGGCGCAGGTCGGGATCGGGGGCGTTGTAGCTGAGCCGGACGTCGCCCAGATATTGCCCAACCGTTGCCTGCGTCGGGCCGGTGAAGCTCGAATCGGCGATGCCGCGAATGAACAGCTTGTTGCGCCCCGCCCCCAGATAGGTCGAGGAAATCGTCGCAACGCGCGACAGGATCGAATCGGTTCCACGCTCGCCGCCGAACGCCAGATCGTCGCCATCCAGCCGGGTGGCGACGCCTGCGAAATGCGAATAGGGAAGGTCGGTCTTGGTCGCGGTGACGATGATCGTCTCATCCGCCGACGCGACGACCGGCGCCGGTTCGCGAGCCCGCGGCTGCGGCGCGGGGCGGGGCAGCGGACGCCGCGTGACTTTCGGCGGCGGCGCGCGGCGCTCGATCCGCCAACTTGTCGCATTGACCCGCACCGCACGGGCATCAGTTCCCACGAGCATCTGCTTCAGCGCATCCTGCACGTCCATGCGCCCGCGCACCGGCTGGACGTCGGCCCGCCACAGCCGCGCATCGGCGACGCTGATGCTGACGCCGGCCTGCCGGCTGAGCTGCGGCAGCGCTGTCGACAGCGCCCCGCCCGCCACGTTGAACGCCCGCTCCTCGGCCGCCGCGACCTGCGCCGGCAGGCCGACGAGCGCGAGAGCCAGAAAGGACGTTTGCCAGCGCGCCATGACTAGCGCGTCAACACCCAGCCATCGCCGCGGCGTTCGGCGGTCGTGCCCGATAGCGCCGCGAGATCGGCGACGGTGCGCGCGCGATCCTTGTCGATGATCAGCGCGCCGCGGAAGGATTGCCCTTCGGCGCCGGGCGCGACCGCGACCTCGATCCCCGCCGTGCGCTTCAGATCCTCGGCGACGACCGCGAGCGGCGCGTCGTTGTAGACGAGCAGCCCGGTGCGCCAGCCGCCGACATTGGCAACGTCGACCGGATGGACCTGCGGCGGCTTGCTGTCGGCATCGCCGGCCTCGATCGCCTGTCCGGCGGCGACGCGGACCTTGTCGCGCTGGGGGTTGTAGAGCACCACGCCTTCGGACACCGCGACCGAGGTCCGGCGCTCGCGGCGGACGACGTTAAACGCCGTGCCGAGGTCGACGATGCGCGCGGCCCCCGCCTCGACGACGAAGGGATCGCTTTCGCGGTGGACGATATGGAACATCGCTTCGCCCGATTCCAGCCGCGCGAAGCGGGGTCGATCCTTGTCGAGTTCGACGACCGAAGCACCGTTGACCTCGATCCTCGACCCGTCGGCGAGCGTGATCGAACGAGGCTCGCCCGCCGCCGTCTCGATCCGGTTCGCGTCGCCGAACAGGCCAAGCTGCGGCAGCGCGATCACGGCGACGAGCGCGGCCGCGACCGCACCGCCCAGCCACAGGCGCCGCGACGGGCGGCGCGGCGGTTCGGGGCGGATCACCACCGACGGCGCGCGCTCGGGCGGCAGCATGTCGAGGTCGCGGTCTAGGCTGGCGAGCGCGTCATAAAGGTCGGCATGGCCGGGGTCTTCGGCCAGCCAGTCGGCGAAGCCGTCCCAATCGTCGAACGCGGGGTCGCGCTGCCGGATGATCCAGTCGCTCGCGCGGGCCTCGGCGGCGGTTTTCGCATCGTCAAACATCGAACTGCCTCCGGGTCCGGGCGATCGCGGCATAGACCTTGCGCAGATCGGCTTCGACGGTGCTCAGGCTGACGCCGATTTCGGCCGCGATCTCGCGCTGCTGGATGCCGTCGACGCGAAAGCGGCGAAAGATGCGCGCCGGCCGTTCGCCGGCCGCCGCGATCGCCTGCTCGACCAGCGCCAGTTGCTCGCGAGAGATCAGCGTAGTTTCGGCGGAAGGACCTTCGGCGATCGACGCATCGCTCCACGCCGCATCGCGCAGCGCGCTCTGCCGCGCCGAACGATAGCGGTCGAGCATCAGATTGTTCGCCGCGCGCATCGCATAGGCGAGCGGTTCGGCAACCGGCCCCATGCCGCGTTCGGTCAGCCGCATCCACAAATCCTGAAACAGATCCTCGGCCATATTGCCCGCGCCGCGCACCTCCAGAAAGCGCACGATTCGCTCGCGGTTGGCGAGCAGCACGCCTTCGATGCCCTGGACGGCGTCGGTTCGATCACTCGCATCGGTCATGGATTGCTTGCCGCGGAACGCCATAATCTGTCGGCGCGCACCCCGCCGCGCGCCTTCCGGTCCCCTGATGCTGCCGCGATATAGCGTCCTCAGCGAACCATGCAACCGCGCCGGGGTTGCGGAGCCGGGAAGGCAGGTGGCGGCGGATAATATCATCATCTCCTTTTCATCCTTTGAGCCTTGGCAAGGGGGAAGCGGGGGTAGGGAGGGGCTTCCCCCTTGCTGCGGGGCCGGCCAATGGGGGATTAAAGGCCGACCCGCAGGCTCGCACGGAACGCCCAGCCGATGTGGCTTTGCTGTTCTTCCGCAGACACTTCGCCGGCGACCTGAAAGGCCGAATTGCCGGCGATGCCGCGGAAACGGCCGACCCAGCCGCTCGTGCGATCCTCGGGAACCAGGGTGAAGGGCGTGCCGTCCTTGAACGACGCGACGGTCGCGCCCAGCGAGCCGCCGACGATCTGGCGCCGCCCGCCTTCGAGTTCGAAGCGCGTCCAGCCGTCATATTCGTCGGTGCCGCCGAATTGAAGGCCAAGCGCCACCGTGCCCGACACCGCCAGTTCGTCGCTGCTGCGGTCCTGCACGGTCAGATCGAGCGCGTCGCCGCCGCCGGATTCGGCATAACCATCCTCCTGCAGTTTGTAATAATCGATCGCAACGGTGGGGCGGATCGTCAGCCCGCCGAGGCGCGCGTCCTTGGCGATCGAGCCCGAAGCCGAATAGAGCGTCGCGTCCCATTTGCCGCGCATCGTCTTTTCGATATCTTCGGCGCCCGCATCGGCACGGAAGAAGCGCGTCCCCTTCAGGCTGATCGGCGCGCCCGATACGCGGGCGCTCGCCAGCCAGCCGTCCGATTGCAGGCGCCAGTGGAGCGCCCCTTCGAACTGGCTCGACGACACTTCATTATCGTTGCTGCTGTTGCCGTCCTTGCCGCTCAGGAAAGCGATAGAGCCGCCGAAATTGCCGACGTCGCTCTTGATCTCGGCACCCATCGACAGGCCCCAGCCGCTGACATTATAGCCCGCGGTCTGGCCGACCCCCTTCGCGGTGCCCCACACGGCCTGGTTGATCCAGTAACGCCACTTGCCTTCGTCCTGGAACGGCGCGTTCGGATCCTGCAGGTGCCGCGCCAGCGCGCGCGAGCCCGAGGTGACGGTCTCGAACACCCCGCCTTCATGCTCGGGCAGCATCTGGCGAAGCTGGTTGTGGAACTGGTCGCCGTTCGTGATGCCGAGGAACACGTCCTCGACCTTCTGGTCGGCGGTCACCGCGTCGATCACCGCGTCGAAGGCGCCCGCTTCGGAGCGGTTGAGACCCAGTTCGGTGCTGCTCTTGCGCGCCACGTTGACGATGAGCTGATTGGCGTTCGAGCTGAGCGTGCCCTTGTAGAGGAAGGGCAGCAGCGTCGATTCGGTGGTCAGATTATCGGCGCCGGTCAGCGTCCCGGCGGTCAGCACGATATGGTTGCCCTCGGCCTCCTCGAGGCTCGACAGCTTGAGCGCGAGTTTCGAGTCCGCGCCGAAACTGGCGGTGCCGCCGACGGTCAGCGCGGTGCCGGTGCTGCCGTCGTCGAGCGTCACCGCCAGGACACCCTTGTTGGTGACCGCAAGCGAAGCGATCGATGCCGCGCCGCTGACGTCGAAGGTGCCGCCATCGACCGACACCGCCAGCCCCTGCGAATTGGCGAGGCTGCCTGAAAAGCGCGACGTGCCGCCGATGGTCAGCGTGTCGCTGCCGCCGCCGAAATCGGCCGCGCCGCTGAACACCGAGGTGCCGGCGAGCGTCATCGTGTCGTTGCCGGCGCCGAAGCGCGCATTGCCCGCATAGGTGGCGTCGCCCGACAGGTTCAGGCGATTGTCGCCTGCGCCGAAATAGCTGTTCCCCTTTACCGAACCGTCGGCGATGTCGAACAGGTCGTTGCCGCCGCCGAAACGGACGTCGCCGACGATGCTCGGCGCGGCGATGCCGCTCGCGACCGCGGTCTGCTTGACCGCCGCGCCATTGCCGTTCGCCGACAGGTCGATCGCGATGTTGCGATCCGAGGTGGCGAGCGCGCCGGTGGCGCTGATCGTCCCGCTATTCTCGATCGTGTCGACGGTGCCTGACAGATCGACGATCGCGCGCGCGGTGCCGGCATCGCCCGCTGCCTTCGCGCTGATCACTCCGCTGTTGCGGATGAGAGCGACGTCGCCGCCCGCCTCGACAAGGATGCCGGTCGAGATGGCGGAGGCTTCCTTGCCGCCCGATGCCTCGACCTTGCCCGCGACGCGGATTTCGGGAGTGGTCGCACCGCTGCCGACGCGGATCGCCGTCGCCGACGCGCCGTTCGAGATCGCCGACACGCCGCCATTGATCCCGACGCCGCCGGCGATCGTCACGTTGCGACCCATGCCGCCGAGCTGGATCGCGGCCGCGTCCTTGCCCGCATAGAGGCCGTTGCCGGTGACGGTGCCGTCGATGATCAGGCCCAGGCCGGTCCCCGTGCCCGCAACCGCGCCGATCGCGATGTCCTGGCTGGCCGAACCGATGCGAAGCGCAGGCGCCGAGCCGTAGGACTGGATCGCACCCGATCCTTCCTTGGCGTCTTCGATGCCGTCCTTGTCCTCGTCCTTGTCGTCGGGCTTGGTGTCCTTCGGGGGCACCGCAACGACGATACCGCCGGTGACATTGCCCTCGATCGACAGCGCGGGGCCGCCGATCAGCAGGTCGTCGGCGTCGAGCTTCGACGGGTCGGTCGGGGCCGTGGTATAGCGATAGCCGGTCGACGTCAGCGTGCCCTGCACGACGAGCGCGCCGTTGATATTGCCCGCGAGCCGCGCCGCGGTCGCATTCTCGCCGACAGCGGTGATCGTTCCGGCCAGACGGACGTTGCCGGTGACGTCCTGCAAACCGACACCCAGCGCATTGTCGCCGAGCACCGAAATCTTGCCGTCGTTGGTGAAATTGCCGGTCAGCGGCCCGCCGAGACGGATGCCCGCCGAATCATTGCCCTCGATCGTGATCTCGCCGCTGTTGACGATAGTACCGGTGAAGGCGCCGCCGGTCGCGATGCCGGTGCGGCCGCTGCCCACCGCATAGGGTCCGTCAATGTCGCCGTCCTTGTCGATGTCGGTCGGCGCATAGCTTTCGTCGATGATGATCTTGCCGGTCGCCGAATTGGTGATCGCGCCGCTGACGCCGCCGTTCGCGAAGATGCCGGTCGCGCCGTCCGAATTGGTGATCTGGATCGTGCCGTCGTTGGTCAGCTTGTTGTTGCTGTCGATGGTGACCGCGGTGCCGCTCGCCGGCTTGACCGATCCCGCCGAGGTAATCTTCACATCGTCGGCGGCGCCCGATTTGACCGTCGAGGTGCGCACCGGCGTGGTGGTCGCGGTGCTGATGCTCGTTTCGGCATGAGCGGTGGTGGAAAGAACGGCGGCAAGGCAGGTGGAGGCCAGCAAGGTCGTGCGCATGAAATCCCTCTTTTGATGTCGACCGGGTGTTCCCGGAACCGACCTCAAGACGGAGGCATTGCGGAGCAGCCTTGGAAGAAATTTGATCGCAAGAAACGGGGCGGAGTGCCGTCGTGCCGCGGATAGGAGCCGGTATCCGCCTCGACCGAAGGACAATCATGCCGACCCGCGACATCTCCCGCAGCACAGCCGGTCTCGATAGGGAAGCGCTCGCGACCGATCTCGGGGGCAGAGGCTGGCATGTTGTACCCGGCCTGCTGTCAGCGGCCGGATGCGCCGCGCTCCGCGCCGATTATGCGGCCGACGCCCTTTATCGCAGCACGATCTCGATGCAGCGGCACGGCTTCGGCCGCGGCGAATATCGCTATTACCGCTATCCGCTTCCCGATCTAGTCGCGGCCCTTCGCACGACCTTCTATCCGCCGCTGGCGCGAATCGCGAACGATTGGGCCGCGACGCTCGGGCGCGCGGTGCTCTATCCCGCCGACCATGCCACCTTTCTCGCGCAATGCGCGCTCGCCGGCCAGTCGCGCCCGACCCCGCTGATCCTCCGCTATGGCCCCGGCGACTATAATTGCCTGCATCAGGACCTGTATGGCGAACTCCATTTCCCGTTCCAGATCGCGATCCTGCTGTCGCGGCCGGGCGAAGATTTCAGCGGCGGCGAATTCGTCCTCACCGAACAGCGCCCGCGGATGCAATCGCGCCCGCACGTCGTGCCGCTGGAGCAGGGCGATGCGGTGATCTTCGCGGTCGACGAGGCCCCGCGCCAGGGCAGCCGCGGCCCCTATCGCGTCAAGCTACGCCATGGCGTCAGCGAAATCCGCCGCGGCGAGCGTTTCACGCTGGGCGTGATCTTTCACGATGCGGGGTAGGGAGGGGGCGACGCCCAGATTACATTCGTCGATGACGAGTTTAATGGCCGTTTTCGACCGATTGCGGCCGCCCCGGCATCTCCTAACTTTGTCATCCCCGCGAAAGCGGGGACCCAGAGCGTGCGTCAGCTAACCCCACACTGGGTTCCCGCTTTCGCGGGAATGACGAAGGTAGGGAGAGGCTGCTTTCCAACCCAAAATCGCCGCTCGCGATAAAGTCGCGCATGAAAAGGAAGGTGGCGGACAGGGTGGGATTCGAACCCACGGTGAGCTTGCACCCACGGCGGTTTTCAAGACCGCTGCCTTAAACCACTCGGCCACCTGTCCGTCGCCGCCGCCATAGCGCGCGGCGCCCCCGCGGCAAGCAAAAGATCGGCGGCTCGGTTCGCCGCGCGAATGACTCGACCCGTCTCGCGGCGGATGGCGAAGCCGCGTGCATCTGGTTCAATCCGATTCTATGGGGTGGGACATGATGCACGCTAGAGGTTTCAGAATCGGTCGTCTTTCCAGCCTGCTGGGCTTCACGCTGTCGGCCTGGTCGATGGTGATGTCGGGCCCGCTCTATGCGCAGAGCGGTGGCGATGCCGGGTTCGACGCCTATGTCCAGTCGCTGTGGCCGAAGGCAGAGGCACGCGGAGTTTCGCGCACCACCTTCGACCGGGTGACGTCGGGATTGCGCTACAACTCCCGCGTCATCGCGCTCGACCGCGACAATCTCGGCGCGCCGCCGAACCCGAACACGCCGATCCCGGCTTTCGCGCCCTATCGCGTGAAGCATGTCGATGCGGCGCGGATCAACGGCGGGCGGCGCGTCCACGATCGGCTGCTGCCGCTGCTGTCGCGTATCGAGCAGCGCACCGGGGTGCCGACGAGCATCATGATCGCGATCTTCGGGCACGAGACCGCCTATGGCGCGGTAACCGGCAGTTTCGACCTGCCCGAGGCGCTGGCGACGCTCGCTTATGAAGGGCGCCGCCGCAGCCTGTTCGAGCCCGAATTTATCGCGACGCTCGAAATGGTGCAAAAGGGCGTGCCGCGCGACGTGCTCAAGGGAAGCTGGGCGGGCGCCTTCGGCTATCCGCAATTCCTCCCCTCGGTCTATCTTCAGGTTGCAGAGGACGGCGACGGGGACGGCGTCGCGCGCATCTGGTCGAGCGAGGCCGACGCGATCGAATCGATTGGCGCCTATCTGCGCCGCGCCGGCTGGCGCGCGGGGCAGCCGTGGGGCGTCGCGGTGCAGGTTCCCGCCGGATACAATCGCGCCGCGATGGCGAGCCGCCTGCAACCGACGCGCTGCCCGCGCGTCTTTGCGCGCTACAGCCGCTGGCGCTCGATGGCCGAATGGCGCGCGGACGGTTTTCAGACGCTCAGCGGCCGCTGGCCCGACGGGCAGATACAGGCAACCTTGCTCGAACCCGATGGACCGGGAAAAACCGCTTATTTGCTGACTGGCAACTATCGTGCGATATTGGACTATAATTGTTCCAACTTTTACGCATTGTCTGTGGGGTTGCTGGCGGATGAAATCGATCGTTAGGGAGGGGGCCCTGATCGCGGGGGCGGCGTTGCTGCTTGCGGGATGCGGGGCGATGGATGGCAAGCGCGAAGGCGGGCCCGCCGCGGGTCCGGCGCCCGCGCCGCTGGTCGAACGGGTCAGCGACACGCCGGTCAAGCTCGGCGATCCTTACGCCGTTGCCGGAGTCACTTACACGCCCGTCGATATCCCCGATTACGACGATGTCGGCTATGCGAGCTGGTATGGCGACGAGCTCGCCGGCAAACCGACCGCCAATGGCGAGATTTTCGACCCCGACGGGATCAGCGCCGCGCACCGGACGCTGCCGATGCCGAGCTATGTCGAGGTGACGGCGCTCGATACCGGGCGCACGATCCTTGTCCGCGTCAACGATCGCGGGCCGATGGTGGGTGACCGCCTGATCGACCTGTCGCGCGGCGCCGCCAGGCAGCTTGGCATCACCGGGGGCGCCGCCGCGGTGCGGGTGCGCCGAACCAACCCGCCGCAGGCCGAGCGCGCGCAGCTTCGCGCGGGCCGCGCAGTCCCCGAACGGATCGCGACCCCCGACTCGCTGCTCGCGATCCTGCGCAAGAAGCTCAAGGCTCAACCCGCGCCCAAGCCCGCGCCCGTCGCGGCGCAGCCCGCACCGCCAGTGGCGTCGGGCAAGGTCAAGCCCGGCGACGATCGCCTCGCGGTCCAGCCGTCGAAGCCGGCCTCGAAACCTGCTCCCGCGAAACCCGCCGCCGCTACGGGGGCCTATCAGATCCAGGTCGGCGCTTTCAGCACCGAAACGCGCGCCGCCGCCGCGGCCAGGTCGGTCGGCGGGACGGTGGCAAAGGCCGGCAAATATTGGCGCGTCCGCATGGGCCCGTTCGCCAGCGACGCCGAGGCGCGCACCGCCCTCGGCAAGGCCAGGGACAAGGGCTTCCGCGACGCGGTGGTCGTCCGCGACCGTTGACGGCCGTCATGCGCCGACCCTTTTTCATCGCCAGGGCCGCGATCGCCGGCGCCGCGGCGCTGGCACTTATCGCGGCCTTTCCGGCGGCTTCGGCAGGCGATGCGCATTCGAAATCGGCGCCCGCCAGCCGCCCGCTCTATATGACCCAGGCGCCGATCGTGATGCTCAAGGATCTCGATTCGGGTGCGATCCTCTTTTCGCGCGGCGCCGAAAAGCGCTTCCCGCCCGCCTCGATGGCGAAAGTGATGACCGCCTACATCGTGCTCGACCTGATCGAAAAGGGCGAACTGCCGCGCGACAGGGTCATCACCGTCAGCCAGGCGACGTGGAAGAAATGGAACGGCAGCAACGGCGGCTCGACGATGTTCCTGCGATCGGGCGAGAAAATCTCGGTCGATGAACTGCTCAAGGGGCTGATCACCGTATCGGCCAACGACGCCGCCGCCGCGCTGGCGGTGGGCATCGACGGCAGCGAAGAGGCTTTCGTCAAGCGGATGAATGCGATGGCGTCGAAACTTGGCATGACGTCGAGTCATTTCGGCACTCCGAACGGCTGGCCCGATGGCGGTGTCACCAAGGTCAGCGCCGCCGACCTGATCCTGCTCGCCGACCGCCTGATCCGCGAGCATCCGCGCGACTATGCGCGCTATTTCTCCCTGCCGAAGCTCCAGCACGGCACGAGCCCCGAGGGCAAGCCGATTGTCCAGCCGAACACCAACCCCATCCTCGGCCGCGTCGAGGGGGTCGACGGGCTCAAGACCGGCCATACCGCCGAAGCGGGCTATTGCTTCCTCGGCTCGGCGAAGCGCGGCGGGCGGCGGCTGATCATGGTCGTCGCCGGCATGACGAGCGACAAGGCGCGCCGCGAAGAGGCCGCGCGGTTGATGACCTGGGGCTTCGAGCAATGGGAAGGGCGCGAGCTCGTGCCCGCGGGCGCCAAGATCGGCCGCGTCGACGTGGGGCAGGGGAATGCGCCCGCCGTCCTCGCCGAAGCCGCGATCCCGGTGCGGATGACGGTGCCGCGCGGCTATGCTGGTGGCTATAGCGCGGTGATGCGCAGCCGCTCGCCCGTTCCGGCGCCGGTCGCGCGCGGGACGCGGGTCGCCGACCTGATCGTCACCCCCGATGGCCTGCCGCCGCAGGTCACGCCCTTGCTCGCCGCGAACGATGTTGGCGCAGGCGGTTTCGGGGCAAGGCTACGCACCGGATTCTACCGGCTGACCGGCTGGTGAGCGGCCGTTTCATCACGCTCGAGGGCGGCGAAGGGGTCGGCAAATCGACTCAGATTCGCGCGCTTGTCGGCGCGCTCGCCGCGCGCGGGGTCGAGGCCGTCGCGACCCGCGAGCCCGGCGGCAGCGCCGGCGCCGAGGCGATCCGCGCGCTGCTGATGGAAGGCAGCGACGACCGCTGGGACGCGCGGAGCGAGGCTTTGCTCTTCGCGGCGGCGCGCGCCGACCATGTCGCGCGCACGATCCGCCCCGCGCTGGATCGCGGCGCCTGGGTGCTCTGCGACCGCTTCGTCGACAGCTCGCGCGCCTATCAGGGCGGCGGCGGCGGCATTACCGATGCCGACCTGCTGGCGCTGCACGGCTTCGGCTCGCTCGGCCTGCTCCCCGATCGCACCTTCCTGCTCACCGTCAGCGCGCGCGAGGCCGAGCGGCGGCTCGCGCTGCGCGATGCCGCGGGCGCCGACCGCATGGGCAGCAAGCCCGCCGATTATCAGGCGCGCCTCGCCGCGCGCTTTGCCGAAATGGCGGTGGCCGAGCCCGGCCGCTGGCGCGTGATCGACGCCGACGCGCCCGCCGACGCGGTGACGGCCGCGATCCTCGCCGAACTGGAACCGTGGCTGTGACCTTGATCGGCCATAGCGACGCCGAAAAGGCCTTTCTGGAAGCGTGGCAGGGCGGGCGGCTGCACCATGCCTGGCTGCTCGCCGGACCGCAGGGGATGGGGAAGGGGGCCTTCGCCGCGCGCGTCGCGCGCTTTCTCGCCACCCACGGCCAGGCGGGCGCGGGGCAAGCGGTCACCCTCGACGATCCGGGCGACGCCGCCGCGGGGAAGCTGGTCGAGGCGGGCAATCACCCCGAGATCATCCAACTCGCGCGCCAGCCGAAGGACAAGGGCAAGGAGCTTGCGCGCAACATCACAATCGATCAGGTGCGCGGCGTCATCCGCCGGCTGCACCTGTCGCTGTCGCTCGGCGACTGGCGCGTGATCATCGTCGATGCGGTCGACGACCTCGAAACCGACGGCGCCAACGCGCTGCTCAAGACGCTCGAGGAGCCGCCCGCGCGGACGCTGTTCCTGCTCGTCAGCCACTCGCCCGGGCGTCTGTTGCCGACGATCCGCTCGCGCTGCCGAATCCTGCGTTTTCAACCAGTTGATCATGACGTCATGACGGCGTGGCTGCACGTGCTGCGCCCGATGACCGACAGGGCGGAGCTACGCGCGATCGTCGCCGCCTCGGGCGGCGTGCCCGGCAAGGCGCTCGCGCTGATCGACAGCGACGTCGCGGCGATGGAGGCAAAGCTGCTTGCGATCGCGGCCGGCGGCGACCCCGGCAATCGCCTGCGCGAGGCGCTCGCGCGCGAGGTCGGCGGGACGAGCAATCGCGCGCGGCTCGAACTGGTGATCGATATCGTTCCCGGCCTGCTCGCACGGCTGGCGCGCGAGCGCCCGGTCGCCGAGATCGCACCGGTGCTCGCCGCGTGGGACCGGGTGCAGCGCACCGTGCGCGACGCGGTCCGCGGTTCCTATGACGGGTCGATGGTCGGCTTCGAGATCGGCAATTGCCTCGCCGAACTGGCGCCCAAGGCTTGATCGTCGCCCCCGCGAAGCCGGGGGCCGTCGTCGTCCTTGCCCTTCGCCGCTGCGCAAACCGCCAACAACCGCGCGGGGCGACGGGACGCTTCCCCTCGCGCCCCGCACCCGCTAAGGCGCGCGCATGTCCGAGCCTTTCTATATCACCACCGCCATCAGCTACCCCAACGGCCGCCCGCATATCGGCCATGCCTATGAAGCCATCGCCACCGACGTGATGGCGCGGTTTCAGCGCGCGCGCGGCCGCGACGTGCGCTTGGTCACCGGCACCGACGAACATGGGCTGAAGATGTTTCAGACGGCGCGCAATCAGGGCCGCGAAACGATCGATCTTGCCGATGAAATGTCGGGATATTTCCGTGAGATGTATGCCAGACTGAATATCAGCTATGACAATTTCATGCGCACGTCCGATCCCGCGCATCACCGGGCGTCGCAGGCGATCTGGCAGGCGATGGAAGCGAATGGCGACCTTTATCTCGACCGCTACGAGGGCTGGTATTCGGTCCGCGACGAGGCTTTCTACGACGAAGACGAGCTGACCGACGGGGAAGGAGGCGTTCGCCTGTCGCCGCAGGGCACCCCCGTCGAATGGACGGTCGAGGAAAGCTGGTTCTTCCGCCTGTCGAACTATCAGGACAAGCTGCTCGCGCTCTACGCCGACCAGCCCGATTTCATCCGCCCCGAAAGCCGCCGCAACGAGGTGCTGCGCTTTGTTGAGGGCGGGCTCAAGGATCTCAGCGTCTCGCGCACCAGCTTCGACTGGGGCGTGCCGGTGCCGGGCTCACCGGGGCATGTCATGTATGTCTGGGTCGACGCGCTGACCACTTATCTTTCGGGGCTCGGCTACCCCGATCCCGATGGCGATTTCGGCAAATTCTGGCCCGCGAACATCCATATGATCGGCAAGGATATCGTGCGTTTTCATACGATTTACTGGCCGGCCTTCCTGATGAGCGCCAATCTGCCGCTGCCCAAACAGGTCTTCGGCCACGGTTTCCTGCTCAACCGCGGCGAGAAGATGTCGAAGTCGCTCGGCAATGTCGTCGATCCGATGGAACTGGCCGAGCGCTTCGGGGTCGACGCGCTGCGCTATTATCTGCTGCGCGAAGTCAGCTTCGGGCAGGACGGCAGCTATTCGGCCGAAGCGATCGTGCGCACCGCCAACGCCGACCTCGCGAACAGTTTCGGCAATCTGGCTCAGCGAAGTTTGTCGATGATTTTCAAGAATCTCGATGGCAAGCTTTCGATTGATTACACGCAGTCGCAGGAGGATGCCGACCTGCTCGCCGACCTGCTCGCGATGGCCGAAGAACGCCTGCCGCGCGAATTCGAGCAGCTCGCATTCTCGGTCGGCATCGAGGATTGGATCCGCGCCGTCTTCGCCTGCAACCAATATGTCGACGCGCAGGCGCCGTGGGCGCTGCGCAAGAGCGATCCCGAGCGGATGCGCGCGGTGCTGATGACTTTGTTCCAGGCGGTGCGCACGCTTGCGATCGCGATCCGTCCGGTGGTGCCCGCCGCCGCCGACACGCTGCTCGACCAGATGGGCATCGCCGCCGACGCACGCGATTTCGCGGCGCTTGCCGACCGGGACTGGTTCGCCCAGCTCGCCGCGAGCGGTTTCGCGCTGGGCCAGCCCGTCCCCATCTTTCCCCGCCTCGAACTGCCGGAAGGGGAAGGGGAGGCATGAAACTCCTTCGCTCCGTCATTGCGAGCGAATCGAAGAAATCCAACCTGTTGATAGACCGCACTGGATTGGTACGCTTCGCAAGCAATGAACCCGAAAAGATTGATGGTTGAGCCTTAATATCG
>NZ_JAOZVW010000153.1 GCF_025869345.1 Sphingopyxis sp.
AATCCAGAGCGGTTTACGCACACTCTGGATTGCTTCGCTGCGCTCGCAATGACGATGTTTTAGTCTTCCTGTGCGATCCGCACGCGCAGGCCATCGAGCGCGTCGCTGAACGGGATCTGGCACGACAGGCGCGAGTTGCCGTCGCGGTCGGTGGTCGAATCGAGCAGGTCGTTCTCGTCCTCGCTCATCGCCGGCATCGCATCCTTGTTGCCGTCCTCGACATGGACATGGCAGGTCGCGCACGAACAGCAGCCGCCGCACAGCGCGAGCAGCTCGTCGAAGCCCGCGTCGCGGATATTCTCCATCACGGTCAGGCTGGTGTCGCCTTCGATTTCATGCTCGCTTCCGTCGCGCGTCACCACAATCAGCTTGGCCATGCTCGTCCTCACATCATTTGATTCGGATGGCCTATGTCGCGCGTTGCGCGCCAAATCAAGCGCTGCTACGGAAGCGATGCGAACAAAAGGAGAATATCGCGATGAGCTTCGGTCAGGAGCAGTTGAATGCGGGAATCGATGCGATCGCCGCGATCGACGCCAATTTCGCGCGCGCGCTCGGCAATGCCGGCTATCCGCCGCCGCGCATCCGCGAGCGCGGCTATACCACCCTGCTCCGCACCATCGTCGGCCAGCAGGTGAGCGTCGCCGCCGCCAATTCGATCTGGAACAAGCTGGAGGCCGCCTTCGGCGAGGGATGCCCGGCCGAAGTGATGGCCGCCGCCGAATTCGACGCGCTGCGCGCCTGCGGCCTGTCGGGACAGAAACAGGGCTATACCAAGAGCCTCGCGCAGCTCGTCCTCGACGGCGAACTCGATTTCGACGCCCTCCCCGCCGACGACGAGGAAGCGATCGCCCTGCTCACCCAGGTCAAGGGCATCGGCCGCTGGTCGGCCGAAATCTACCTGCTCTTCGCCGAGGGACGTCCCGACATCTGGCCCGCGGGCGACCTTGCGGTGCAGGAAGCCGTCGGCCGCATCCTCGGCCTCGGCGCCCGGCCGAGCGAAAAGCAGGCGCGCGAACTGGCCGAGCCGTGGCGCCCCCATCGCGGCTCGGCGGCGATCTTTAGCTGGCATTGTTATAATATGGACGTGATCTGAGGATGCCGATCCCCATCCTCGTCATTCCCGCGAAAGCGGGAACCCAGTAGCGCCCTCCATGCGGCAGGAGTTCGGCCCGACCGTCTACCTCCTCGCATCGCGCCGCAACGGCACGCTCTACACCGGCGTCACCTCCAACCTCCTCCAGCGCATCCACCAGCATCGCGAAGGCCTGATCCCCGGCTTCACCCGCGAATATGGCGTGAAATTCCTCATGTGGTTCGAGCAACACGCGACGATGGATGCCGCAATCCAGCGCGAAAAGCGGATCAAGAAATGGAACCGCGCGTGGAAGCTGGAATTGATCGAGACGGACAACCCGGACTGGCGCGACCTTGCAGAGGACTTTGGTTTCGACCCGCTAGGTTGAACTGGGTTCCCGCTTTCGCGGGAATGACGAGGGGTAGAGCGAATGAGAAACGTGACATGCCCCAAGAAGCAATCGTGGCATCTCCCCACTTCGTCATTCCCGCGAAAGCGGGAACCCAGCATCTACGAAAGACAAAAAAAGGCCGGATGGATCACTCCACCCGGCCTTTTTACTGATCGTTAGCCGAAGCTTATTTCTTCGCCACCGCCTTCTTGGCCGGAGCCTTCTTCGCGGCCGGTTTCTCGTCCGCGGCCTTGGCCGGTGCGGCCTTCTTCGCCGCGGGCTTATCTTCGGCCTTTGCCGCGGCGGCCTTCTTCGCCGGGGCCTTTTCGGCCTTGGCTTCTTCCTTCACCGCGTCCTTCTTGGCGGCGGGCTTTTTCGCGGCGGCCTTCTTGGCCGGCTTGTGATCATGGTCATGGTCGTGACCACAGCCCGGACCATGGACGTGCCCGTCATCGTCGGCTTCGATCGCCGCCTCGATCTCCTCGCGCGTCACTTCGCGGTCGGTGACCTCGGCCTTGTCGAACAGATAGTCGACGACCTTGTCCTCATAGAGCGGGGCGCGGAGCTGCGCGGCGGCGAGCGCGTCCTGCTGGACATATTCGACGAAGCGCTGGCGATCCTCAGGGCGATACTGCTGCGCCGCCTGCATGATCAGGCGCTGCATTTCCTGGTTCGACACCTGCACGCCGTGCGCCTGGCCGATTTCCGAAAGGAGCAGGCCCAGGCGGACGCGGCGCACCGCAATCGCATGATATTCGTCGCGATCCTTTTCGAGTTCGGCCTTCGCCGCCTCGGGGTCTTCCTCGTGGCTCGCTTCATGCTCGAGCTGCTGCCAGATCTGGCCGAACTCGGCCTCGACCATCGTCGGCGGCACGTCGAAGTCATGGGCAGCGGCGAGCTGGTCGAGCAGCTTGCGCTTCATATAGGTGCGGGTCAGGCCGTTCAGTTCCTGCTCGACCTGGTCCTTCATCAGCTCCTTGAGCTTGTCGAGGCTTTCGAGGCCGAGCGATTTCGCGAACTCGTCGTCGATCTTCGACGCGGCCGGAACCTTCACCTCCTTCACCGTCACGGCGAATTCGGCAGGCTTGCCCTTCAGGTTTTCGACCGGATATTCATCCGGGAACGTCACCTTCAGCACCTTTTCGTCGCCGGTCTTGACGCCGACGAGCTGGTCCTCGAAGCCGGGGATGAGCTGGCCAGAGCCGATCTCGACCGCCATGTCCTCACCCGTGCCGCCGTCGAAGGGGGTGCCGTCGACGCTGCCCGCGAAGTCGATGATGACCTGGTCGCCCTGGGCAGCCTTCCTGGTCTTCGGCGCATCTTCGAAGCGCTTCATCTGCGCCGCGAATTCCTCGATCTTCGCCATCACCGCCTTGTCGTCGGCGGGGACGGTCAGCCGTTCGAGCTTCAGCCCGTCGATCGACGGGGTCGCGATGTCGGGCAGCACTTCGAGCGCGACGGTCAGCTCGGCATCCTTGCCGCGCTCATAGCCGTCGGCGAGCGTCACGCCGGGCTGCAGCGCCGGGCGCAGCTTTTCCTTCGCCATCAGGTCCTTGACGCCCTGGTCGATCGCCTTGTTGAGCGCGTCGGCGTTCAGCGCCTCGCCGTGCATCTTGCGGATCAGGTTCGGCGGCACCTTGCCGGGGCGGAAGCCGGGCATCCGCACGGTCGGCGCGATCGCCTTCACTTCGTCATCGACGCGCGCGTCGATATCCTTCGCGGTGATGGTCAGGCGATATTCGCGCTTCAGGCCTTCGTTCAGCGTTTCGACGGTCTTCATTGCCTTGGTCTTATCCTTGCTCAAAATCTCATATCGATGAACCCCGCCCGAAAGGCGGCGTTCCCCTATGTCCGGTCGAAGCTCGCGGAGCGTGGTGCGGGCGAAGGGACTCGAACCCCCACATCTTGCGATACTGGTACCTAAAACCAGCGCGTCTACCAATTCCGCCACGCCCGCTGAGAGCTTTCGGCCGGATGCACGAAATCGCGCGCTGCCGCGCACGCCCGTGCGGGCCGCGCGGGGCTATAGCAGACGCGCGGCCAAGGGCAAGGGCGGACCTTGCGCCATGTCCGGGCGCCGGAACATGCGCCGCGCCGGTTCGTTGATCCACCTGAGGAGAATCACCATGACCGCCGCCCCCGACCCGCTTCCGAAACCCAAGCCCGACACGATCGAGCCGCAGTCGCCCCCCGAAAAGCCGGTCCAGCCGGCCCCGCTCGAAGACCCCGCCGGCCAGCCGCAGGAAATCCCCGGAACTCCGGGCGGCGGCGACACCGACCAGCCCGGCCGCGGCCCGAGCGAAG
>NZ_JAOZVW010000154.1 GCF_025869345.1 Sphingopyxis sp.
CCCGCTGTCGCGGGAAGGACGAAATTGTGAGCCCCGCTATGCGCCCCGCCCTTCGTCCAATGCGCCCCCTCCCTTCGTCATCCCGGACTTGATCCGGGATCCATTCTCTCAGCGCCAATTGAATGGATCCCGGATCAAGTCCGGGATGACGATGAGGAATAGGCGCAAATCCCTAATCTCAGGCCGCCAGCACCTTCGCCATCATCCGCTCTTCCTTCGCGATCCACGGGGCCAGGCTCGGCCGCGACAGGATCGCCTCGCTCCACGCCGCGATCCGCGGATGCGTCGCCGCGTCGATGCACGACCCGCAATGCCGCAGATTCACGAGCGGCGAGGCAGCCGCCAGGTCGGCGAGTGTGAGCCGGTCGCCGACGAGATAGCCCGAGGCCGGAATCGCGCTCTCCAGATAGGCGAGCAGTTTCGGCAACTCTTCGGTCTCGGCCTCTGCCGCGGCGGCGAGATCGCCCTCGCGGCCGAGGAATTTCGGCGAGACGATGCGGTTGAAGAACATCTTGCCGCCGCACGCCGCGAACACCGTATCGCCGAACTCCTCCCACCAGATCACGCGCCCGCGCTCCTGCGGGTCGGCCGGGATCAACGGCGGCTCGGGATGCCTGGCTTCCAGATAATGGATGATCGCGCTCGAATCGGCGAGGAGGAAGCCATCGTCGTCCATCGCGGGCATCTTGCCGAGCGGCGACGCCGCGCGAAATCCCGGATCGGGGTCGCCGATCCCCACGCCCTGCAATTCGAACTCGATCCCCTTCTCGCCGAGATAGCCCAGCAATTTGCGGACGAACGGCGAGACGATCGAACCATAGATGATCATCGAATTCCCTCTCTGTCGGCTCCAGCCGGAGCATAAGCGAAAGCCGGCCCGGCGCAACGGCCGCCATCGCCGGAATGGCCGCGAAATCATCTTGCCATCGTCTTCGCTCCGTGAATAAGGTCGCCGCCGGAGGGGGAACGCTGCCACGGCAGCCATCAGGCAGGATTCGCAAAAATGCGCCCTTCGACCTGGGCAGATCGGCTTGTGGCGCTGCTCGTCCGCTTCGTCGGCCTCGTCATCCTGCTCGCGACGCTCGTCGCCGCAGCCGCCAGCTTTCTTTACAATCAGGCCGAGGATGCCGACCTCGCCGATCGCGTTGCGATGCAGGTCAACATGCGGCTGCGCGATCATGTCGCGGTGCTCCAGGGGGTGCGCGCCCTCTATCAGTCGGCACCCGCCACCCATGGGCCAAGCATCCGCGCCTATATCGCCGCGCTGCGGCCCGAGGAGCGCGCGCCCGGCATGGAAGGGATCGGCATCGCCGTGGCGATCCGGCAAAGCACCCCCGCGGCCGCCGAAGCGATGCTGCGCGAGAATTACGGGCGCGAGATCAAGGTATGGCCCGCGACCAGCCAGCCGGTCGGCTTTCCCATCGTCCTCATCGAACCCTATAATCCGCGCCGCAAGAACGCGCTCGGCTATGACATGTACAGCGAGCCGGTCCGGCGCGAGGCGATGCGCCGCGCCTGGCAGACCGGCGCGCCCGCCGCGAGCGGCCTTGTGCGGCTACAGCAGGAAAACGGGGCGACGCAAAAACAGTCCGGCTTCCTCGTCTATCTTCCGATCTATGCCGCCGGGGCGCCGCCCGTGGCGGGATCGACCGAACGGCCGATCGAAGCCTTCGTCTACGCCCCCTTCCGCACCACCGACCTGTTCACCGCGGTCCTCGGATCGCAGCTCGCCACGATCCGCGGCGTCGAGATCTATGCGGGCGACGGCCCCTCGGCGCCGCTCGCCTTCCACCACGGAACGATGGGCTGGGACACGCACACCGAAAAGCTACGCGTAGCCGATCGGGTTTGGACGATGCGCATCTCCTACGGCCGCCAGTTCGAACGGCTCGGCCGCCCCTTCGGCATCTTCCTGTTCGGGCTCGCGCTCGCGCTGCTCGCGACCCAGCTCCACCGCGTCCAGCAGCGCCGCGTCGGTGCGGCGCAGGCGCTCGCCGAGCAGCAGGCGCGCCATGCCGAGGATCGCGAACTGATGATCGGCGAGATGGCGCACCGGATGAAGAACGCCCTCGCCCGCATCAGCGCGCTCGCACGGATCACGCTGCGCGAATCGACAAGCCTCGAAGATTTCGAGACGCGCTTCGACGGCCGGATGCGCGCGCTGTCGGAAACCAAGCAGATGATTGTCACCGGCGCGGTGAGCAGCGTCGAACTCGGCCGCATCATACGCCGCGAGCTCGAGGTAGCGGGCTGGCCCGCCGAGCGGATCGCGGCGCTGGACGGCCCCGAAGTCCGGCTAGACGACGACGGCGCGCAGGCGATCTCGCTGGCGGTCCATGAATTCGTGACCAACAGCGTCAAATATGGCGCGCTGTCGGGCACCGGCGACCTCGCGGTCGACTGGCGGCAGGACGACGGCATGATCGAACTGAACTGGGTCGAAACCGGGCTCGCCGAGACCCCGCATGTCGAAAGCGAAAGCTTCGGCACCCGGTTCATCCGCACCCTGATCGAACGCCAGCTCAAGGGAAGCTGGACCCGTACCGCCGCCGGCCACCGCCTTTCCATCACGCTGCGCTGGCCCGACGATGCCGCCTGACGCGCGCTGGCACATCTGGATCGATCGCGGCGGCACCTTCACCGACGTCGTCGCCCGGCGCCCCGACGGCACCGTCGTCACCGCCAAATATCTGTCCGAAGACCCCGCGCGCGCCGGCGACGCCGCCGTGGGCGCGATCCGCGACCTGACCGGCGCGGGCAAAGGCCCGCTGCCGCCGCTCGCGATCCGCATGGGATCGACCGTCGCGACCAACGCCCTCCTCGAACGCAAGGGCGAGCCGACCCTGCTCGCGATCACGCGGGGCTTCGGCGACGCGCTGACGATCGGCTATCAGGACCGCCCCGACCTCTTCGCGCGCGCGCTGCATCGCATTCCGCCGCCGCACGCGATGGTCGCCGAAATCGCCGAGCGCGTGAGCCCGGAAGGCGATATCCTCGTTCCGCTCGACGAAGATGCCGCGCGCCGGTCGCTGCAAGCCGCGCGCGGCCGCGGCCTTTCCAGCATCGCGATCGTCCTCATGCACGGCTATCGCTATCCGGCCCACGAACAGCGCCTCGCCGCCATCGCCCGCGAGCTTGGCTTCGCGCAAATCTCGACCAGCCACGACGTCAGCGCGCTGATCAAGCTCATCGGCCGCGGCGACACGACGCTCGCCGACGCCTATCTCTCGCCCGTCCTGCGTCACTATGTCGATCAATTCTGCGCCCAGCTTGCGGGCGGCACCGACCCGCAGTTCATGAAAAGCTCGGGCGGCCTCGCCGCCGCGTCGGCCTTCCATGGGCGCGACGCGATCCTCTCGGGGCCCGCGGGCGGCATCGTCGGCATGGTCGGCGGCGCCGCGCCTTTGGGCAAGACCCGCCTGATCGGCTTCGACATGGGCGGCACCTCGACCGACGTCAGCCATTACGCCGGGCGACTGGAGCGCGACAACGAAACCATCGTCGCGGGCACCCGCATCCGCGCGCCGATGCTGCGCATCCACACGGTGGCAGCGGGCGGCGGCTCGATCTGCCGCTGGGACGGCGCGCGCCTCACCGTCGGCCCCGAAAGCGCGGGCGCCAACCCCGGCCCCGCCGCCTATGGCCGCGGCGGGCCGCTGACCGTCACCGACTGCAACGTCCTGCTCGGCAAGATCCAGCCCGATCATTTCCCGAAACTCTTCGGCCCGAACGGCGACCAGCCGCTCGACCGCGCGGTGGTCGCGGAGAAATTCGCCGCCATGGCCGCCGAGATCGGCACCATCACCCCCGAAGCTCTCGCCGAGGGCCTGCTCGGAATCGCGGTCCAGCAGATGGCGAACGCGATCAAGCGCATCACCATCGCGCGCGGCCACGATCTGACGCAGGGCTACAGCCTCGTCGGTTTCGGCGGCGCCGCGGGCCAGCATGTCTGCCTCGTCGCCGACGCGCTCGGCATCGACGAGATATTGCTCCACCCGCTCGCCGGGGTGCTGTCCGCCTATGGCATGGGCCTCGCGAGGCCCTCGGCGATCCGCGAGCGCACCCTCGCGCTCCCGCTCGGCGACGATTGCGCCACCGCCCTCGCCGCCGCCGAAGCCGACCTCTCTGCTCAGGCCCGCGCCGACCTCGCACCCGGCGCCCAAACCACCCGCGAAACCCTGCTTTTCGTTCGCCTCGCCGACAGCGACAATGCGATCGAACTCCCGCTCGCCTCGCCGCAAGAGGTCGCGCGGGCCTTCGCCGCCGCCTTCCGCCAGCGCTTCGGCTACGCTCCGCACGCCGATCTGGTGATCGACCGCATCCGCGTCGAACTGACCGAAGCGGGCGACGCTCCACCGGCGCTGCCGCCTCCCGCCGCGACAGCCGGGAGCGCTGCCGAAATCGCCACCGCCTGGCTCGACGGCGCGCAGCACGACGTCCCCCTCCACCAGCGCAGCACCCTCGCCCCCGGCCGCAGCGTCACGGGACCGGCGATCGTCATCGATCCGCTCTCGACCACCGTAATCGAACCCGGCTGGACCGCGACGGTCGAGCGCGAGGGAACGCTGCGGCTCTCAAAAAGCCCCTCCTCTTCAGAGGAGGGGTTGGGGGTGGTGGCGCGCGACAGCGCGCAAGGCGGCTCGCACCACCCCGCTGCGACTAGGCCCAGCTCCGCCGGACCAAGTCTCGCTGCCCCTCCTCTGAAGAGGAGGGGAGAGGAAACGCAGCCCGACCCCATCCGCCTCGAAATCTTCAACAGCCTGTTCATGGCGATCGCCGAGGAGATGGGCGGCGCGCTTCAGCACAGCGCCTCGTCGATCAACATCCGCGAACGGCTCGATTTCTCCTGCGCGATCTTCGACGGCGAAGGCCGCCTCGTCGCCAACGCCCCGCACATGCCGGTGCACCTCGGCTCGATGGGCGAAAGCGTCCGCACCATCCTCCGCCAAAGAACCAACGACGGCCGCGGCATCCGGCGCGGCGACGCCTATGCGCTCAACGCCCCCTATGACGGCGGCACCCACCTCCCCGACATCACCGTCATCATGCCGGTCTTCGTCGAAGCCCCGGAACCAGCCTTCTTCGTCGCCGCGCGCGGCCATCACGCCGACCTCGGCGGCATCGCCCCCGGCTCGATGCCACCGGGCAGCACCAGCATCGATCAGGAAGGCATTCTCTTCGACAACCGCCTGATCGTCGACGACGGAAATTTCCTCGATGCCGAGGTCCACGCGCACCTGACCGCCGGCGCATGGCCCGCCCGCAACCCCGCGCTCAACATCGCCGACCTCAAGGCGCAGGTCGCCGCCTGCCAGCGCGGCGCCAGCGCGCTCGCCGAGCTCAGCACCGCGCACGGCGCCGCCACCGTCGCCGCCTATATGGCGCACGGTCAGGCACAGGCCGAAACCGCCGTCCGTCAGCTTATCGCCCGTTTGAGCGACGGCCGGTTCCGCTATGCGATGGACAATGGCGCCGAGGTCGCGGTGGCCGTCCGCGTCGATCGCGAGGCGCGCCACGTCACCATCGACTTCACCGGCTCGTCGCCGACCCTCCCCGACAATTTCAACGCGCCGATGCCCGTCGTCCGCGCCGCCGTCCTCTATGTGCTGAGGACCATGCTCGACGATCCGATCCCGATGAACGAGGGCTGCCTTGCCCCCGTCACGCTGATCGTGCCGCAGGATTCGATGCTGTCCCCCAGCTATCCCGCCGCCGTCGTCGCGGGCAATGTCGAGACGAGCCAGGTCATCACCGACGCGCTGTTCGCGGCCTTCGGCGCCATGGCTCCGGCGCAGGGGACGATGAACAATTTCACCTTCGGCGACGAAACGCGCCAATATTATGAGACGATCGCGGGCGGCTCGGGCGCCGGGCCGGGCTTCGACGGCACCGCCGTGATCCAGACCCATATGACCAACAGCCGCATGACCGATCCCGAGGTGATGGAGACGCGCTTCCCTGTCATCGTCGAGGAATTCTCGATCCGCCACGGTTCGGGCGGCCGCGGCCGTTGGCACGGCGGCGACGGCGCCACCCGCCGCATCCGCTTCCGCGAACCGATGGCCGCGAACATCCTCGCAAACCGCCGCAAGATACCCCCCGCCGGTCTCGCGGGCGGCGAGGACGGCGCACCGGGCCGCAACTGGGTCGAACGCGCCGACGGCCGTATCGAGATGCTCGCCGCAACGGGCAGCACCACCCTCGGCGCCGGCGACGCCTTCGTGATCGAAACCCCGGGCGGCGGCGGCTATGGCGAAGCGGGGGCACCGGAATGAATAAAGTTCACGCGGAGACGGGGAGGCGCGGAGAATTGGATTCGCACAGAGGCGCAAAGAGCGCAGAGGATAAAAGCCGTGTGTTCCCGCGAAGGCGGGAACCCATCTCCCGCCGGTTCCATTTCGCGTCCGCCGGAGATGGACCCCCGCCTTCGCGGGGGAACACACGATATTCAAGATCGCTTTCTCTGCGCTCTTTGCGCCTCTGCGCGAATTTTCCCTCCTCTCTTTTCTTCCTTCTCCGCGCCTCCGCGTCTCCGCGTGAACCCTTTTCAAGCCAAAACGGGAGGCGCACCCGATGCTCGTCCTGATCGGCATCGTCATCATCATCGCGGGCTTCGTGCTCCGCTTCAATCCGCTGCTCGTCATCATGGCCTCCGCCCTCGCGACCGGGCTCGCCGCGGGGCTCGACGTCACCGCGATCGTCGCCGCTTTCGGCAAGGCGTTCAACGACACGCGCTATGTCTCGATCGTCTGGATCGTCCTTCCCGTCATCGGCCTGCTCGAAGCCTATGGGCTGCAACAGCACGCGCGCAGCCTGATCGATCGCATGAAGGGCGCGACGCTCGGCCGCCTGCTCGCCTCCTATCTGCTGCTGCGCCAAGTGATGGCGGCGATTGGCCTCACGTCGGTCGCGGGGCACCCGCAGACCGTGCGCCCGCTCGTCGCACCGATGGCCGAAGCGGCGGCGGAGGCAAAGAACGACGCCCTCACCGACGACCAGCGCGAGGAGGTCAAGGCCTTCGCCGCTGCGACCGACAATGTCGGACTCTTCTTCGGCGAAGATATCTTCCTCGCCATCGGCTCGATCCTGCTGATGAAGGGCCTGCTCGAAACCTATGGCTACAGCATCGAGCCGCTGCACCTCTCGCTCTGGGCGATCCCCACCGCGATCACCGCCTTCCTGATCCACGGCGTCCGCCTCCGCCGCCTCGAAAAGCGGATGCAGGGACGGGAGGCGGGCGCATGATCACGCTCGACTTCGTCTATATTCTCGCGGGCTGGACCTTCGCGCTCTTCGCGCTGCTCGGCCTCTACGACCGCACCAACCCGAAACGCTTCGGCAACGCCGCCTTCTGGGGCCTCCTCGCGCTCTCGATGCTCGGCGGCGATTATCTGACCGATTTCCAGAACGGCCTGCTCGTCCTCGCACTCGTCGCGATCGCGGGCACCGGCCAGATCGGCCGCGCCCCCGGCGGCGACGTATCCGCCGAGGTGCAGGCCGAACGCGCCGCGCGCCACGGCAATTTCCTGCTCCTCGTCGCGCTGATCATCCCCGCGGTCGCGCTCGCGGGCACCTTTCTTTTCAAATATGTGCCGGGCCTCGCCGACCCCAAGCAGGCGACCCTGATCTCGCTCGCGATCGGCGTGCTGATCGCGCTTGGCGTCGGCATGGCGCGCTTCAAGCCCCCGCTCCTGCTTCCCGCGCAGCAGGGACGCCGCCTGCTCGACGCGGTCGGCTGGGCGGCGATCCTGCCGCAGATGCTCGCCAGCCTCGGCGCGGTCTTCGCGCTCGCCGGGGTCGGCGAGGTCGTCGGCACCCTGATCGGCGGCGCGATCCCGCAAGGCAGTCTGTTCGGCGCGGTGCTCGCCTTCGGGCTCGGCATGGCCTTCTTCACCATGGTGATGGGCAATGCCTTCGCCGCTTTCCCGGTGATGATGGCCGCGGTCGGCCTGCCCTTGCTGATCAAGCAATATCATGGCGATCCCGCGGTGGTCGCGGCGATCGGCATGCTCGCGGGCTTCTGCGGCACGCTGATGACTCCGATGGCGGCGAACTTCAACCTCGTCCCCGCGGCCTTGCTCGAACTCAAAAGCCCCTATGGCGTGATCAAGGCACAGATCGGCACCGCGGTGCCGCTGCTCGCCGCGAACATCATGTTTATCTGGCTGCTCGCCTTTTAATCGTCATTGCGAGGAGCGAAGCGACGCGGCAATCCAGAGCAGGCGTAAACCGCCCTGGATTGCTTCGCTCCGCTCGCAATGACGACGACAGGATTTCAATGCACCTCACACCCGACCACGCCACCCGCTTCGCGACCGCGACCCTGTCGCACCTCGGCCGCGAATATCCCTACAAGATGGATCTCGTCCTCAACGGCCCCGAGGATGCGAAGCCGCCGCGCGCGCATCACCCGATCTTCCACGGCAGCTTCGACTGGCATAGCTGTGTCCACGGCTGGTGGCAGGTCCTCCGCCTCGCGCGCCGCTTTCCCGATCTTCCCGTCGCCACCGAGATCCGCGCCCGCGCCGACGCAATGCTCGTCCCCGAAAAGGTCGCGGGCGAACTCGCCTTCCTCTCGCGTCCCATGTCGGCGGGCTTCGAGCGCCCCTACGGCTGGGCTTGGCTGCTCGCGCTCCATGCCGAAGCCGAACGCCACGACGCCCCCTGGGCCGCCGCGCTCGAACCGCTCGCCGCCGCCTTCGCCGCACGCTTCCATGTCTTCCTGCCCAAGCTCACCTATCCCTTGCGCGTCGGCACCCATTTCAACATCGCCTTCGCGCTCCTGCTCGCGCGCCACTGGGCCGAACCGCGCGACCCCGCGCTCGTCACCCTGATCGACGCCCGCGCCCGCGACTGGTTCGCCGGCGACCGCGACTGTCAGGCGTGGGAGCCCGGCGGCGACGAATTTCTCTCCTCCGCCCTCACCGAGGCGCATCTGATGGCCGTCGTTCTCGGCGACGGCTTCGCCGCATGGTTCGACGCTTTCCTGCCCCGCGCCGCGCAGGAACAGCCCGCGACCCTCTTCACCCCCGCCACCGTCTCCGACCGCAGCGACGGCAAGATCGCCCATCTCGACGGCCTCAGCCTCAGCCGCGCCTGGTGCTGGCGCGCCATCGCATCCGCGCTCGGCCCGACGCATCCGGTCGCCCCCGTCGCCACAGCCGCGGCGGAGCGCCACCTTGTAGCCGCCCTCCCGCACGTCACCGGCGACTATATGGGCGAACACTGGCTCGCCAGCTTCGCGCTGCTGGCACTCGACGGCCTCGCCGATTGACAAGCTTCACCCGCGCGGCGACAGACGGCGCAATAGGGGAGACGGACTGCACATGAAAACGCTGCGCCCGACATCGTTCGACGTCGCCGAACGCGCTGGCGTGTCGCAATCGACCGTCTCGCGCGCGCTCCGGAACAGCCCCGGCGTCAACGCCGAAACCCGCGCGCGCGTTTCCGCCGCCGCGCGCGAACTCGGCTATGTCGTCGATCGCCACGCCTCGTCGCTGCGGCTCAAGAGCAGCGAAACGCTCGCGCTCGTCACCGTCTGCCGCCCCGGCGAGGACAGGAGCGCGATCAACCCCTTCTATTTCGCATTGCTCGGCAGCATCGCCGCCGCGACCTCGGCGCGCGGGTTCAACCTGCTCGTCTCCTTTCAGGAAAGCGAAGCCAATTTCCGCGCCGATTTCGTCGCCTCGGGCCTCGCCGACGCGATGATCGTCATCGGCACCACCAGCAACCGCGCCGCGTGGGATTATTTCGCCGAGGCACAGGCCACCGGCCTTGGCTTCGTCTGCTGGGGCAGCCCCGGCGATCCGTTCCACTGGATGCGCAGCGACAATGAGGTCGGCGGCCGCCTCGCCGCCGGGCATCTCGTCGCCAGCGGCCGCAAACGCCTCGCCTTCATCGGGCCGCAACGCTCGCCGCAGCGCCAGTTCGACGAGCGTCGCGACGGTTTCGTCGCAGCTCTCGCCGCGCACGGCATGACCCCCGCGATCGTCGAGCCGCCCGCCGCCGCCGACCGTCACGCGCAGGGCGTCGCCGCCGCGCACGCGCTGCTCGCCGCGCACCCCGACATCGACGCGATCTTCGCGGCGAGCGACATGCTCGCGCTCGGCGTGCTTCAAGGCCTCAAGGAAGCCGGCCGCCGCGTGCCGCAGGATATTGCGCTGATCGGCTTCGACGGCATCCGCGCCGGCAATATGGCGGACCCCGCGCTCACCACGATCGAGCCCGACCTCGACGCGGCGGGCGAAGCGCTCGTCGCGATGGCGCTCGAGGATGACGACTTCACCCGCAGCGGCACCCGCATCCCGGTGCGGCTCGCGGTTCGCGGCACCGCCTGACCTTTCCGCCTAACCGTTACACACTGTCGGCGGACGCGAGCTTGTCGTAACTACTTGTTATCCATGCCCCGCCTAGGGTCGCGCGGAGACCTGGGGCAGGACGTATTGACCGGACAGCTTTTCATTTCGCTCCTCAATCCGGCGATCGGGCTGGCGTTCGCGGCGGCTTTCTTCCTGATGTGGCTGCAGCGGCGCGAGCGCTATGTCGCCTATGCCGCGGGTGCCTATCTTGCCACCGCCATCGCCTTCCTGTTCCAGGACGTCGTGCCCGCGCTGCCGATGGAACTGCAACGGCTTCCCGCGAACATTGGCTTCCTCGCCACCGGAATGCTGTTCGCCGCCGCGATCGTCGGGCGCTATGGTCTGCCGATTCCCTGGCGCGCCATGGCGATCGTCGCGGCGCTGTCGACCGCGGTTTTCAACTGGTTCCTGCTCGCGCAGCCGAGCATCCCCGCGCGCATCTATACGATCAGCCTCGGCGCGGGCGTCATCGCGCTGATGGTCGTCCGCGCGCTGTGGCCGATCGAGCGGCGGCACCTGATCGACCGCCTTCTGTTTTGGGTCGCGGCGCTTTCGGCCGCAAACCTCATCATCCGCCCGATCGTTATCCTGACCTTCAGCGGCGGCTTCGACGATTATGTCGGCTTTCAGCAGTCGCTTTACTGGACGACGGTGCAGTTCAGCCAGGCGATGGTATCGATCCTCGCGGCGATCAGCCTGATGGTCGCGGTCGCAATCGACATGCTCGCCGAACTTCGCGCGGAAGCCGATGGCGACCCGCTCTCAGGCCTGTTCAACCGTCGCGGGTTCGAAGCGAAAGCCGCGGCGATGCTACGCCGCTGCGCCGACGAGGCACGCCCCGTCAGCTTGCTGATCGCCGACCTCGACCGCTTCAAGAGCATCAACGACACCCACGGCCACGCGGTCGGCGACGCGATCATCGCCGCCTTCGGCGCGCATGTCCGCGCGATTGCTCCCACGGGGACGATCGCGGGGCGCATCGGCGGCGAGGAGTTCGCTCTCCTCCTTCCGGGAGCCGGGGTCGAGAGCGCGCGGCAACTTGCCGAGGCGATCCGCACGGGGCTTCAAGCCGCCTGCGCCGACCGCATTCCCGCAACGCTCTGCCCGACCGCCAGCATCGGCCTCGTCGCAGGCGCCCCGGGCGACGGCCTGTCGCGCCTGCTGCGCGATGCCGACCAGGCGCTCTATGAAGCGAAGCGCGCTGGCCGCAACCGCGTCCGCGCTTTCGCTCCCGCGCCGGTGCTCCCCGTCGCAACCAGCGTCTAGCGGGATCGACTGTCTCCCCCCCCCTTGCATTTCCTTGGCCTGGGCGTAAGGCGGCGCCAACATAAACCTGCGCGTGCGACTCTCGCTGGCCTCGCTCTCCCGCTCCGCCATCGGGCCGTCATTCCCCGCCGCGCCAACATGGGGACTGCTAATCCTATGACGACCACGGGCAACGACACGCTGGGCACCCGTTCGACGCTGAGCGTCGGCGGCAAGACTTACGCTTATTATTCGCTCGACAAGGCCGCGGCAAAGCTCGGCGACGTGTCGCGCCTGCCCTTCTCGATGAAGGTGCTGCTCGAAAACCTCCTGCGCTTCGAGGATGGCGGCTTCACCGTCTCGACCGATGACGTGCAGGCGCTGGTCGACTGGCAGAAGGACCCGCATTCGAACCGCGAAATCCAGTATCGCCCGGCGCGCGTCCTGCTTCAGGATTTCACCGGCGTGCCGTGCGTCGTCGACCTCGCCGCGATGCGCGATGCGATCGCCACCCTCGGCGGCGACACCACCCGGATCAACCCGCTCGTCCCCGTCCACCTCGTCATCGACCACTCGGTGATGGTCGACGAATTCGGCACGCCGAAGGCGTTCGAGCAGAATGTCGAGATCGAATATTATCGCAACGGCGAACGCTACGACTTCCTGAAATGGGGATCGAAGAGCCTGTCGAACTTCAAGGCGGTGCCCCCGGGCACCGGCATCTGCCACCAGGTCAACCTCGAACATATCGCACAGGCGGTGTGGTCGAGCGAGGGCGCGGACGGGGAAACCGTCGCCTATCCCGACACCTGTGTCGGCACCGACAGCCACACGACGATGATCAACGGCCTCGGCGTGCTCGGCTGGGGCGTCGGCGGGATCGAGGCCGAGGCCGCGATGCTCGGCCAGCCCGTGTCGATGCTGATCCCCGAGGTCGTCGGCTTCAAATTCACCGGCCGCCTCAAGGAAGGCGTCACCGCGACCGACCTCGTCCTCACCGCGACCGAGATGCTGCGCGCCAAGGGCGTCGTCGGCCGCTTCGTCGAATATTTCGGCCCCGGCCTCGCCTCGCTGTCGCTCGCCGACCGCGCGACGCTCGCCAATATGGCGCCCGAATATGGCGCGACCTGCGGCTTCTTCGGCGTCGACGACAAGACGATCGATTACATGCGCCTGACCGGCCGCTCGGAAGAAAATATCGCGCTGGTCGAGGCTTATGCCAAGGCGCAGGGCCTGTGGATCGTCGACGGCGCCGCCGACCCGGTGTTCACCGACACGCTCGAGCTTGATCTCTCGACCGTCGTCCCCTCGCTCGCCGGGCCGAAGCGCCCGCAGGACCGCGTCTCGCTGCCGCAAGTCGACGATGTGTTCAACGCCGACATGGCGAACACCTATAAGCGGGCGGGGACGCGCGTGCCGGTCGAGGGCAAGGATTTCGACATCGGCGACGGCGACGTCACCATCGCCGCGATCACGAGCTGCACCAACACTTCGAACCCCGGCGTGCTCGTCGCCGCCGGACTCGTCGCCAAGAAAGCCGACGCCTATGGCCTGAAGCCCAAGCCGTGGGTCAAGACCTCGCTCGCGCCGGGGTCGCAGGTCGTCACCGATTATCTGGAAAAGGCCGGGCTGCAGGCGCATCTCGACAACATCGGCTTCAACCTCGTCGGTTATGGCTGCACGACCTGCATCGGCAATTCGGGGCCGCTCGCCGAGCCGATCAGCAAGGCGATCAACGAGAACGGCCTCGTCGCCGCCGCCGTCATTTCGGGCAACCGCAATTTCGAGGGCCGCGTCTCGCCCGACGTGCGCGCCAACTTCCTCGCCTCGCCGCCGCTCGTCGTCGCCTATGCGCTGAAAGGCACGGTGATCGAGGATTTCACCACCACCCCGATCGGTCAGGCCGAGGACGGCAGCGACGTGTTCCTCAAGGACATTTGGCCGACCAACGAAGAGGTCGCGACCGTCGTCGCCGGCGCGGTGAGCCGCGACATGTTCGAGGCGCGCTATGCCCACGTCTACACCGGCGACCAGCATTGGCAGAAGATCGAGGTCGAGGGTTCGGATACCTATCAGTGGCGCGCAGGTTCGACCTATGTCGCCAACCCGCCCTATTTCGAGGGGATGGAGATGACCCCGGCGCCGGTGTCGGACATCGTCGGCGCCAAGCCGCTCGCGATCCTCGGCGACAGCATCACGACCGACCACATCAGCCCCGCGGGCAGCATCAAGGCGGACAGCCCGGCCGGAAAATGGCTGATGGAGCATCAGGTCGCGAAGGCCGACTTCAACAGCTACGGCTCGCGCCGCGGCCACCACGAAGTGATGATGCGCGGCACCTTCGCCAATATCCGCATCAAGAACGAGATGGTCCCCGGCATCGAGGGCGGCATGTCGCGCTATGGGCAGGAGGTCATGCCGATCTACGACGCCGCGATGCGCCACAAGGCCGACGGCACGCCGCTGGTGGTCGTCGCGGGCAAGGAATATGGCACCGGCTCGTCGCGCGACTGGGCGGCGAAGGGCACCAACCTGCTCGGCGTCCGCGCGGTGATCGTCGAAAGCTTCGAGCGCATCCACCGCTCGAACCTCGTTGGCATGGGCGTGCTGCCGCTGCAATTCCTCGAAGGCCAGACTCGCGAGACGCTGGGCCTGACCGGCGACGACAGCTTCACGATACGGGGCGTCGCCGACATCAAGCCGCGCCAGACGGTGACGGTCGAGGTCACCCGCCCGGACGGCTCGACCTTCAGCTTCGACACGCTCTGTCGCATCGATACGGCGAACGAAGTCGAATATTATATGAACGGCGGCATCCTGCACTACGTGCTGCGCAAGCTCGCCGCCTGATTGCCGGAACGCAATCGACTCTGCATGAAACACCGGTGGGTCCCCGCAAAGGCGGGGACCCATCTCCGGTCGGTTCCATCTTGCGCCCACCGGAGATAGGCTCCCGCCTTCGCGGGAGTACACGGCTTTTCAATCAAGGACGCCCTTGCTTCAGCATGGGTTTACCCCTCCTCGCCTTCGCCTTGCCAAGGCCGGCCCCTTATCGATAATTCAGGGCGCTCGATACGTTGAGCGCCGGGAACGAGGGGGAAGCCATGGATGCGCTGAAGATCGCGGTCGAGGTCATAGGCTGGGCGGCGGCCATATTGATTCTCGCCGCCTATGCCCTGCTGTCTTTCGGCAAGCTCGAAGCGCGCGGCCGCGTCTATCAGGGGATGAACGTCCTCGGCGCCGCCGGCTTCATCGTCAATTCGGGCTATCACGGTGCGCTGCCCAATGCCGCGCTCAATGTCGTCTGGGTCGCCGTCGGACTCGTCACCCTGTGGAGCGCCCGGCGTAAACGAGAGACGAATATCGCCGGCTAGGCCGGAAAGATGGTGGGCGCTGACGGGCTCGAACCGCCGACCCTCTCGGTGTAAACGAGATGCTCTACCAACTGAGCTAAGCGCCCCCTCGATATGCCCACGAGCGGGAAGGCGCCCCTGCCATAAGCCGCTCGCGCTGGCAAGCGCCGCCTATTCCTCCAGCGCCTCGCAATAGCGCGTCATCGCGTCGGCGGCGCCTTCGGAGAGCGCGATGAAGATGCGGCGCCCGTCGAGCGGATCGGCCTCGCGCAGGAACAGGCCCGCATCGGTCATCGTCTTGATCCAGCGCAGCGCGGTCGTCGCGGGGACCGCGGCGGCGATGCACAGGCTCGACACCGACACCGGCTGCCGCTCCAGCCGCGCCGCATAGAGGTCGAGCAGCATGTCCCACGCCGGATCGGCGAAAAGGTCGGCGGGAAAATACTGCTCGCGCATCCGCCGCTGGCGCAGCATCCGCCGCACCGCTTTCGCGCGCTGACGATCGATCGTGCGCTCCTCGGGAACGAAGCTGCGCGGCATCGCGGCGAAATCGCGCACCGGCGCGCGAACCTGTCCCGTATAGTCGCCGAAACCCTCGTTCGCAGGCGCATAGGGTGCCGGCGTACCGGGAAGGCCGCCGCGCGACTGCCCCGCAAGCTCGACGAGCAGGCGCGAGATGCGCGCCACCTCTTCCTGCAACTGGTCGATCCGCTCCATCGCCGGGTCGCGCGTCACTTCGTGCATCGCACGGTGCCATTCGCGCCGCGCGGCGGCCAGCGCGACGCAGCGATCGGTGGCGTCGCCATCGACCAGCCATTCGACGCGAAGCGCACCGGGCGCCGCCGCCATCAACCGGTCAAGCGCGTCAAGGGGCGTCTCGCATACCAGGCGGCAGGATTTGGCGACGGCGACGCCGCAAAGGGCGATGAAGGTTTCGGGCTCGATGGCCTCCTTCGATGCGAGCCAGAGAATGTCGGTGATCGGCCTCGCGCGCAGGCGATCGGCCGCCTCGGCGGCATCGATGCGCGAGACGTGCACGCGATCCATCGCCGCGAGTTCATCGGCGCGCATCCGCGATCCCACCAGCACCAGCGACGAGGCCGCGCCCGGTATCGGTTCCGCATCGGCGCCGGCCCCGAATGCCGATGGCGGAAAATCCGCCGATCCGGGCCGAATCTGAATTGCCTGTTCCATGCCGCATCCCCCTCTTTTCTTCACTCCGCCCCGGTGTCCTTATGTCGTCATTCCGGCCATATTCACCTTTTGTTCGTTCCCATTTGCCGCCAATTCGGACCTAGCGGAATCCTGTCCAAGGGACGGCAGGGAAGCGGATGGTCGGGATTGGTCCAATTTGGACCCTGTTTGTTCTTTTCGTCAATCCCTTATTTACGCTTGCCAAGCGCGTCGCCTCGGATCAGGCGGCGACGCATGCCGCTGTCGATCGTCACCCGCATGCGCTGGCGCCGCCGCCTGCGTTCGCTCGCCGCGCTGCTTCTGCTCGCGGGTCTCGCGGTCGCCGTCTGGACCAGCCAGCCGCCCGCCGCGACCGTCGCCCCGCTGGTGCGCGTCATCGATGGCGACAGCCTGAGCGTGCGGCAGGAGGGCAGCGGCGCGCTGACGATCCGCCTGACCGGGATCGACGCGGTCGAATATCGGCAGGACTGCGCCCGCGCCGACGGCAGCCGCTGGCCGTGCGGCCACGACGCCCGCAGCGCGCTCGAACGGCTCGCCGGGCGCGGCCCGCTTCATTGCGACTATGCGGCAAAGGACCGCTATGGCCGCACCCTGGCATCATGCCGGACGCAGCCCGACCCCGATGGGGTCGATCTCGGCGCCGAAATGGTGCGGCAGGGCTGGGCTGTCGCGACCGGCGACGCCTATGCGATCGAGGCCGCCCAGGCGGAAGCGAAGCGGCGCGGCATCTGGCAAGGCCGCTTCGACCTGCCCGCCGACTGGCGTGCGGCGCACGCGCGGCCCGCGGGCGCTATGGCGCCGCCCGACCCATAGATATGCGCGCGCTTTTCGCGGCGCGCTTTTGCGGCTAGGGCGGGCGCATGAACGGACTTTTCCCAGTCATGGTCGGCGGCGCGATCGGCGCCGGGGCGCGGCATCTGGCCGGCCAGGTCATGCTCGCGCGGCTCGGCCCCGGCTTTCCCTGGTGGACGCTGTCGATCAACATCGCCGGCAGCCTGCTGATGGGCCTGCTCATCGGCTGGCTCGCGCGTAGCGGCGGCAGCGACACGACGCGGCTGTTCCTCGGCGTCGGGATTCTCGGCGGTTTCACGACCTTTTCGTCGTTCAGCCTCGAATTCTGGGTCCTGTTCGAACGCGGGCAGACGGCGCAGGCGCTGGCCTATGTCCTCGCCTCGGTGCTGGTCGGCATCGCGGCGTGCGGCGCCGGAATGCTCGCGATGCGGCAACTGCCCGCATGAGTATCGACAATGCCATCATCGCCGAGGAAGACGACGGCATCCGCCTCGACCGCTGGTTCAAGCGCCACCGGCCGGGAACGCCGCACGCGCTGCTCGCCCGCTGGGCGCGGTCGGGCCAGTTGACGCTGGACGGCCGGAAGGCCGACGTGTCGGACCGCATCGAAACGGGGCAAAAGCTCGTCATGCCGACGCCGCCGGTCGAGACCGCCGCGCGTCCCGCGCGCAAGGGTCGGCCGCTGACCGACGCCGATGTCGAACTTGCCGAATCGATGGTGATCCACCGCGATGCGGGCGCGCTGGTGCTGAACAAACTGCCCGGCCTCGCCACGCAGGGCGGCACCAAGACCGAACACCATGTCGACGGACTGCTCGACGCGCTGAAATATGACGGGCCGGTGCGGCCGAAGCTCGTCCACCGACTCGACAAGGACACGTCGGGCGCGCTGCTGATCGCGCGCACCCCGCGCGCCGCCGCCTATTTCGCCAAGAGCTTTTCGAATCGCAGCGCGCGCAAGACCTATTGGGCGCTCGTCGTCGGTGTCCCCGACATCGCGCAGGGCGAGATCGACCTGCCGCTCGCCAAGCAGCCCGGATCGGGCGGCGAGAAGATGCACGTCGACGACAAGGGCCTGCCGTCGAAGACGCGCTACCGCATCGTCGAGCGCGCCGGAAACAGCGCCGCCTGGGTCGAATTGCAGCCGCTGACCGGCCGCACCCATCAGCTTCGCGTCCATATGGCGGCGATCGGCCATCCGATCGTCGGCGACGGCAAATATGGCGGCAAGGGCGCCTTCCTGACCGGGGCGATCAGCCGCAAGCTGCACCTGCACAGCCGCCGCCTGCGCATCGACCACCCCGACGGCGGCGCGATCGACATCACCGCGCCGGTTCCCGAGCATTTCGCCGCCAGCCTCGACGCGCTCGGCTTCGACCCGCTGCTCGGCGAGGCCGGACTCGACGACGCCCCCAAGGGCCCGCCGCCGAAAACTGCGGCAAAGGCGGCCGCCAAGGCGCACAGCAAGCAAATCCGCAAGGCGCGGCGCGGCGAACGGCGCGGACGCACGGCGACCAGCAAGCCGACCGATCATGTCGGCAAGCCCAAGCCAAAAGCGAAGGCCGGGACCGGCAAGCCCGCCGCCAAGCGTCCCGCAGCGAAGCGCCCGCCTCCCAAGGGGCCGCGCCCGCCCAAGGCGCGTTGATGCATCCCAATCCCAAATTCCGTTCGCAGCACGACGACCTGGCCGCACTGTTCGTGCGCGAGATCGCCTTTGCCGGGATTTTCGCGGACACGCCCGACGGCCCGCGCGTCGCGCACGCGCCGGTGGTGCTGAGCGCGGATGCGGCGACGCTGCAATTCCATCTGTCGCGCGGCAACGGGCTGACGAAACATCTGGACGGGGCAACCGCACTGGCCGTGGTGCAGGGACCCGACGCCTATGTCAGCGCGAACTGGTATGCCGCCGCCGATCAGGTTCCGACGTGGAATTATATCGCGATCGAGATGGAAGGTCCGGTTCGCAAGCTCGACGATGCCGAACTGATTGCACAGCTCGACACGCTGTCGGCCGAGCACGAAGCGCGCGTCGGCATCGATCCGCCGTGGACGCGGGCCAAGATGACCCCCGCGCGCTTCAGTCAGATGACCGGGGCGATCACCGGCTTCGAGCTGCGGATCACCGCGTGGCGCTCGACGCTCAAGCTGTCGCAGGACAAGGCGCCGGGCGAACGCGAGCGCGTCGCCGCGGGGATCGAGGCGAGCGGGCACGGCGCGCTCGCGCATCTGATGCGCCAGCTTGGCGAGGAAGGGAAAAGCGCATGAACCAGCCGGGCGACGCCCTTGCCAGAAAGCGTTTCTTCGCGCTGTCCGCGATGCGCCTGATGGGGGCGCTCTTCATCATCGCCGGCTTCCTGCTGATCCGCGGCGTCTGGGCGGTCGCGGGGCAGCCCGCCGACCGCTGGATCGGCGTCGCGGTCGTGCTGGCGGGCGTGTTCGATTTCGCGGTGATGCCGCGCATTCTCGCGCGCCGCTGGCGGTCGCCGAAAGAATTATGAAACGCTTCTGGAAACAGGCGGATGTCGTCGCCAAGGGTGGCGGCTGGGGCATCGCGCTCGACGGGCGCCCGGTGCGCACGCCCGAGCGGGCGCCGCTGGCGGTGGCGAGCAAGGCGCTGGCCGAGGCGATCGCCGCCGAATGGGACGCGCAGGGCGAGGATATCGACCCCGCGTCGATGCCGCTGACCGGCCTCGCCAACGCCGCGATCGACCTCGCCAGCCCCGACCCTGCTGCCTTTGCCGAGCCGATCGCCGCCTATGCAGAGAGCGACCTCTTCTGCTACCGCGACGACCGCGACCCGGCATTGCAAACCGAGCAGGCGGCGGCGTGGAATCCGCTGCTCGCCTGGGCCGAAGCGCGCCACGGCGTCGAGTTCGTGCTGACCCAAGGCGTGCTGCCGGTCGATCAGCCGCCTGCGACGATCGCGGCGCTCCGCGCGGCCCTCCTCGCGCACGACCCGTTCCGCCTCGCCGCGCTGACGCCGCTGGTGACGATCGGCGGATCGCTCGTCGCCGGGCTCGCCCTTGCCGAGAAGGCCTTTACCGCCGAGGCGCTGTGGGACGCGGTCAGCCTCGACGAGCTGTATCAGGAACGCCGCTGGGGTGCCGACAGCGAAGCGCAGAAAGCGCGCGCGCGGCGCGAGGCCGACTGGCACCATGCGGCGCGGTTTCTGAGCCTGCTGGGCGATTAGTCCGCGAAGTTCGGTTTCCTCTTTTCCATATGCGCCATCACCGCCTCCATCTGGTTGGGGGTGCGGATGACCTTGACCTGTTCGTCGCTTTCGGCCTGCAATATCTCGGCGTCGCTGGCGTCGGCGAGCATATTGCACAGCCGCTTGGCACCGCGGATCGCGTGCGGGTTCTTGTTCGCGATCACGCGCGCAAGCTCCATCGCCTTCGCGAGCGGATCGTCCGAAACATGTGTCGCAAAGCCGAGCAGTTTCGCCTCCGACCCCATAAATTCGCGGTTGGTATAGATCATCTCGCGCAGCACATCGTCGGCGACCTGGGTCCGCCATAGCGCCATCCCCGCGACGTCGGGGACGAGGCCCCAGCGCATCTCCATGATCGCGAGGCGCGTGTCGGGGTGGACGATGCGGATGTCGGCGGCGGCCATGATCTGGCTGCCCGCGCCAAAGGCGACGCCGTGCACCGCCGCGATCACCGGCACCGGCAATTCGCGCCAGCCCCACGCCGCATATTGCGCGTTGTTGACGATGCCCCTCGTGCGATCGGCCAGCGTTCCGCCCGCGCTGCTCGCGCCCGGATCACGCTCGGCGCTGAGGCTCGTAAGGTCGAGCCCGGCGCAAAAGGCGCGGCCCTCGCCCGACAGGACGACGACGCGCAGGCCCGGTTTGGCCTTCAATTCGTCGATCGCCTCGGCAAGCGCCGACCACATTGCGGTGTCGAGCGCGTTCATCTTGTCGGCACGGATCAGCCGGACGTCGGCGATGCCGTCCTCCAGCATGGTGATCGAGATACGGTCCTTCATTCTGCTGTCCTTTTGAGCGCGGCCTCGACGAGCGGGAGCTGGTCGTTGCCGAAATACATGTCGGTGTCCTCGACGAAGATCGTCGGCGAGCCATAGCCGCCGCGCGCGATCACCTCTTCGGTATTGGCGCGCAGCCGCGTCTTGACCGCGTCGCTGGTCGAGGCGGCGCGGATCGCGGCGCCGTCGAGCCCCACGCCCTTCGCGACCGCTTCGAGAACGCCCGGATCGTCGAGATTTTCCTGCCGGTCGAAATAGCTGGCGAACGCCGCCCCGGCAAAGCGGGCGAGCGCGTCCTGATCCTCCTCGATCGCGCAGCAGAAGCGCATCGCGTGGATGCTCTTCGCCGGGTGCCACCTCGACGGAAAGTTCATCGGCACGCCGGCGAGCCGCGCCCAGTCCTTCAGCACCTTCCAGCTATGATCCATCCGCCGATTGTCGGTCTGCTCACGCGCGGCATAGACGGCCGGGTTGACCGCGTTGAAGACGCCGCCGACGAGGATCGGGCGCCAGGTCGCGCTCGCCCCGGTGCGTTCGAGCACACCGGGCAGATTGTGGAAGGCCAGGCAAGTCCACGGGCTCGACAGGTCGAAGAAAAATTCGACGCGCGCGGTCATGCCCCCGTCTTCGCCTTCTCCCAATATTGGTCGCGCAGCAGCCTTTTGTAGAGTTTGCCCGTGTCGTGGCGCGGCAGCGCTTCCATGAAGTCGATCCGCCGCGGGATCTTCACCCCCGACAATTTCTCGCGCGCATAGGCCATGAGTTCGTCGCGGAAGGCGTCGGTCGCGTCAGCCATGTCGGCGGGCTGGACGACCGCGATCACCTCCTCGCCCATCTCCTCGTGCGGGCCGCCGACGATCGCGACGTCGGCGACCTTCGGATGGGTGACGAGATGATTCTCGATCTCCTGCGGATAGATGTTCACCCCGCCCGAGATGATCATGAAGCTTTTGCGGTCGGTGAGATAGAGGAAGCCGTCTTCGTCGAGCTTGCCGACGTCGCCGAGGGTGGACCAGCCCTTCGAATTGCGGCTGGAGGCCGTCTTTTCGGGATCGTCATGATATTCGAACAGGCTGTCGCTTTCGAAGAAGACCGCACCCTCCTCGCCGACCGGCACCTCGGTCTCGTTATCCTCGCCGACGATATGGACGACGCCGTTGAGCGCACGGCCGACGGTGCCCTTGTGCGCGAGCCAGTCCTGGCTGGTGGCGAAGGTCATGCCGTTGCCCTCCGACCCCGCATAATATTCGAGCAGCACCGGACCCCACCAGTCGATCATCGCCTGTTTGACCGGAACCGGGCACGGCGCCGCGGCATGGATCGCGCTCTTCATCGAGGTCACGTCATATTGCGCGCGGATTTCGTCGGGCAGCTTGAGCATCCGCACGAAATGCGTCGGCACGAACTGAGCGGCATTGCAGCGATAATGCTGGATCGCCGCGAGCGCGCCTTCGGGGTCGAATTTCTTCATCAGGATAACGGTGCCGCCGAGGCGGTGGACCGTCATCGACCAGCGCAGCGGCGCGGCGTGATAGAGCGGCGCGGGCGACAGATAGACGCTGTCGGCGCCGATCCCGAAGGCGGCATGAGCGAGCATGACGAGGCTGTTCGTCGCATCGATCGCCGGCTCCTCGGGCAGCGGAACCTTGACGCCCTTCGGCCGGCCGGTCGTCCCCGACGAATAGAGCATGTCGACCCCGGCGCGCTCATCGGCGATGCGCTCGACCGGCATCGTCGCCAGCTCGTCCTCGATCTTCGGCCAGCCCGCTATGTCGCCGCCCATCGCATAGCGCTCGATCTTCGTCGTGAGCTGCTGCGCCGCCGCCGCGAGACTCGCCGAGACGACGAGCATCTTCGCGCCCGAATTGTCGAGGATATAGTCGGTCTCGTCCTGCGTCAGTCGCGACGAGATGCAGACATAACGCAGCCCCGCACGCTGCGCGCCCCAAGTGAGGCCGTAATAATGCGGCGTGTTGTCGAGCATGAAGGCAACGACATCCTCATGCCCGAGCCCATGCGCGCGAAAGAGCTGCGCGGCGCGATTCGAGGCCGCATCGAGTTCGGCATAGCTGATCGCCTCGCCGGTTTCGGCGACGATGACCGCGGGCTTGTCGGGATGGGCGGCGGCGTGGACTGAGGGGTGCATCGGGCGATCTCTCCAAGGGCTCGTTGGTATGTTATGTCCAAGACCCGTAGCAAACTGAAACTTTCGGTCAAGCGAGCGTCACGGGCGGCGCAGCGCGGGAACAAGAAGCGTCAAATCACGCCGCAAGATCGGGGCGTCCCCACCCCACCCTTCGTCATTCCCGCGCAAGCGGGAACCCAGTTCTTTCCTTCTTCGCGCCTTTGCGCCTTTGCGTGAGATTTTTCTGGTTTCACGCAAAGGCGCAAAG